>JAKBCS010000272.1 GCA_021807595.1 Planctomycetota bacterium | reverse complement strand
AAAAATGTGAAAATACCGGCACCACTACGGCACGGCGGGTGGACGCTTACCGTCCTGCCGCCGAGTTGTTGACTAAATGCGCGGGCCGGAACCGCCGCCCTTCAGCTTGCGCTTCTGATCCTGTCGTCGCGCCGTCTTCCTTCCCGGTCGGTAGCCCTGATTTGGCAGGCCACGTTCGCCGACAGGTTCTCCCTTCGACGGATTCGTCACCGTATGGTAATGATCGTCGCGGGTTGCTTCGTTGGCTCGACTCCTTCTTGCCTCGATGGCCTCCTTCGGTGGGTTGGCCGGGATCAGGCAATCGCAGCCGCCGCCGATCAGGTCCTGCCGTCCGGCCTGCATGAGTGCTTCCCGCACCTGGAAGTAATTCTCCGGCTTGAAGAACTGCATCAACGCCCGCTGCATTTTCCTGTCTCGTAAGCCCTTGGCGATGTACACCTCCTGTTTCGTAAACGGATCGATGCCGGTGTAGTACATGCACGTCGCGATGTCGAAGGGGGCGGGGATGAAGTCTTGGACCTGATCGGGGCGGTAGCCGTTGCGCTTGAGGAAGACGGCGAGATCGATCATGGCGTGGAGATCGCTGCCGGGATGGCTGGCGATGTAGTAGGGGACGAGGTATTGTTTCGGCTTGCCGGCCTGTTGCGATGCCTTGCGGAAGGCGCGGGCGAACGTCTCGAAGTTGCCGTTCTCCGGTTTCTTCATTAACGACAAGACGTGCGGATCGGTATGCTCCGGCGCGACCTTTAGATGGCCGCCGACGTGATGCTCGGCCAATTCGCGTAGATACTCCGGCGACAGCTGAGCTAGGTCCATGCGGATGCCGCTGGCGACCAACACCTTGCGAATACCCGGCTCGGTGCGGGCGCGGCGCATCAACTCGACGAGGGGGCCGTGATCGGTGCCGAGCAGTTTGCATACGGTCGGATGTACGCACGAGAGGCGCTTGCACTTGGCCTCGACTTCGGGGCGCGTGCAGCGCATTTGGTACATATTGGCCGTGGGGCCGCCGATGTCGCTGATGACGCCGGCAAACTCCGGATCGTCGGCCAGCTTGCGCACCTCTTGCATAATCGACTCTTGCGACCGCGATTGGATGGTTCGTCCCTGATGGGCCGTGATCGAGCAAAAGGTGCAGCCGCCGAAGCAGCCGCGCATGATCGTCACCGAGTCTTTGATCATCTCGAACGCCGGAATCGGTTCGGTGTACGACGGATGCGGCCGGCGCGTATAGGGCAGACCGTAAACGCGATCCATGTCGGACTCGGTCAACGGCAGCGCCGGCGGATTGACGACAACGGCCTGGCGTTCGTGGAACTGTACGAGCGTCTTAGCGTTGAGTGGATTGGTGTTGATGTGGATGAGGCGCGTCGCTTCGACGAAGGCGAGTTTGTCGGTTTTCACTTCCTCGAAAGTGGGTAGTACATGGAGATCGGCGAGCGGGGGGCGTAAGCCCCCCGATTCTTCGTTACGGCACGAATCGGGGGGCTTACGCCCCCCGCTCGCCAATTCCGCCGATTCCTTCGCGCCCATCACATACGCCACGCCGCGCAGGTCGCGCAAATCCTTGACCGTCTCGCCCGCCGCCAATCGCCGCGCGATGTCTACAATCGTCGTCTCGCCCATGCCGTAGACGAGCAGATCGGCCTTGCTGTCGAGCAGGATCGAACGGCGAACGGTGTCGCTCCAGTAATCGTAATGGGTCAGGCGGCGCAGGGACGCCTCAACGCCGCCGGCAATAATCGGCACGCCGGGAAAAGCCTCGCGGGCGCGGTGGCAGTAGGGGAGCGTGGCGCGGTCGGGACGCAGCCCAATGCGTCCGCCCGGCGAATAGGCGTCGTCGTTGCGCACCTTTTTGTTGGCCGTGTAGTGATTGATGAGCGAATCCATGTTGCCGGCGCTGATGCCGAAAAACAGGCGCGGCTTGCCGAACTGCCGCCACGGGTCGCAGCTGTGCCAATCCGGTTGACTCAACACGGCGACGCGAAAGCCAGCCTGCTCCAGCACGCGCGTCAGGATGGCGGCGGCGAAACTCGGATGATCGACATACGCATCGCCGCTGACGAACACGACATCGACGTAATCCCAGCCGCGTGCCCGCATCTCTTCGGCGGTCGTCGGAGCCAGCGGCGCGGCATAGCGCTCGTTCCACAGAGGCAGAGTGAGTCGGGAAGCTGTCATACATATTCCGAAATACCAGGTGTCCAATGTCGCTTTCTCAGCCGAATGAGATTTGCGCCATCTCATTGCACGAGGTATTTTTATTGTATGGGAGTCGATGGCGCGATGCGGCGTGGCTCGGTCAGAAGTCGCGCGCGTATCCCGCCGTCCAGCCTCCGTCGACAGTCAGAATGTGGCCGTGCATGTAGCTGTTTTCCGGATCGGCCAGGAACAGGGCAGCGACGGCGATCTCGTCCGTGGTGGCGGGGCGGCCGAGAGGAACGTGGTCGAGCATCCGTTGGACGTTGGCGTGAAATTTGCCTCCTTCGCCGTAGAACAATTGCTTGGTCCCTTCGGTGAGCGTTGAGCCGGGAGCGATGCCGTTGACGAGAATGCCATGCGGTCCCAGCTCCAGAGCCATGGCGCGAGTCAAATTCACCACGCCGGCCTTGGCCGCCGTGAAGGCGCACTGCAACCGCAGGGGTACCAGCCCGACAATCGAGGCGATGTTGATGATGCGCCCGCCTCCCTGGCTTCGCATCACGCGGGCGGCGACGCGGCTGACTTCAAAAACGCCCGTCAAATCGACGTTCAAAAGGCGATCCCATTCCTCGCGCGGGAATTGATCGATGGGGACGCGATGGGCCAGGGTGTTGACTCCGGCGTTGTTGACGAGAATATCGAGCCGGCCAAACTCCGCGACGATTTGGCCGATGACTGCTTCAATCTCTTGCGCACGGGTGACATCCATGCGCAGACCTTTGGCCCCAGGGGAACGAGAGGCCGCGGCTTCCGTAGCGGCCGGATCAAGGTCGGTGTAGACAACCCGGCTGCCGTTGGCCGCGAGCCGATCCGCGATGGCCTGGCCGATGCCGCGCGCCGCTCCTGTAACCAGACTAACTTTATCCTTTAAATCGCATTTCATAACAAATCTCTTGGATTT
>JAKBCS010000150.1 GCA_021807595.1 Planctomycetota bacterium | reverse complement strand
TCTGGGACGGAGGAGTGGCTCGTTTGCGGCCTCATCGTTGTCGTAGCCAGCGCCGGAAAGATCGGCGGTACGTTGTTGGGAGCGCGATGGGCCTCCGTTTTCGGCTGGCGCGACCGCCTGAAGTTGGGCATCCTCATGAACACACGCGGATTGATGGAATTGATCGTCTTGAATATCGGCTTGGAACTTCGACTGATCTCGCCGACGCTATTCGCCATGATGGTAATCATGTCGTTGGCGACAACCTTGGCGACATCGCCCCTGTTGCACTGGCTTGAGCCGAAGCTCTCAAAACAGCATAACAACGATCTTCAAATCAGATAAAACGCGAGCGCGGAAGTGCGAACATCCAGAGAAACCTAACGGAGATCGGAGAGACCATCCGCGTCGCTCCCCGCACCGGACATCGTGAAAGAATGAGGCAGTTTTTTTACCTATCGATTCATGGGGCGCGGGGCCAGCTCGCCGGCTCGCTTGGTCATCTCGGCGGTGACGGTGGGGGTTCGGTCCTCAATGTCGGTCTCGCCGGGATGGAAGGCGAAGAGGCGCTGGCACTCGTCGTCTGACAGCGGACGATTGAAGACGGGATTCCGAAACTCCATTTGCACGAGCATGCGATCGACGCTGTCGCCGTTCGCGTTCGGCCCCCACCATTCGACGCGCTTGGGCCAATAGGTTTGCGCGTCTAGAAAAAGATGGCACTGGCGTGGCAGGGCGGCCGGCCAGGGATAATCGGGCGGAACGATTCGCAGCGCTTCCTCTTTCGACCACACGCCGACCAGATGAATGACTTCGCCGTTGGATTGGCGGAGTCGTTCGCTCTTGGCCCACACCAGCCGGTCGCGGAGATGAATCAGAAGCGAGGTCATCCCCTGAAAATGGGGGCGTTGGAGAAACTCATTGCGGAGTTGCGGGCCGGCGGGTCCGTTCATCAGGGCGAACAGATTGGAAAGGTTCAACCGCGTGACGTTCTCCCACGCTCCGGGTCCGGGCCGATCCGCTTGCCAGAGCGTGCGTCCATCGCTGACGGAGAGGGACGTGCCTTCGTCCGTGCCGGGATGGGTGTGCATTTCCAAGCGGAAGCGTTGTCCGGGAGCCAAGCGATAAGAGCCTTCGGCCTCGTAGGCGCATCCGGGCAGCTGGGCCTTCTGCCAGATTTCCATTTCCAGCCAGGCGACGTGTCCGGGGTGGAAGGCGTCGAGCGTCCGTTGGAGGCAGCGACGCGCTTCGGGGTCGGCATACGGAGCGGGGGCCGTCCCGTTGGCGACGGAATCTTGCGCCGGCGGTCCCGCCACGGACAGCGCCGGGGCGACCGAGGCGGCCGTTCGCGTCAGCATCGCCGAGAGGGCAACCAAACCAGCGCCGCCGACCACGGCTAAAAGAAAGCGGGAAATCCACATGGGTAAAACCTTCCGGGTTTGACGAAAGTTCCTCCGATCGTCGGGCCGACTTATACCAACAGGTATCGAAGGACAAAAGACGAATTCGCGCCCCTCGTCCCTTCGGGGTGCGCGCGAGGACGGGGAAACAAGAGAAGTGTTGTAGGGTGGGTCGAGCGGAGCGAGACTCACCGGGGGGCATGGTGGGTCTCGCTCCGCTCGACCCACCCTACGAGTTTGGACGAGGGAAACTATGCACCGTATCAGAGCGTTCCTGGGGGTCGCCTCCCTTATGGGACTCGGAGCGGCCACGGCGTTGGGCGGGCCGTTTATGACACAGTATTGGAACAAGGGCACGCCCGATGGGATTCATTGGGGACCATCGTTCCCGTCGTCCGTACCGACCGTGCAGGGCGCATGGGGCGAACCCGTGGAATTGCAGGCACCGTACAACGCCAAGCCACCCAATGGTTCCGATGCCGCTCGCGCCATGCTCGCGCAGAGCATGCCGCTCGATCTCATTCAGCAGAGCGGCTACTTTAAGAATAGCTCTTATCCCATAATGCCGGTCTCCGCCCAGTGTCCCGGCGGAATGTGCCCCGCTCCAGGCATGGGCGGGATGCCAGGCATGGCCGGGATGCCAGGCATGGCCGGGATGCCAGGCATGGGCGGGATGCCAGGCATGGCCGGGATGCCAGGAATGGGCGGGATGCCAGGAATGGGCGGGATGCCAGGAATGGGCGGTCCCGGCAGTCCGATTACGCCTCCGGGCATTCCGGCCCTCGGTGCCATGCCTCCGGGCATCGGCCGACCGCCGCAACCTCCCGGAGCGGTAGCTGCCGTCGGCGCGCTGACCGGCGGCGCACCCGCGCCGTTCCCCATTCAACGCACCGAAGTGCGGTTCGTTGGCCCTCCCGGCACGAAAATCTCGTGGTATGGACCCAACGCCGACGGCAAGCCCGGCTTCGGGCCGCAATACCTCGAAGCTCCGGCGCGCTACAATTTCTTGCAGGCATCCATCTACCGCTTGAAGTTGAGCAACATCCCCAATCGTCCGGGCGTCGAATTGTATCCGACGCTGGAAGTGGTGCCGTCCAACGCCAAGACCTGCACGTTCCTCGCCCATAGCGCCGTGCCGATTTCCTTCACCGAAGAAGACTTCGAGCAAGTGGCGGCGGGCAACTTCGTCGTCAAGGTGATCTACTTACCCGATCCGCAGTTTCAGGATCTCGCCGCCACGGGACCGGACGAAGTCGTCTCCTCGCGCCTAGAACCGGGCGTCGATCCCATTGTCGAGGCCAAACGGCGCGGCAGCATCTTGCTGGTCGTTCGACTGGGCAACATCGACCTGGAAGCGCCGAACACACCGACGATGGACGCGCCCAATCCGTTCGCGGCCATCCCGAATCGACCGCAGGCCATGATGCCTGGGATGCCCATGCGGCCCGGGTTGCCCAATGTCAATCTACAACCGGGAATGCCGGGGATGCCCAACTTGCCGGGGATGCCCAACATGGCGGGACAAGCCCCAATGCCAGGGATGCCCAACCAGATGGCACCCAACATGCCCATGCAGCCGCCGATGGTTCCCTACGGCATGTTGAACAATCAGCCGATGATGCCCGGACAAGGGTTGCCCAACGTGCCGATGGATCCTAGTCAACTGCTTCCCGGACAAATGCCGTCCACGATGCCGAGTGTTCCTGGAATGCTGCCGCCCTCTGGAATGCAATTTCCCGGTCAGCCCGGCGTGCCGGTCGGCCAGTCAACCTCCAGCAGTGGCGTGCGAACGGTACAATATCAGTCGCTCACGCCTCGCAAACCTACCTTGGCCGAACTCGCCGCGCCGCAATCGACGGCGAATAACTCGTTCTCGGCGAATGGATCGCGCTAACGCCCAGATTTGCGGAGCAACGCGAAAAATCCGTACCGAGTGCGAAGGCAGCCCCTTCCACTCGGACGGGTTTTCCGCGAGCTATCGGAAGGATCGGTGCCTACCATGAAACGTCTTCTCGCTTATCTTGCCTTCATGGTTCTTGTGTTGGGCGCGGCTCGGTCGCACGCCCAAGCGCCGCCGCCGCTGCCGATGATTGGCCCTTCGCCGCTCCTTTTTGTCCAATTTACAGGCGGCCCCGGTTTGCGAACCACCTTTTACCAAGGCCGCCCAACCGGAGTCGCCTTCGCCGCGCCGGTAGTAGTCGGTTTGCGGCCGGGTTACTATTATCGCCTCAAGTTGAGCCATCTCCCTGGCCACCCCGGCGTCAGCATTTATCCGACGTTGGAAGTGTACGGCAGCCTAAATCTCCCACCGAAACGGAATGCCAACAGCTATCCCGCTCCCGTAGTCATCACCGAGGCCGACATCGAGAGCGTGTTGGCCGGGAACTTCGTGTGCAAGGCGATCTATCTCGAACATCCGGATCGCGCCGTGCCCGCTTCGACGCCGGCGTCTCAACCGTTCGAGCTTTCCTTGCCGGCCGGAGGCGATCTCTTGGCCGAAGCGCGCGACCGCGGCAGACTCATGCTCGTTCTCCGCATGGGCGGACGCGAACTCCTGTCCGACGAAGAGCTTGTCCGCTCGACCGTGCCCGGAACGATTCTGTTTCCCGACGAGAAAGTGCTGCGTCCGGCGGTTGCGCCTCCGGCCATGCCCTGGGTGTGCCGGCCGTGGCACGATCCGCGCTTGGGGCCAAGACCGTCGGAGGAAGAGTGCCTTCACGACGGCGGCGACGGACGCAATCGCGCGGGGTTCGACGCCGGCGGCCAGTTGGCGGGAGTCGAACCGGAAGACACCGTCGCCGAGTACACGGATAGCCGAGGCAGACGACACGTCACCCCTTCCAATCGGCTCTGTCTGTGCGTGCCCCGCTTCGGAGCCTTGCGTTGCGAAACGCCGTTGAGTCGCTACAACGGGGTGGAAGGTGTCAGCGATGCGCGGTCGGTGCGCCATCAACGATATTTCGATGTACTTACTCCTCCTTTGCAAACGCGCAACGCCGAGCATCTCAAAGGTACGCGCGGCCGCGAACGACCGACGATGAACCAAGCCCTTGCGGCGGCTCTCGGGCTGACGCATTACGAGTTCATTGAGGCGATGAACGTGCGCCTCGGCCCGATTGCTCTGCTCGGAACCAAAGCCGCCCAGACGCTGAGCGAAGTCGAGCGCGTGAAGCTCGTCAAGCAAATGCAATTCGCCCGTCAACTCAGCGGCAAAGAGAACGTCCAGGCCACGGGGTCGGTTACCGTTACCTCGGTGACGGGCCGCATCGCCACGGGAGCGCGCCTCGTTCAGGCCGAGGTGGAGACGCGCGATCTGACCGTGTGCTGCAATGAAGTGCCATGCCTCCCCGACAAGCCGTTGGTGTTAATCAAGTGTGCCGATCGCCAGTCGGCTCAAGTCGGCGATGTGGTGACGTTCACGCTGAAATACAGCAATCACGGCGGTCAACCGATTGCGGATGTGGCCGTGGTCGATAGCCTGACGACGCGACTCGAATATGTCCCCGGCAGCGCGCAAGCGGATCGACCCGCCGTATTCACCACCCAGGCCAACGAGGCCGGCTCCGTGCTGCTGCGCTGGGAAATCACCGGACGCTTGATGCCGGGAACCAGCGGCGTCGTTCGCTTTCAAGCCCGCATCCGCTGACGAAAACAACCTCGATCTACCATTCGGATCGAGCCAAGTCGGGTTGCACCAGGCGTTCGTCCTGACCGCGACGCGCCAGAATCGCCTCGGCGGCGAGGTAGCCGCTGCGCACCGCTCCTTCCATCGTGGCCGGCCAACCCGTCGCGGTCCAATCGCCGGCCACGAAGAGATTGGCGATGGGCGATGCCTGAGCGGGTCGCCATCGATCGACGCCGGGCACAACGCTGAACGTCGCCGCACGTTCCGTCACGACGCGAACGCGCACCAGCCGCGCCGAAGCGGCTATAGGAAAGAGGCGCGCCAATTCTTCGAGAATCCGCCGCTGAATGTCCTCTTGTCTCACACCCTGAAACAAGCGCGCGGCACTGACCACCACCTGCAAATAATGCTCTCCTGCCGCAACTTCGCCCCGAGCAAACACCCACTGGCCGAGACAATCGACGAGTACGACGTGAGGCCATTTCAGCACCGGACGATCGTACCAAACGTGAACGCTGGTGATTGGTGAGGTTTCAAGATTATGTAGACCGCTGAAGTAGCTTTCTCGCGCCATTGCCGAGTCCGGAAACAGATCCAACAATCGCTCGAAAGGGACCGCGACGAGGTAATGGTCGGCTTGCACCTTCTCGCCGTTTCGCAACTCGATCCCGTCGATCCGACCTTCCTCAATCGACAAGCGCCGAACGGCACACCCCAGCCGAACCCGAACCGCGTGCCGTGTCAGCCAATCTTGCAGTTCCACGCCGTACAGTCGAGCCAGCGGCACGCGCGGCACTTCGACCTCGAAGCCGCGCCGATGGCCGAGAAATCCATCGAGAAAAACCTTTCGAGCGTAGCGTAACCCCGTGCGCTCAAGCGACTCGTTCAAGGCGCTGGTAAGCACGAGTCCCCAGAAGCGCGCCAGAGTGCGCGGCGATTGCCAATGCCGTTGCAACCATTCGAGAAACGGCCCATCGTCTTCTGCGGGAGTACGTCGGAGACAATGCAATCCCCAACCGATGCGTAGTTTGTCCATTGGGCTGAGATAGTGGGCGCGCAGAAAGCTCGCGGCCAAGTGGAGCGGAGCCGGCAACGCATCGGCCCGCAACCGGCTGACCCGGCGATCTGGCGTCATAAACCACAAATCGGCTTGTTTTTCGAGCAGATGCGCGATGCCGGTCGTTCGACAGAAGTGCGAAAAGTTGGTGCAGCACCCCATGCTGACGTGTTGGCAGGTATCGAGAATCTGCCCGCTCGCGGCGTCGGTAAACGAACTGGCCCGTCCACCGAGTCGTTGTCGAGCTTCGAGCATGGCGACATCGTATCCGCGTTGTGCCAGCGCCGTCGCCGCGGCCAACCCGGCCAACCCCGCTCCGACAATGGCCACTCGCTCGCCCACGCGCGTTACCGTCCCCTTCAACGTGTTCGGGGCGTCCGCTATTTCGCAAAGAGATCTTGCGAAAGCGGTGAAATTATTCTACAAAATCTTCAGACGAGCGTACGAACGGTCCTCCCTACGACCACGCTCGTCCATTTTCCCCGATAGCTCAATGGTAGAGCAACCGGCTGTTAACCGGTTTGTTGTAGGTTCGAGTCCTACTCGGGGAGTTGACACAAAGCCTTAGCCGAACGCATGTTAAGCGTACCTCTCGACGGTCGAGAGAGCGGCCCGAAAACCCGGATTCTGCGGAACATTCCGCAAAACTCGGAAAGGGTTGTTCTCATGTCTCGACCGCGTGGTATCCCCACCTACCGCAAGCACAAGGCATCCGGCCAAGCCATCGTCACGCTCACCGATCCCTCCGGCCAACGCCACGATGTATTGCTCGGCAAGTACGGCAGCGCCGACAGCCGCCGCGAATACGCGCGCGTGCTGGGCGAGTGGGAAGCGAACGGACGCCGCTTGCCCGCCAAGAACAACGTCTTGGATGGCCTGAGTATTAACGAACTCATCGTCGCCTATTGGGCCCACGTCGAAACGTACTACCGTCATGCGGACGGCACGCCCACAAGCGAAGTGGACGCGATTCGCCTCGCCCTCCGACGCCTCAAAAATCTCTACGGCCACACGCCGGCGGCGTCCTTCGATACGCTCGCCTTGGAAGCGTTGCGTCGCCGCATGATCGACGACGGCCTATGCCGCAACCGCATCAACAAGGACATTGCCCGCGTCAAGCGTTTGTTCAAGTGGGCGGGAGCGCGCCAGCTTATCGCCCCCGAAGTGTTCCTGCGTTTGCATACCGTGGAGGGGCTGCGCGCCGGACGAACGAACGCCCGCGAAACCGAACCCGTCAAACCCGTGGCGGAGGAGTGGGTGCGCGCCACCTTGCCCTTTCTCGGCACGCGGATAGCGGCGATGGTCGAACTGCAATGGTTGACGGGCATGCGGCCTGGCGAAGTTACGATTATGCGCACGATGGACCTGGAGACGACGGGCAAGGTTTGGCTGTACCGTCCGGCCACACACAAGACTGCGCATCGCGGTCAGAGCCGGACAATCCTCATCGGTCCGAAGGGACAGCAAGTCTTGCGGCCGTGGTTGCGTCTGGCGCTGACGGAGTACCTGTTTCAACCGCGAGAAGAGCGGGCGGAATTCGACGCTGGACGACGAAGCAAGCGCCGGAGCAAAGTGACGCCGTCGCAGGCGGCGCGAAGGCCGAAGCCCAAACCGCAACGGCAACCGGGCGACCATTACCCAGTGTCGAGCTACGACAACTCCATAGCCAAGGGGATTGCCAAGGCTAACGCTGCGCGGGCTTGTCCCGCGTGCCGGAAGCGCTCGGCGGAGGAACCCTGTTCGATGTGTCGAGCGGCGGCTATCCCTCATTGGCATCCGCACCAACTGAGGCACGCCAAGGCAACGGAGATACGCCGCGAGGCCGGTCTCGACGCCGCCCGCGCCGTGCTGGGTCATCGCACGTCCGCAGTCACCGAGGTCTACGCCGAGTTGGACGCGGCCAAAGCGGCGAGCGTGATGGAGCGGCTCGGCTAACGGAGCTTGCACGCGATGGCGCACGCTCGTATAGTAGCAGCAGCGGGGGATAGGGTCGCTCCCGAATTCCCGCACCTCACGGGTTGCCCCCGCTAATTTACTACAAATGAGGTTGCCGATGGGGTAATCGGTTCATGGCAAAAGTCGATCTGCCACAAACTGTCGCCGACATCGAGAAGGGTGGCGATTGGGTTTGCGTTCGCAACAATGCGCACGGATACTCTAGCGACCTCCTCCACTACTGGAGGCGCTACGGCTGTCCCTATTTGAAGGGCCGAAAAATCAAGACACGCAGGATTGCATTGCGCGTTGAGGGACAGCGCGGCGTTCGCTCCCTTTGGTTTTTCCACGCGCCTACTCTTGCCGAAATCGCCGCCCAATGCCAAATTGATGCCGTTCCAGGAAACAAGCCCTATGCCCGCTATCCTCAACACTGGACGCGGCAGGCCATTCGGCGAAAGTGGCGGGCAAAGAGCGGAACATTTGTTGACAATCACGGACGCGAATGGGTTGCGCCCCGCACGGCGCTCAAGCTGCTCGGTGTCAGTACCGCCACGCTCCACAGGTGGCGGTGCATCGGGTGTCCTTATCTCTCCGACTCGGCCCCCCTGCAAACGCTCCCCTGCCCCAATGCTTTCGACCGCGAAGACAATTTCTTCGCCCTTGATCAGATCGATGAGGTGAAGCGACAGCGGGCGAAGTGTCGTCAAAAAATGCCCGCCGCCTCCGAACTGCTAACGATCAAGCAGGCCATGAGAATGAGTGGTCTCAGCCGAGATACCCTTTTGCGCTTGCGAAAAAATGGAGAGATTTCCTCCGAGAACATGAGGGTACAAGGCACCGACGGGAAACTTTATAATCACGTTTTTTTTAAGCGTGTGGAACTGATGGCCGCAAAAACATGCCGCGTGAAGCGTGCGCCGAAGGATACGCTGACTGTAACACAAGCGGCTGAACAATTAAATGTCTCAAATGGAACGATCATGGAGTGGACGAGGGGCTGTCCCTACCTTGACCGCCCTTTATACTCGCAAACCACAAAATTGATCCTGTCGAGTAGGGGCTCGGTTCAGTCGGCTACCGTAGTGTCCAAGGCAGATATCCGCAAACTGAAAAAGATACTTTTTGCCGGGTATGCGCCCCCTTTTTGCGACGAACGAGGTGAGTGGCTTTCCGTCCGTCACGCGGCTCGGTATTACGGTACGACGGCAAGCCGGGTGTTGTATTATGCACAACGCGGAGACATTGAGGCGAAGCGTGTCGTGGCTCGCGACCGCTGGAGCCGGTCCCGAGGATGGCGCTGGGTGTGCCTGCAATCGAGCCTGGACGTTTTTTTTGAAGCTGGGGGTATGCCGCCTCGCCGGACACAGGCGATGGCCGCCGCGAACAGCGTCACCGATGGCGGAGAGGAGCGGGAACCGCTCCCGCAACAACCGTGGCCGGTATACATCCTACAACCGCCAGATCAGCCGATACCAGTGCGCTGCACGGAGTGCGGTGAGCGACGGTCGGCAGAGGCATGTACTTGCCCCGTCTGGGACGAAGAGGCGAGCGAATTATCTTGGAACGGGCGTCTGGTTCGCCGTTACACCTCGCCCGCGAAAAACCAACGCGACATCATCGAGGCATTTGCCCGCGCCGGCTGGCCACGCCGCATCGACGATCCATTCCAAGATCCGATCAAGCTCAACAAAACTCTCGCGGATTTGAACGCTCGGCTAGAGCCGCAAACTATTCGCTTCCGCGCCGATGGTACCGGCGAGGGCGCGATTTGGGACATTGCGGTTGATAAGTAGACAATAAACCTCTCTGTAGTATTTCTCGGGTAACTCGGTAGTTTCTCTCGGGTAGTACGACCCCTCCACACCCTGATAGTCTGTCTCGCAGTGATTACATCGCACCACTGCGAGGGACATCCGTGACACAGATTTCACCTGCTCTCGACTCCCCGGTTCTCGCCGAGATCGCTGCCGGCCTCGGCCTATCGCTGAGCCAGGCCGCCCGTCGCATCCCTTCCAATCGCGGAGGGCGTCCGGTCCATAGCAGCTGTCTACTGCGCTGGATCGCGTCCGGCGTGCGCCTGCCGGACGGGAGTGTCATCCACCTAGAGGCAGCGCGTCTCGCTGGTCGCTGGCTCACGAGCGAACCAGCGCTCATGCGATTCGTCGCCGCTCAAACTCCGCATGCAGATACCGAGGCTAGGCCGACAACGCGAACGCCAACACAAAGGCGGAAGGCAAGCGAACTAGCTGCGCGCGAGTTAGACCGAATTGGGATCTGAAATGGCGCGACCGTCCCCCTGCCAGGAGACGGCGCGAATATCCAACCATCGAACTTACAGAGTGGATAAGAGTTATTATGTCGAGAAACAACGATTCTGGCAACGGCCACCGTCGTAAATTTCGCAACGTCACGACCGCTCATCCCTGTCCCATTTGCAGTAAGCCCGATCAATGTTCGGTCAGCGAGGACGGCGACTACTGCATCTGCTACCGCGTGGGAGAGCCATCGAAGGCGAAAATGAGCAAGGATGGTCGCACCTATTGGGCGCATCGCCTCACCCCCGCGCCAATGCCGACTGAGCCACGCTACCATCTCGCCGATGGCGGCGGTCGCCTCGCCGACGCCGACACTCGGCACAACATCTACCACGCCCTGCTGTGCTGTCTCGATCTC
Organism: Planctomycetota bacterium; assembly: GCA_021807595.1. GTDB lineage: Bacteria > Planctomycetota > Planctomycetia > Gemmatales > Gemmataceae > JAJPHU01. The sequence continues at coordinate 2,800 of JAKBCS010000150.1, read as the reverse complement.
TCCGATGGGCATGTCGCCGCCTTGAAAAAGCGCGGGCTACAAAATGGACTGAAGGCCGCTGGCTACAGATCTCTCCCCGAGCGTCGCCGCTACCGGGCCGTTCGCAAACTGATCGAGTTGGGGTTCGAGCAGCACCTGCCGACCGTACCGGGGTTTTTTGTTGCCGAGGGCAACGGCGCATACTGGACCGTAGCGGGCCGCGCCGGCTTGCTTATTCCTGTGCGCGACGCGCAGGAGCGCATCGTCGCGCTGCAAGTCCGCCCGGACGAACAGGGCAAGAGTGGCAAATATCTGTGGCTATCTTCCAAGAAGCGAGGCGGATCCGGCCCTGGCGCTCCGATCCATGTTCCGCGATTCAAAGGGGACAAGAGTGCCGTGCGCATCACCGAAGGGGCACTCAAAGCAGACGTGGCGACCCATCTATCCGACATGCTCACCCTCGGCCTGCCGGGCCTTGGTGCTTGGCGTCGCTTGCCTCGACTCTTGCAAGAGATCGGAGCGAAAACGATCCGGGTTGCCCTCGACGCGGACGCTTGCCGCAAGCGCGCGGTCGGCGATGCACTACATGCTCTGACCAAACGCCTACTCGATCGCGGCTTTGCCGTCGTTCTGGAACTCTGGGACGAAAGCGACGGAAAGGGCATCGATGACCTGCTGGCAGCCGGCAAGCAACCGGACGTGATTGAGGGCGAGCAAGTGGAGGCGGTGGCCCGACGCATCCGCGACGCCGCGCGGATCGCAGATCCGCGCGGCAACAGTCCTAAAGAAACTGTCCCGTCCGGCCAATGTCCATTGCCCGCGCTGGACATCATCAGCAACCATTTACGCACCTACTATCGACCGACGTTTCGTCGCGGCGCGGTTCTGTACAGCGATGCTCATGGACGAATCATTAGCGCGTCCGAAGCCTGCTTTGCTGCGACTCCGCAGGTGATTGACGATCTTGCGATGGCCTCCGATGCTCCGCGCAACCAAGACGGTGTTACACGATCGCTTCTGCCCAAATTCTTCAAGACGTGGGCACCGGTCGCCTGGCGTGGTGTCCTCGACTCGTTGCAGGAGGAGGAACAGTCGCCGGAAATCGTCCAATCGGCCAGCGAAGCATTCCGCGCGAACGTCGCCGCCGGTCTCCATACCCATGTAGCACTCGGCTACAAGCACAGGGATGAGGAGGAAATGCGCGTGGAGCGGCGAACGCTGCTCAACTGGGCGACTCTTTTTGCCAAGTCCGGTCCATGGCAACAAGTTCGCAATTATCTCATTTGGTGTCGCCGCGAGGATCAAGGGAATGGAGCAACTCTGCGGATCGCTCTGCGCGTCGGTCTGTTTGGCAGCGGACAAGCCTACCTGCGGAGCCTCGCTGAGATGAGCCAGTATCGATTCGCTCAACTCTGCGAGATGTACGGCGTCGGGATGGCGCAGCGGGCCTGCGGTCAACGGGTGGTCGAATTGACACCGGACTTCATCGCCGAGTTGGGCGCGGCTCCTGCAATGGAGAAGCTGGACGGCACCGTCGAGCAGCAGTCGTCTCGAGAGCCGGGGGAGGAAGGTTGACGATTGGACGATGACGATACTCGCGCGCACGCACGCACGAGAAATCATCGTCAAATCGTCAACGGGAGGGCATTCGCGTTATGGGACAAGGACTTACGGTTGACGATCGCGTTGACGATCTGCCCTGTCCGGGCAGATCGTCAACGGCGTGGTTGACGATCTCCGGGGATCGTCAACGCGGCGTGTGTGTGTGTATGTGTATGGGGGTGACGTATGGGAGATGTCGAAGAAGGAAGGTTGGCAGGGCGGAAACCACCTTCGTATGACGTGGGAATCCGTTGGGGATCGCAACCAACCGTAAGCGGATGCTCCAGAATCCTCGCCGGTGCTGGCGGCGTCACGGCGAGAACGTGTACGAGTTGGAAGCCATTCCTCCCGACATGATGCAGACGCTTCTCCGTGACGCGATTGATAGCATGATCGACGTGGAGTCTTTCAACGTCGAAGGCGACCGGGAAAAAGAGGATGCGGCTTTCCTGGACGGCGTGCGGAGGATTGTCAAGAAAACCCTGGAGAGCATTCCCGAATTGCAAGCCAAGTAACAAACAAGCGAGGGAAACTCCACCGACGCTCTCTTGGCAAAAAAGTACAGCCCCTGTTCGCTCTTGCGCCACGCCGCGTGGCAGCGGCAAGCCGCAGAATAACCGCCGTACTATGCCTCGATCCCCTCGTCTGTGACACATCCCATTAGGCCGTTGTATTCACCCCGTCCGTCCGACATCGCCGCCTCGGCGTTTGCAGACACTCTTAACGCTCTGCCGTCATCGCCACGCCGAAGCCAATAAGCCATTAAAAATATCTCTGTTATGCTAATTGGCACGACTGATGCTTTCTATTCTCCCATGACATTTAACCTTCGACCCCAAGGAGTACGAGACGTGACGATGACTACGACGACAAAGACGCGGACGATTGCGGCGCGCTATCCCGGTCGGTGCCAGAAGTGCGGACAAGAGTATGACGCCGGCGATTCCATTACCCGCATCGCCCATCGCAAATGGGCCCATGCAGGCTGCCACACTTCGACCAACGGCGAGATTCTCGTTCCTCAAGCTGCGCCGGCTCAGATACCGGCTCCAACCGTCTCCGCATTGCCAACGGAGGACATCGCGGCCATCGTCCGACGCCTCTTGGAAGGGGCCGAGTTGTCCGTCGATGAAAACGAAGTTCGCCAGATGGTGCAAAACGAGTTGACCAAGAATGGAGCCGTCCAGCGTTTCGAGGTCAAATTGCCCGAACAACCTCT
>JAKBCS010000149.1 GCA_021807595.1 Planctomycetota bacterium | reverse complement strand
CATTCAACGCGCCGAACGCTGTCTGCTCTCGATGCAAAAGGCCGACGGTCATTGGGTCGGCGAATTGCAGGGCGATACCATTCTCGAATCGGAATATGTTCTTTTGATGGCCTTCCTCGGCCGCGAGGGCGAGGACGTGTGCCGCAAGGCGGCGAATTATCTTCTCAAGCAGCAGATGCCCGACGGAGGCTGGAACAATTATCCCGGCGGCCCCGCCGATCTCAGCGTCTCGGTAAAGGCATACTTCGCCTTGAAACTGACGGGACACGATGCGAACGCTTCCTACATGCGGCGGGCGCTTGAAGTGATTCGCGGTCTGGGCGGTGCGGCGGGCTGCAATAGCTTCACGAAGTTTTACCTGGCGTTGCTGGGACAATTCCCCTATGCCAATTGCGCTTCGGTGCCGCCGGAATTGGTGTTGCTGCCGCGCTGGATGTACATCAATCTGTATGCCATGTCCAGTTGGACGCGCACCATCGTCGTACCGCTCAGCATCTTCTCGGCCTGCAAACCCGTGAGGCAGCTGCCCGAAGGAAAAGGGATTGCCGAGCTTTTCCTTCGCGATCCCTGGACTCCGCTTTGGCCGGCCAAACCTTCGGAGCGTCTGCTCAGCTGGGGTAATCTCTTCCTTGGCATCGATTGGTTGTACAAGAAAGCCGAGCCTCTGCTGGGACCGATTCGCCGACTCGCGTTGAAGCGCGCCGCCTCGTGGATGCGCGAGCATTTGCAGGCAAGCGACGGTCTGGGTGCCATTTTCCCGCCGATGATTTACACCGTGATCTCTCTACGCTGCCTGGGCGTGGCCGACGATGCGCCCGAGATGAAATGGGCCTTGAAACAGCTCGAAGATTTCACGATCGAGGAAGACGACACCGTCCGTTTGCAGCCTTGTTTCTCGCCGGTGTGGGATACGGCTTTGGCGCTTAATGCCTTAGCCGATGCGGAAACGAGCGGCGAAACAAGCGCGGGCGAAGCGATGAATCAAGGAGCGTCCTGGTTGCTGGAGCGGGAGGTGAGGCAACCGGGCGATTGGAGTTTGACGAATGCGGGGCTGGAACCGGGAGGGTGGTTTTTCGAGTATCGCAACGCTTTTTATCCCGACACCGATGATACCGCAATGGTGTTGATGGCGTTGGCCAAGACGGGACAGGCCAATACCGCGCGCGGCCGGCCTGCCGCCGAACGCGGTCTGCGCTGGCTGCTGGGAATGCAGAACAGCGACGGCGGCTGGGCGGCGTTCGACCGCGATATTAACAGAGAAGTGCTGACGCGCGTTCCCTTCGCCGATCATAACGCCATGCTCGATCCGAGTTGTCCGGATATAACGGCCCGCGTTCTCGAAGCGCTCGGGCATTACGGCTACGGCATCGAGCTTCCGCAAGTGAGCCGTGCCCTGGAGTTTCTGCGTAAAACACAAGACGAACGCGGCTGCTGGATCGGCCGTTGGGGCGTGAATTATCTGTACGGCACCTGGCAAGTGCTGTGCGGCTTGCAGAGCATCGGTTTCGATCGTAAAGATCCCATGGTTCGCCGGGCCGTCGCGTGGCTGCAAAAAGTGCAACAATCCAACGGCGGCTGGGGCGAAACCTGCCGCAGTTACGACGATCCCTCGCTGGCCGGTCAGGGCACGCCGACCGCTTCCCAAACCGCCTGGGCCTTGCTGGCCCTGCTTGCCGCCGGCGAGTACGAAAGCGAGTCCGTTCGCGCCGGCATCGACTTCTTGCTTGAGACACAAGGAACGGATGGCAACTGGACCGAAGAACCCTTCACCGGCACGGGCTTCCCAAAAGTATTCTACTTGAAGTATCACCTTTATCGTCTGTATTTCCCGCTCATGGCACTGTCACGCTATCAAAAGGCCATCGGCTCTCGGCCATCGGCTCTCGGCCAGAAAGCGACCGACCGTGCGCCGGCTGCGCTTCGCGGTTATCGCTATCCGTCCGAAGAGACGTAATCTCGTTGTCCGAATGATGGTTGATGGCCGATGTTTTTAGGAGTTTTTCCATGCGTTTTCCGCTGAGTCTGACAACGAGCATGGTCGGATACATGGCCCGCAAGACGATCGCGCGCGCGAAGCGTTTTCCGTTGGTGTTGATGCTTGAACCGCTTCACGCCTGCAATTTGACCTGCACCGGCTGCGGGCGCATTCGGGAGTATTCGCAGACCATCAAGGACAAACTCACCGTGGAGGAGTGTCTCCAAGCGGTCGACGAAGCGGGCGCGCCCATCGTCAGCATCTGCGGCGGCGAGCCGCTCATTTACCCAGAAATCGGCGCGCTGACGCGCGGGATATTGAAGCGACGCAAGCACATTTATCTTTGCACCAACGGCATGTTCATCAAGAAGCGCTTGCGCGAGTTTCGACCGACGAGTCGGTTCTTCTTCAACGTCCATCTCGACGGCCTTGAGGAGACGCACGATTTGGCCGTCGAACGCCAAGGTGTCTTCCAAGCCGCCGTGGAGGGAATCGTCGCCGCCAAGAAGGCCGGCTTCCTCGTCTGCACCAACACGACGATTTACAAAGAAACCAATCTTAAGGAGATCGACGCCCTCTTCGCGTATCTGACGAAACTGAACGTCGATGGGTTCATGCTCTCGCCGGCCTACGGATACACCGCCGTGCAGCAGACCAATCCCAAAGGCGCAGCCGAGATCTTCCTGACGCGCGACGACATTCGCACCAAGTTTCAAGAAGCCGAGAAACTGTTGAGCAAGTATCGCATGATGTCGTCGCCGATCTACTTGGAGTTTCTCAGCGGCAAACGCGAATTGACCTGCACCGCTTGGGGCAATCCGACCCGCAACGTCAAGGGGTGGAAAGGCCCCTGCTATCTCATCACCGACGAACACCACGAGACCTTCGACGATCTGATGGAAAACACGGATTGGGACCAGTACGGGGCCGGCAAAGATCCGCGTTGCGAGCATTGCATGGTACACTGCGGATACGAACCCTCGGCCGCTCTCGGCGTCAACAAGCGAATGGGAGACAGCCTTAAAATGCTGATGTGGCAGATCTCGTGACGAACGATCACTTGGACAGTACCGACCCCTGCTTGGTATTCGCGCTGCGACGCGAGTCGATGCACTTCCGGCGCGCCTATTCCCTTCGGAAGCGCTTTGCGGGCGCTCCCTGCCGCGCCGAGTTTCGCGCTAGGGCGGGCGAATCGGTGTTGATGCTAGAAACCGGCATCGGCGCGACGGCGATGGAGACGGCTTTGAGCTGGTGTCTGAGCGAACCGCGTCTCGGCGATGTCTCGTATCGTCCGCGTTCGCTGCTGTTGCTCGGTTTTTCCGGGTCGTTGCAACCTCATCTCCAGGTAGGCGACGCGATCCAGGCAACGGAAATTGTCGATCTTGAGAATCGTCGATGGTCGGCGGCGTCCGTTCTGGAAGCGAATCGAAGCACAGGGGCATCGGGGCGACTCTTGACCGTGCCGCGACTCCTCGGCGATCCCACCGAGAAACAGGCACTCGGAAGCCGCTACAACGCCTTGGCCGTGGACATGGAAAGTGCCGTCGCCGCTCGATTGTGTCTGGAGCGCCGAGTTCCTTTTGCCTGTCTGCGCGTTATCTCCGACGACATGAACACCGCTCTATCCCCGCGGCTCGTCCGGACGATTGGGATGGGGCGGCTCGCGCCTTTCCGAGTGGCGGCAAGCGCGTTGTGCCATCCCACGCTGATCGGTGAATTGTGTCGATTGGCCAAGGACACGCGCAAGGCGGCTCACCGTCTATTCCTCGCATACTCTCGCGTCCCAGCTGTCGAACGACCGCCGCGTTGATTGCCCCTCAACCTAACGATTCTGCCGTCATCCGACAGACCGCGAAGCAATTGCGCCCCATCTCTTTGGCATCTTTAATGGAGCTGGCCGCGAGGCGATAGAGGATCTCAAAATCGGCGGGCGCATCGATGTCCGCGACCGCGAAACTCACGCTCACCGAGATGTGGATCGTCTGCTTTCCGTAGGGAATCGGCGTGGCGGCTACCGTGGCGCGGATCCGCTCGGCGAGATGCTTCGCCCCTTCCTCATTCGTCTCCCGCGCGATGATGAGGAACTCGTCGCCGCCGATGCGCCCGACGGAATCCACCTCGCGCACCGAAGTCGTTAAGATGCGAGCCAATGCCTTCAGCGCTTCGTCGCCGCCGGGAAGCAAATAGCGGGTGTTGATCTCTTTGAAGCAATCGATGTCGATCAATCCAATGGTCAGCGGGCTGGGATAGCGCGCATGGCGTTTCAACTCGAAGCGAGCCAATTCCTCCATGGCACGGCGATTGAACAACCCGGTTAAGGAATCGGTGAGCGCCAGGCGCTCCAGTTCGCGGGCGCGCTGTTCCAGCATGTGATTGGCTTCTTGCAGCGCTCGGGTGCGGTCGGTGACGCGCTGTTCCAAATCGGCGTTGAGCAGACTCAACTGTTCCAGGAGCCTGTCTCGGCTGCGTTCCAGCTGAAATTTCTCGGCGGCATTGCGAAGGATTTGCATCAACTCTTCGGTGCGCCAGGGTTTGAGCAAGTAGTGGTAGACCTGCCCGCGATTGATGGCGTTGACGGCGTCCTCAAGTTCCGCATGTCCGGTCATCAGCAAGCGAACGGTGCGCGGATGGTGAGCGCAGACCCATTCGAGAAGTTGAATGCCGGTCTGCCTCGGCATCTTCTGATCGGTCAGGATGAGATCGACGGGTCGGCGCGCGAAAATGGCTTTCGCGGCTTCGGCGCAGTCGGCGGTGATGACCTCGTACTCTCCCGACAGCAAGGCTTTTAACGTCGGCAGAATGTAGGGCTCGTCATCGACGACCAGAAGCGAACACTTCGGTGAATCCACTACCGAATCCCTCCGCTGTTTCTACGATCTGCTCTGTCGTGGACTCCACCTCCTCGCCGACGGGGGAGACGAGAGGCAAACGCAGAACACCAATGTAGGAACACTTCATTCTACATCACGCGAGAAAGAATGCCAAAAAGCCGATGGAAGGAGGTCGATCGTCCCGATGATGAAATGCTCGGCAGCGTTCGCTGCCGTCGGGTCGATGATGTAACGTGAAGCAGGATCGTGAGTTGTCAAGTGAAAAGATCACCTCTCGGCGCAAATCGGGTCGAAAAAGCGGCGGAAACCTTCTGCAAACAATCCGCGCACTTTTCGATAATAAATCTTGCTATGGACTCATCGGGACTTTACAATAAGTCGGCACGTTAGGAAGATCAGGGAGAACCCTTTCCCGCGCATACGGTTCCAATGGACTGCGAACCTGGAAGGCGGCCTTCCTCTCCCTGGGCGGCAGAGTCCGCGGCCGTATGCCGTGCGCGCCTCGTCAGGATGGGGCCGGAGTGGGCAATGAAGTTCGTTGCCGTGCCGTCGCCGTTTCGAGGGGTGCGTTGAAACCGTCGAATGGAAACTCTACCGCACTGCGAATCCATCCGGCCTCAGACCGATGCTGGCATGGCTTTCCATGCTGTCGTCTCGGTATTTGGGTTCGGAAGTTGTCTGAGTCGTCGCTCCGGGAGATCGACGACTTGTTGTATTGGGGACACGATACGTTTAGCCTCTAGTTGTAGGAAAAGATGGCCATGAAGACGCGACGTCGGAAGCGCCCGCCAGAGACCGAAGAGACTAATCCCGTGGCGACGACCACGATTTTCTCTTCGGACCTGTTGACACCGGAAGAAGAGCGCGAGCTGCTCGCCGATTTCTGGGAAACGAAATGCGAACTCGTGCGAGTGCTGATCCGCAACTTCCCACGCCTCCGCCAACATCGCCCGGCCTTGGAACCGTGGCCGATGGCTCAATTCGTCCGCGAACACTGCGATAATGAAGCACGCAGCCTCGCAACCGTTCGCCGCTTGCACGATCGATATGTCCACCTCAAGCATCGTCTTGCCTCGGCGAACATTCGTTTGGCTGCTCACGTTGCCAAGCGATTCCGCCATCACGCCCTCAGCTACGCCGACTTGCTTCAGGAAGCCGTCTGCGGTCTGATGCAGGCCATCGACCGATTCGATGTCAGCCACGGAACTCGATTGGCAACCTATGCGACGTGGTGGATCCGTCAGACGCTGCAAATTGCCGTCGCCCGCCAGAGCCATTTGGTCAGCCTGTCGCCTCACCACCTTCAAGAACTCGGTCTCCTTCAGCAAGAGTCCGAAGCCTTGGCGCACGGCGGCAAACATCTGCCCACCCCGCAAGAACTCGCCTCGCGCACCGGCAGCAGCCTCGAACACCTCACCCATCTGCAAACGGCCACGCGCACGCCGGTCTCGCTCAACGCCGTCCTCGACGACGACAGCGACTTCAAATTGACCGAAGCCATGCCGGACAACGAAAGTTCTACGCAACGGCAGAACTCCGAGCGCCAAGAAGCATTGCAGTATTTGATGGAGAATCTGAGGCCGCGCGAGCGCAAGGTACTCGATTTGCGCTTCGGGCTGACCGGCAACGGCACGCACAGCCTCCGGCAGATCGGCCACCTGCTCCGCATCAGCAAAGAGCGCGTGCGCCAGATTCAGAATCGCGCGCTGGAAAAACTCCGCGCCTCTGCCGAACGAGTCGGTTGGGAGCCGAGTTTACTGCTCGGTTGAGTTTGGACGCTTCGTTCGCTTCCGAATCCTCCGCGAGACGGCAACATGTCGTGTCGCGGAGGATTCTTTCTTTTCCAGACGCGAGAGAGGCAAACTTATCCCTCGGCCTCGTCGAATTGGATGGTCGGTAGGTCGCGCACGGCCATGCGAAGCGAGCGTTCCCACTGCACTTGCACGGCCAACAACTCGGGATCGTTGGCGGCGAAACGACGTCGTCGCGTCAGGCGAAACTCGTCGGTTCGATAGGTCAGCAAATCGATGGGCGGGCCGACGGTGACGTTGGAACGCATCGTGGAGTCGAGCGAGATCAAGGCGTACTTGGCCGCTTCTTCTAGACTCGTTTGATCGTAGCGCACGCCACGATCGAGGATCGGCCTGCCGTATTTGCACTCGCCGATCTGCAAATACGGCGATTCTTCCGTCGCGGCCAGAGGGTTGCCTTGAGGATAAATAAGATACAAATACGGCTTTTCACCGCGAACCTGTCCCCCCAAGAGAAAATGAATGTTGAAGGCGAATTGATCCCGCTCGAGTGCGGCGCGGTCGAGATCGGCGATGCGCCGCACGCGATCGCCGACGTGACGGGCAGCGTCGTAGAGAGAGGGCACGGAGGCCAACCCCTTGCCGCGATCGAAATCGTGCCGCAACAGCGACAGCACCGATTGCGTCAACGACACGCTGCCGCTCGTCAGCACGACGAACACCCGTTCGTCCGGCTGCACGAAGCAGTGCATCTTTCGACAGACGTTCACTTGATCGTACCCCGCGTTGCTGCGCGAGTCCGAAGCCAAAACCAGTCCATGCTTGGTCGTGATGCCTAAACAATACGTCATACGCCGTCCCATTCTGTCCGCATAATTCTTGTAACCACGTTGCCATCGTAATCGAATGGCGCAGATTCGCCAACGGATACCGGCTCGAACCGAGGGACGGAGAGGCGTTGAGGATTACGTTCCTTTCTCCTTTGGTTTCTTTAGCGCTTCTTCGGCTTCCCGCCTCAGTATTTCCAGCTGCTGTCGTTGAACCCAGGGCAGCGCGGTATTCTCGAGGGCGTTATTTCCCGTGGTGAGGGCGGTTAGGCCGAGGGCGGCTTCGTCGAGTTGTCGCCTCGCCTCGGCGACCTTGCCGAGATGAGAAGCGACGATAGACAACCAGAGATTCTCGCGCACATGTGGCCTCCGTCCTTGGAGAGAGAAGGCTTCGGTAAGTAGTTTCTCGGCCGTTTTGTAATCGCCGGCGCGCAACCGGGCCGCTCCCAGCGTACAGAGATAATCCGGATCGTTTGCGTCGTGTTCCACTGCGCGCTCGGACATTTCAACCAGACGCTCTCCTTTTACTCCCGAATCCGACGAGAGCGTGCAGGTCCAAGCCGTTAGATAGGCGAGACGACAAGCACCATTTTCGCGCTCGATCGAATCGAGTGCGGCGCAGGCTTTGCGATAACCATCGCCATCGCCGGCCCACAGGCGGAGGAGGGCGTGGAGACACCATGCCTCCGCCTCTTTCGGTGCCAAGCGGACGACCCCAGAGAAATCGGCGCTGGCCTCCGTCCAACGATTGAGTTCGGCAAAAATGCGACCGCGACGAGCAAGATAGAGCCAATGGTCCGGCTCGCTTTCGAGCAGACGATTCAGATGCCAAAGCGCAGCTTCCCAATGCTGGGCGCGCGCGCACTCTTCGGCAGTCTGTTGGTGCCATGCCGTTACTTCTTCGGCGGAGAAGTGAAACAAATCGTCGCGCGAGGCGCGGAGCGACGACCAAACGCTCTCTAGTTGGCGGGATGTAAGTGGCATCAACCCGCGTTGATCGTCGATTCGGCTTCCCGAAAGCATTTGCGCCAAGCCAATAAGATCCTCAACCGATCGATCGGTATCGTTCAGTTCCCAGGCCCAGATCGCGCCGTCGCTTCCGGCAACGATCAATTCTCGACCGTCGGGTCGGAAGTGGACGTTTCGGACGGCCCAAGGATGAAGCAAGGGGGCGGTCAAGGTCTGTCCGCTGGTCGAGTCCCAGACGCGGGCGGTTTGATCGCGACTGCCCGTGGCGACGCGCCGTCCGTTCGGACTGAATACCGCTCGTGTGACGGTTCCTTCGTGCTTTAACGGCGGAACCAATAATTCGCCACTCTCAATATCCCAAATTCGGGCTGTGTTGTCGTCGCTGGCGGTGACGAGTCGATGCCCGTCGGGACTGAAATCGGCGTACAGTACGGCGCTGGCATGACGCAGCGGTTGGCCGATGGGAGCGCCGGAAGCCGTTTCCCATACGCGCGCCGTCTCGTCGGCGCTGGTGGTAACGATCTGCGCGCCGTCGGCACGGAAGGCCGCGTGGAGAATCTCACCGCGATGGGCCAGAGGCGGGGCAATCTGTTTGCCGTTCGCGCGGTCGCATACGCGCACGCTGTTGTCGTTGCCGATCTTAAGAACGAGTCGGCCATCGGGGCTTGTTCGTCCGATCGATTCGTCGTCGGGCCGCTTGTCGTCGAGATAACCCACGCGCAATTCACGATCCGCGCGGCGACGAAAATCGGCTCCTTCCTCGACAATGCGTGCGCGATGACGGCACGCCACATCCCACAGGCGAACGGTGCCATCGTCTGCGGCGACGACCAAGCGCCGGCCGCGCGGACCAAAGCCTACGCGATTGACACTCCCGTTAGCGCGGAGGGGGGGCGTCAACGGTTCGCCGGTGTTGGCACTCCAAACGCGGGCGGAATTGTCGTCTCCCGCCGTGGCCACGCGGCAGCCGTCTGGGCTAAATGCCGTCCATCGGATGATGCTTTTGTGCCGCATGGGTTCGACCAGTCGCTCGCCGTCGGCCACCCGCCAAATCATGGCCGAGCCGTCCTTGCCGCTCGTCAACAACCGCTGGCCGAACGGACTGAAAACCACGCGCGAGACCGAACGGCGATGCCACAAGCGCCGACCGACGGCGACTCCGGACACCACATCCCACACTTGTGCCGATCGATCCGCGCTGCCGCTGGCTAATTGCTTGCTATTGGGACTAAAGGCAAGACAAAGGACCGCTCGATCGTGCGGTAAAGCGATGGGGGATGGTTTGCGTGACGCTGCTTCCCACAGACGGACTAGACCATCGTCTCCGGCGGTCGCCAGCAATCGGCCATCGGGGCTGAAGCGAACGGCGTTTACCGATCCTTTATGTGTTAATTCTCCGGGCAAGAGTTTCCCGTTGGTCGCGTCCCACACGCGCGCCGCCTCGCCCGCGGCTGTCGCCAATTGCCGTCCATCGGGACTAAAGGCGATGTCGCGCGCCGCGCCGCCGATGGGCAACAGCGGGGTGATCGGAAACCCCGTGGCAGCATCCCAAATGCGCGCCGTACCGTCTTTTCCAGCAGCGGCGACGCGCAAACCATCGGGGCTGAAACTGGCGAATACTACCGGCCCGCCTAGAACCAACGGCTCGCCGACACGTTCGCTCTTTTGGATGTCCCAAATGTATATTTTTCCCTCCTCGCCCGCCGCCAGCACGCGCTCGCCCTTGGGATCGATCTGCGTCTCGTAGATGGCACCTTCGTGAATCCACAATTGCTGCGGTCGAGGCAGGGCGCGCTCCAAGGTGGCGATGCGCTGGCGATGGGCTTTTTCGTCCTGGTCTGTGCCGCCGTCCAGATGCAGCGCCTCGGTAAACCACAAGAGTGCCGTGAATCCGTCGCCATTGTTCAGGGCGCTCGTACCTTGGGAGACATGCATGCGAACGAGATTCTTCCGATTGGCGTCGGCGTATTCGCGCGTCTTCTCGAAAGCGGCTTTCATCTGCAGATGGTAGAGCAATCCCATGAGCAAAAACGTGGCGATCGAAAGCAGCACCACCGACGCCACCGTGGTCTTGGTGGGATGGCGGCGCACCCATTTGAGCGCCTTTCCCCACCACCCGACGGGCCTGGCCTCAATCGGTTCATCGTTGAGATAGCGTTGCAGATCCTCGGCGAGTTCTTCGGCACTGTGATAGCGGCGCGCGGGAGTCTTCTCCAAACACTTCAGACAAATGGTCTCCAAATCGCGCGGTACTTTCAGTTGCAGCTGTGCCGGTGGAACGGGGTCGTCGGTCAAAAGCTGGCGGATGGTGGTCATCGAGCTTTCGCTCTCGAAGGGCGGCCTTCCCGTCAACAACTCGTAGAGGATAGCCCCCAGTCCGTACACGTCGGTGGCTGGGCCGATGGAGTGTGCGAGTCCTTCGGCCTGTTCGGGAGCCATATAGCTGGGTGTGCCCATGATTGCGCCGGTGCGCGTCTGCGATTGCACGTCGAGGTGTTTGGCCAAACCGAAATCCGTGACCTTAGGGATGCCAAAGTAGCGGAACGTCGCCAGCATCTCGTTGTGAAACGTATCCGAATCGGAAACGTGTTCGGTCGGAAGAGCCAACAGAACGTTGCCGGGCTTGAGATCGCGATGAATAATGCCCTTCTGGTGGGCGCTGTGCATGGCCAAGGCAAGCATGCGGATGAGATGGGCGGCCAAGCGCGGCGGCTGCGGGACGCCGGTGAGCTTTTGCGCCAGATTGCCGCCGTCCACATATTCCAACGAAAAGTAAGGGCAGCCGTTGTAGTCGCTGATCTCGTAAATCTGCACGATATAGGGGTGTTGCAGACGCGCGACCGCCTCCGCCTCGGCCCGGAAGCGTTCGAGTTGAAGCGGATCGGCTTGCGCGCCGGCGAGAACCATTTTCAGCGCCACCACGCGATTCAGTTTGATTTGCCGCGCCTTGTAGACCACGCCCATCCCGCCTCGCCCTAACTCGCCCTGGATTTCATAGCCGGGGATGTGCTGCGACAGAAGACGCGATCGATCCTCTTTATCCGTTGGACCGCGAGGGATCGTGGCCGCGTTCGACGGTGTGTCGCTGGGGACGAGGGGGACTCCCTGCAAAACCAACGTCGGCGGGATGGCGGGAGATGCGGAGGCCGGCGCGAGACCACAAATCGGACAGGTTGGCGGAGCAGAAAGATTCTGTCCGTCGGCTTCCCATTGGTGGCCGCGCGGACAGGTTAGCGGCATGGCCATTATTCGATCCTCGCCGGATGCCCAGAGCTATCCCCATTTTGGCTCAGGCCGCATGTCGGTCAAGGCGAACCGCTTCCGTCGAGCCGATTTTCTCGACGAAGGGAAAAAACGCTTACCGCGCGGCGGCGAGTACATCGAGCAATCGCCCCTTGGAGGTATCCGCCACTTCTTGATGCAGCGATTGACCGTTCGCGTCCATCGTCACCACCGCAGGGAAATCCTTGACGCGCAGCACCCAGACGGCTTCGGGACTTCCAAACTTCTCCTTCAAATGCACTCCCTCGACGCCCTCCACGCAGCGAGCATAAATCTGAGCCGCGCCGCCGATGCCGTGCAGATAGACGCAACCGTGATCCTTGCACGCTTGGAGCGTTTTGGCTCCCATGCCGCCCTTGCCGATCACCGCCTTGATGCCGTAGCGCCGAATGATGTCGGCCTGATACGGTTCTTCACGAATGGAAGTCGTCGGCCCAGCCGCTACTACCCGATAGGTTCCCTTGTCCTCGAGAACGACCGGGCCGCAGTGATAGATCGCTCCGCCTTGTAGGATGGGCAAATCGCCGCCCTTAAACAGATACTTGTGTATCTCATCGCGTCCCGTGAAGACGACGCCGTTGAGGAGTACGATGTCTCCGGCCTTGAGGTTGCGCACATCCGTTTCGCTCAATGGGGTCCGCAGGGTAATAGCCTTCTTGCCGCTGACGCCGAGATCGAGCAACTCGGCTTCGTGGCTGTAATCGCGGTCAAACTCGCCGGGCGCTTGGTACAACCATTCGACGACCTCGCCTTCGGCATCGAGAACGACGCCGCGCCGCCGATAGGCCCAACACATATAGGCGACGGTTACGAAAAACGAAGCGGGCAAC
This sequence comes from Planctomycetota bacterium, assembly GCA_021807595.1. Classification (GTDB taxonomy): domain Bacteria; phylum Planctomycetota; class Planctomycetia; order Gemmatales; family Gemmataceae; genus JAJPHU01. The sequence goes on along the minus strand of JAKBCS010000149.1, from coordinate 1,098 downwards.
CGATTCCGCGCGCCAATCTTGCAGCTGCCAATTGTCAGCTTCCCGCCGAATCCCATCGGGCCGATGTCGAGCCGATTCGCTTCATCGAGAATGCGCGCCTCCAACGCCGCCAGCTCGGACACGGGGTTGGTGTCGTCGAGGTCGCGCAGCAGTTGTTCCTTGGCGAATTCGTAGCCTGTGGCGCGGTCCCCTCCAATGCAGACGCCGAGAAATCCCGGCCCGCAGCCTTTGCCCTGAGCGTTCCACACGGCATTGAGGATGCAAGATCGCACGCCGTCGAGATCGCGGTCGCAACGCTTGCCGTCGATCATCGCCGGGAGTGAATACTGGGCACTCATGTTCTCGCATCCGCCGCCTTTGAGGACAATACGGATGTCTATCGTGTCTTTACGATGCTGATGCCAATGGAAGACGGGGCTACCGGCACCGAGATTGTTGCCGGTATTCTTGCCGCTGATGCTGTCGACCGAGTTCTGCCTCAGAAAGCCTTTCGCCGTGGCTTCGGCAACCGCCTCGCGCGCCAACCCTTCCAGTTCGAGTTGATCGAACCCGACTGGAGTTTGCATGTAGAAGGTAATCGTTCCCGTGTCCTGACAAATGGGAGCGCTGAGCCGCTTGGCCAAGCCGATGTTCTGCGCGACGAGATCGAGTGCCAGTCCCGCCTTGGAGCCGGCTTGCTCCAGGGCGCGGTGGGTCTCAATCACCTGCGACACATCCGGAGGGAGAAAGGCGGAGGCTCGGCGAATCAATTCGAGGATCTGGGCGCGGAAATTGGCGGCACTCATGGATCGTCTCCTCCCTTCGGGCTTCCAACTTCATCTTATCCGAGCCTCGGTCGTATGGGAGGGATGGAAGGAGATTCGTGCGCGAATACTTTGTGGGACACGCGCCAACGCTTTAAGAAGCGATCCGAATAGCCCCTCTCCCCCTGTACTCAGGGGGAGAGGGGTTGAGGGGGAAAGCGTTGGATTTTCGCCCCTCACCCCCTGCCCTCTCCCCTGTACTCAGGGGAGAGGGGAGCGTATGAGACAAACACTAAGATCCTGTATCCGACGGCTCTTCACACATCGCTTGGATTCGATGCCAATCGAGTGAGAT
>JAKBCS010000148.1 GCA_021807595.1 Planctomycetota bacterium | reverse complement strand
TTGTCGATGCCGTCGTCGCGGGCATCGACGCGAAACAGCGACTGTACGTCTTTCTGCGGCAGGCGCTGCATGCCGACGAGCAGGCGACAACATTGCCCGTCGCCACCGGCCCAGCGTTCGATGGCATCGTCGAGCTGTCGCCAACCGCGCAAATTGAAATAGCCGACGCAGAAATCGCCGCGATGGGCAACGCGCGCGGTGTCCAACAAAGCGTCGAGGAGCGGTTGCTCGATGTTATCGAAGATGCGCGGCATGGGCACGAATCCCCAAAAGAATGGATGGAAAGAATTGCACTCGACGGTGGCGTTGTCACAACCATCTTCAAGCAAAGTAATCTACAGGCGGAACATATGCAAGGATGGGAGTGCGGATGCAATCGCTACTTCGGAATCAAATCGGCGACACGCGCACTGAGGGGCGAAAACGAGCGGTGAGGCGGGAAGATCCGAGGCGGCGAGCTTCTGCTTGACAGCCTATCTCCCCCTGTTAGAATGGCGTTAGATTCGTATTGGGGAGAACGGGTTTGGGGAGAACCCGCGGCTATGAAATGTCAAAAGTGCCACAATCAAGCGACCTTGCACATCACCGAGATTCTCGGCGAGGATCAGATTGAAGAACTCCATCTGTGCGAGTCGTGCGCGCACAATCATCTGTACGAACCGTCGCAGAAATCGTCGGGCGTCAAAGCGCCGCCGTCCACCGGAGAGGATCTCGACGAGCCGGCGATGCTCAATCGCCAGTGCGAGGTCTGCGGTATTAAATTCGTGGACTTCCGCAATACCGGAAGGCTCGGCTGCCCTCACGATTATCAAGAGTTCAAAGAGGAACTGACCCCTCTTTTAGAAAACATTCACGGCGAGACGCGCCACTGCGGCAAGTCGCCGCGCCGTCTGCCTCAGAGCAAACAAACGCAGTCGGAATTGATCAAGCTGCGCAAGCAACTGCTTCAAGCGGTCAACAAGGAAGCCTACGAAGAGGCAGCACAGCTGCGCGACCGAATCCGCCAGCTCGAAGACAGTTGAGAAGGGCGAACCGGCAGATCCGGTTGCCAGATTGCGGATGTGACATCGATAAAGGATAGCGGCGTGAAGTGCCAGTATTGCTCGAATCCGGCCACGGTGCATATGACCGATTGCGTGGATTCGCAGAAGAAGGAACTGCACCTGTGCCAGCGCTGCGCCGAACAGCATCAGATGGTGAAGAAGCAAGAGCTGAACCTGCCGGTGATCGTACAAAATCTGATCGGCCAGCACCTCGGCCCACACAGCGATGAATTGGCTCGGTTGACCTGCCCGGCGTGCGGCATAAAGTATATGGAGTTTCGCGCGCAGGGTCGGCTCGGTTGTCCGCACGATTACATCGTCTTTCGCGGCGGCTTGGCTCCCCTGTTGCAGCGAATCCATCGCTCGGAACGACACGTCGGCAAAACGCCGCACCGATCCGTCCTCCCACCGGAGCAGCAGGCGGAACGGGTGGAGTTGCGCCGGCGCTTGCAATCGGCGATCGACCGGGAAGCCTACGAAGAGGCCGCCCATTTACGAGACTTGCTCCGCAGGAAGGAAGCCACGGATGAATCTGGATAGCCTGACTCATACCAGTGGCGAATGGTTGCGCGGCAGCGGCCCGGAGTCCGATATTGTCATCTCCAGCCGCATCCGTTTAGCCCGCAATCTGGCCGCTTTTCCGTTCACCAACCGCTCCAGTCCCGGACAAAAGGCCGAGATCGAAGCGCTCCTCCGCGACCGCGTGGCCAAGCTCGACTTGGAACCGAAACTCGGCTACGTCAACGTGCCGACGCTATCGTCGCTGGATCGGCAGTTTCTCGTCGAGCGCCAACTCATCAGCCGAGAACTGGCTGCCGCCGAAGGTCCGCGCGGCGTCGCGCTGGGACCGCAAGAGACCGTCAGCTTGATGATTAACGAGGAAGATCATCTCCGCCTGCAAGTCATGCGCAGCGGATTCACCCTCGATGAAGCCTGGCAAGAGATCGACCGCGTGGACGACGCGCTCGAACAGCGCGTCACCTACGCCTTTAGCGAAGAGTTCGGCTATCTCACGGCCTGTCCTACCAACGTCGGTACCGGCATGCGCGCCAGCGTCATGCTGCATCTGCCGGCGCTGGAGTATACCAAACAGATCGAAAAAGTCTTTCGCGCGCTCCAGAAAATCAACTTGGCGGTGCGCGGCCTGTACGGCGAAGGCAGCCGAGCCTCCGGACACTTCTATCAGATCTCGAATCAGGTCACGCTCGGCAAAAGCGAGACCACCATCCTCAACGAAATCCACAGCGTCATCCCGCAAATCATCACCTACGAACGCCAGGCGCGCACGAGTTGGCTGCGCGACAATCGCCAGGGCTTGCAGGACAAAATCGCCCGCGCCCACGGCACGCTCTGCTCGGCGACGATGATGACGTCCGAAGAGACGATGGAACTACTCTCCTACGTTCGTCTGGGCATCAATCTCCACCTCATCGAAGACATTACCATCCCCACGGTGAACGAGTTGTTCATCCATACCCAACCGGCGCACTTGCAGAAACTCATGGGGGCATCGTTGGACGGCGAGGAACGCAATGCCGCCCGCGCGCGCTATCTGCGAACCCGGTTGCGCGAAGCCGGAGCCTCTCCAAACTGAGCGCTCTCTCCACCGTCGAGTCACCTACTCATTAGACCTTCATGGGTTAAATTGTCTTCATCTTTCCGTTTCGGCGGCACGATTGCGACGATCTCGGTTCCTCTTCGACTATGCGGCAAATCCATTCGCGATGCTCGGAGAGAATCGCCGCCGTCGCCCAAGTGAGGTAGGACTCGTCGTGGGTAATCACCGTCGAAAGATGTGCTTGTTCCTCGCCTTAAACCTGAGCGATTTCGCGCTGACTTGGCTTCTGTTGCGCCGCAGCGGCGGCGCTTACGAGAGCAACCCGGCGGCGGCATGGTGCCTGCAACGATTCGGCTGGACGGGGTTGATCGCCTTCAAACTGGGGATGTGTCTCGCGGCCACTCTGCTAATCGTTGCGGTATCGCGGAGCAGACCGCGCGCGGCGGGAAGAATCCTCTACTTCGCCTGTGCCTCGCTGTTGGCAGTGGTCCTCTACAGTGGAACGCTCGTCCCCGAAGTGTTCGCCCAAGCCGAACGCGAAGAGTCCATCAAGACGCGAAGGGAGATTCTGGAGAATGGCTTCTCGCGCTATCGAGCTTACGATGCCCTGCTCAACGAGTTGAGAGATCAACTTTGTGCGGATCGATGCACTTTGATCGACGCGGTGCGAGCCTTGCTAGAAACCGAACATGCACGGACTCCTCAATGGCATCAATGCCACGCTTCGCAACATAGCGGTTACGCCAAACCCGAACTCGCGGCGATTCGACTGATCGCGGCAGTGAGAGAAACGCCCGACGTTCCCCTCCGTTCCTCGGCCCTTCGAGTCCGTCTGTTGGAGCAACAGTTCAAAGCATGTTTTCATCGCTCCGCACCGGCGGCGTTTACGGGCACCTCGAGGACGACGACGGAGACCGAGGACGACGACGGAGTGGAATGGGAAGCGCAATAAACACACGGGAGGAATCTCCGGTTTCGGCGAAGCGCAGGCTCGAATTGTGAACTAGACTTCCTTCGGATAATTGTCTTCGCTTTTCCGATGGAGTCTCGACGTGAGCGATGCGTTCGATCCCCTCGAAGTGTTAGCGGGGCAAGCAATTTCGACCGGCGGTTGGGGGTATGTGACCGATCGTCTCGCCCATCTCGAACCGACCTGTTTGGCGTTATTGGCCCTCTCGCGCCAACGCCAACTCTATTCCGGTGCGATTCAGTCGGGGTGCGCCTGGCTGCGCTCGCAAGCCGCCACGAACGGAACGTATCGACTCGAACGCGGTCGCTCCGAGGCGATTTGGCCGACCGCACTCGCCTTGTTCGTTCGAGCGACGTTCGGCGAGGATGCCCATGCGCTGCAAGGCACGGCAACGGCCCTGCTGTCGTACAAGGGACGGCAAACGGAAGCATCGAACGACGCCGCCAGCGACATCGACGAACGGCTGCTCGGTTGGCCGTGGGCCGATGGCAATTTCTCTTGGGTAGAGCCGACCGCGTGGGCATGTTTAGCGCTAACACGGATCGGAATGGGAGAACATCCGCGCGTGGAGGAAGGGCAAAAGATGCTCCTCGACCGCGCTCTGGAAGACGGCGGCGTCAACTATGGAAACAAACGCATCTTCGGCATTTCACTCGAACCCATCCCCACGCCGACGGCCTTGATGCTGCTGGCACTGCAAAACCGTTCGGACGAACGCATCGAAACCAGCGTCGAATACCTGCGGCGCACGGCGGAGACAAGCGAAGATCTCGAACATCTCTGTTGGGCGCGGATAGCCCTGGACGCCTACGCGGATCGGCCCCAAATACGAGAGACATTAGCACTCTTACTTGGGCGTATCCGCGACGCGCACTCCGTACGCACCGAAGCCCCTTGGCTGCGACTGTCGCCGCTGAGGCAAGCCTTGACCGCACTCGCGCTCGGCATCGAAGGCGGCAATCCGTTTCGACTGCCCCCGCTTAGCCACGATCCGAAGGGGAGCGTGGAACACCTGGCGTTCCCGCCTCAGCCGTCGTTGCTCGAAACCGTCAAACGACCCTTCGGCGAGCGCATCCGAGCGAAGATCCAGGGCTTGGCCGTCCAGGCGATGTCTCAGCTGCGGCCGCTCGACCCCCAATCCGCCGTTCATATCGCCCCGGTCAACAATTACAACGCCGATCTCGCCGATGTGATTCAACGCCAGTACGAACACTTCCGCGCTCGCGTTCCTTTGGCCGGCAAGCGCGTCGTCCTCAAGCCGAATCTCGTCGAGTACCACCGCGATAAGGTCATTAACACGCACCCTCACGTCGTCGCCGCCGTCCTCGAACTGTGTCGCCACGAAGGCGCGGCAGAGGTTCTCGTTGCCGAGGGACCGGGGCATTGGCGGAACGTCGAGTATCTCGTGGCGGCCAGCGGACTCGGCGATGTGTTGCGCCATTATAAAACCCCCTTTGTCGATCTCAATCACGACGAACCGAATAAACGGCTGAATCTGGGCCGACTGACCGGGTTGGAACATCTTTATCTCTCGCAAACGGTGGCGACGGCGGACGTCCTGATCTCGTTGCCGAAGCTAAAAACGCATCACTGGGCCGGCGCGACACTGTCGATGAAGAATCTCTTCGGCACGCTGCCGGGCATTTGCTACGGCTGGCCCAAGAACGAACTGCACTGGCGCGGCATCGACAACAGTATTGTTGATATTGCCGCTACTCGAACTCCTGAATTGGCCATCGTCGATGGGATCGTCGGCATGGAGGGCGACGGCCCACTCAACGGCACGCCGAAAGCAATGGGCGTCCTCCTCATGGGCTGCGATCTTGTGGCCGTGGATGCAACCTGTTGCCGATTGATGCAACTCGATCCGGAGCGCATCGGCTATTTGGCGATGGCGCAGCGCAAGAAACTGGGACAACTTGCCGCGAATCGTATCCACCAAATCGGCGAGACCATCGAGGGCCGCGCGCAACCGTTCGATACCGTACCCCACTTCCGAACTCTCTGGACGGGGCGAGCGACGGCGTGAAGAAACTTCGTCTCGACGGCTACCGTGGCTTTCGAGTAGGTTAATCACCCCTGATGTCAGGGCAAAGCAAACCCGACCAAGGAGGGTCTGGCCGTGTGTCGCTGCGCGCTCGTCTGTGTCTCATTCTGGTCGGTGTGGACTTTGCCATGCTTCGCCGAACCGAACGCTCCGGCGGAGGTCGATCGATTCATTCGTCAACTCGGCGCGGAGCAGTTCCGCGAGCGCGAGGAGGCCAGTGCGGCCCTGACGCGCATCGGCGAGGCCGCTCTCCCGGCCCTGCGCCGCGCCGCGTCCACTGGCGATGATCTCGAAATCCGCCGCCGCGCCAAGCAGATTATCGAAGCGTTGGAAGCGAAGCTGTTCCGTCTGCCACGCCTCTTCACCGGCCACACCAACTCCGTCCAAGCCGTCGCCTTCAGTCCGGACGGTAAACAAGTACTCACGAGCAGCCACGACCGTACCGTTCGACTGTGGGATGTGGCCTCCGGCAAGGAAATCCGCTGTTTCTCCGGACACACCAGCGTTGTAAGCGCCGTGGCCTTTCGCCCCGACGGTCAGCGCGCCGTCTCCGGCGGACACGACCGCACGCTCCGCCTGTGGGATCTGCGAACGGGCAAGGAACTGCTGCGCATTGAGGGACATCGCAATTTTGTCAACGCGGTGGCGTTTAGTCCCGATGGAAAATATCTTCTCTCCGGCGGCAGCGACGACACGATGCGACTATGGGACGCCGAGACCGGAAAACAAGTGCGTATCTTTCGCGGACATACCGACTCCGTGGTCGGAGTCGCCTTCAGCCCCCGTGGTAAAAGTGTGCTATCCGGGAGCTGGGACAATACCCTCCGTCTGTGGGATGTTGAAACGGGAGCGGAACGGCGTCGATTCGAGGGACACACACACCGTGTGCAGAGCGTCGCCTTCAGTCCCGATGGCAAACGCGTTCTCTCCGGGAGTTGGGATCGGACGATGCGCTTGTGGCATGCCGAGACAGGCAGGGAAATTCGATGCTTCCGCAGTCAAGATAGCACGATTCTCGTCGTTGCCTTCGGTCCAGACGGCAAGCGCGTCGTCTCCGGAGGTTGGGATCGTTCTATTCGATTATGGGATGTGCAAACCGGCGCGGAGGTTCATCGCTTCGAGAGCAACGCCAACGCCGTACTAGGTCTTGCCTTCAGTCCCGGCGGCACGCAAGTGGCATGCGGCAACGATGATGACACGATGCGATTGTGGCGATTGGTGGAGTGAGACGACTTACGGCTGTTCTCGTTGAGAGTAACCGCTAGTGCTTTCGTCGTTCGAGCGTAGCGACTGGACTCGGTCCATTCCGTGACGGTATCCCAGTTGTCGGCACGATCGTGGTCGGTTTGTGAGGCAGAGTCGAGGTCGGCCTTGAGACCGGCAAGGCCGAGGAGCTGAGGAAGATTGTGCGTCCAGAATTCTTCTGCGAGGGGCCTTGTGGGGAAACTCCTCCGACTTCATCCGTTTAGCGATGCAGGCTTTTAATGCACATTCCACGCCGTACCCGGCCAGATAGTAGGCGTCCGACCGGTGAGAAGCGTCCAGAAGCACCTTGGCATCCCTAATTCGCTCTCCCCCCAACCGCTGTAGCTCCGTCCTGTTCACCGTAGCGCCCCCGCCGACCAAAATGCCACACAATTCATTGTGGCAGATCACCAGGAAGCGAAAGCTTGAAAAAAGGCTCGGAAAAAGGGACGAGACTCGTAGATTTTGTCCAGCTTCATCCAACGTCTTGCTGCGCAGCGCGAATCAGTCCATCCGCCCACACTTGATCTTCCGCCGACAACGGCGGGAGGCAGGGGCGATCGTAGCGTAGACGTTCGCGGTAGCTGCCGGCCTCATAGGTTTGTACCAGCACCGCTTGCAAGTCCAGCACCACATCGGGATCGCCGTCGGCCAGCGGCACGCGGATGCGCGGCAAACGCTGCCGCAACTGCCGTGGATACCACTCGAAGCGATCGCGGCGCTCCTCGGCGCGGTTGACGCAGATCAGGTAACTGTACGGGCCGCTGCCTCGGACCGCCCACTCCGGCACCGCCAAAACGTGCCGCCCCGACCGCAACAGGTCGATTTCGACCAAGTGCGTTTGACTGGCCCGAACCTCACGTTGTTTGGCGAGATACGATTCCTGCCCCGCACCGGCAAACTTGTTGGTGGGACTGAGCAATTCCACCACAGTCACGATTCGCTGCTCCGACTCGCGGTCGAGGATTTCGACATACGATTCGTGAATCTCCAACTCCGGCACCTGCATCACCATCGGCGTATCGACATCGAGTAGCGCTGCGGACGCCGAGGGATTCGCTTCCGGGCGATGGCGTTTCAGCCAGGCATCGGGGATGATCTCGCGTTGCTCCGTTCCTTGTACGAAGACCCGTTCCTCGACCGCCGCGATGTAGCGAGGCCGAATCAGGGGTTGCAATTGATCTGCGAGATAGACGATGAAGCGGTTATGAATACCGGACCAAATGCGTGGGTCTTCCAGATAGGGATCCATTCCGGGGAAGATTGTGGACATGACGACGGCCTCCGCGTCGGAGTGGCTGCCAACGATTGCATTACGACTATATCATCTCGCCGGGGAAAGGGGCAAGGGTCGTCAAACACGGGTGTTGCTTGCGGTCAAGCGACTCTCGCAAGATGCGCCGCACCGGCATGGATCGCCTCCCTTGGCTTGCACCGCATCCGGAGTCACGCCGCCAACTTATTATCGCGTTGACGGAGTGACTCTGCGATCACAACCGACTTTTCTACAAGCAGTTGCGTCTTTGTAGCGAGTCACTCCGCCAAAAATCCGCAGGAGCGTAGTGGTCTAACACGGCTGAATTGACGGGTAAGGTTGTTTCAGCCTAATGCGCGCGTCGGCGGTGGTGAATCGCCAGTCTACCGTTACTTCGGCGTCGTTGCGTCGCTGTTGCCAAGCGCCGACTTCACCAGTCCGATGGTCCAAGCACTGCCGACTCAAAACCGACAACTCCGTTTCCGCCATGCTCAACCAGCTGCCATGCTTGGGCGTGTAATGGTTCTCCAACTTGTCCAGCAACCGACGTGCTTCCGCCGGCTCGAACACCTCGTACAACGACCCCGGCTTGTGCGTGTTCAGGTTGTCCATCACCAGAACAATCTTCTCCGTCGCAGGGTAAACGTCGTCCACCAGTTCCTTGATGACGCGGGCGAAGTCGGCAGCGGCGGCTGGGTCACTTGCACACGTCGCTTCCCCGCCAGCGGCTCATACAGCATGAAGAGTTTGGACGTGCCGCGACGTTCGTATTCATAATCCTTCCGCGCCGCTTGACCGGGCAGCAGCGACAGCGGCGAGCGTGTCTTGGCCACCAACTGTTTACTGGCCCCATCCAGGCAAACCTGCGGCCGCTTGGGATCGTAAGGCCGCGTATACACTTCCAGCACGTCCTCCATGGCGCAGACGAACTCGACATTGGCCTTGGGTGGGAGGACCCACTGCTCCTTCAGCCACGGCTTGAGATCGTTTTTTTGCGTTCGCCGCACCGTCTCGTCACTCACGGACTCGACCACTTCCAGTTCGACCAAACGATCCGTCAGGAGTTTGAGGGTCCAGCATACCTGTCCCGCGTGAGGCACGCTACACGCCACGGCGATCATCTGAGCCTCCTGGGCACCATCGAGTTTGCGATATTGCCGTCCCGTGGGCCGCTTACGCTCCAGGGAAGCGGTCAGCCCTCGTTCGACGAAGGTCTTGCGAACGCGGGCGATGGTCGGCAGACTGACCTCGCAAGCGGCGGCAATGTCCGCGTCGGTGTCGTCGGGACCGAGGCTGGAGGCATCAGCCTTGAGCAGAATGCGTGCATGGCGTAACTTGGCGGCAGCGGCCTTGCCAGGAGTGATCATGCGAATCAACTCGTCTCGTTCGTCGGCGGTGAGGGTCACCCGATACTTCTCGGCCATCGCAAGCCTCCTGGGAAGTTGTGAAGAAGTTGTGTTTCCAGGAGGCTTTTGTATATATTATTCATCAAATCAGCTGCGTTGAACCACTAGGTTGTGGTCGGTTCGACGGTCTGTTCCGAAAGCTCCCCTCTCCCCTGTACTCAGGGGGAGAGGGGTTGGAGTGAGGGGGGCATTTTTCCGTGGGTTCTCGCCCCCTCACCCCGAGTACAGGGGAGAGGGGCTTCTGGAACAGACTCTAAGTAGCGGAGTCGAGATCGTCCGTAATTCCCGCAAGGAGCGACGAGTTGCGAAAGATTATGCGTCCAGCATTTTTCAGCGAAGGTCTTGTCGGGAAACTCCTCCGACTTCATCCGTTTAGCGATGCAGGCTTTTAATGCACATTCCACGCCGTACCCGGCCAGATAGTAGGCGTCCGACCGGTGAGAAGCGTCCAGAAGCACCTTGGCATCCCTAATTCGCTCTCCCCCCAACCGCTGTAGCTCCGTCCTGTTCACCGTAGCGCCCCCGCCGACCAAAATGCCACACAATTCATTGTGGCAGATCACCAGGAAGCGAAAGCTTGAAAAAAGGCTCGGAAAAAGGGACGAGACTCGTAGATTTTGTCCAGCTTCATCCAACGTCTTGCTGCGCAGCGCGAATCAGTCCATCCGCCCACACTTGATCTTCCGCCGACAACGGCGGGAGGCAGGGGCGATCGTAGCGTAGACGTTCGCGGTAGCTGCCGGCCTCATAGGTTTGTACCAGCACCGCTTGCAAGTCCAGCACCACATCGGGATCGCCGTCGGCCAGCGGCACGCGGATGCGCGGCAAACGCTGCCGCAACTGCCGTGGATACCACTCGAAGCGATCGCGGCGCTCCTCGGCGCGGTTGACGCAGATCAGGTAACTGTACGGGCCGCTGCCTCGGACCGCCCACTCCGGCACCGCCAAAACGTGCCGCCCCGACCGCAACAGGTCGATTTCGACCAAGTGCGTTTGACTGGCCCGAACCTCACGTTGTTTGGCGAGATACGATTCCTGCCCCGCACCGGCAAACTTGTTGGTGGGACTGAGCAATTCCACCACAGTCACGATTCGCTGCTCCGACTCGCGGTCGAGGATTTCGACATACGATTCGTGAATCTCCAACTCCGGCACCTGCATCACCATCGGCGTATCGACATCGAGTAGCGCTGCGGACGCCGAGGGATTCGCTTCCGGGCGATGGCGTTTCAGCCAGGCATCGGGGATGATCTCGCGTTGCTCCGTTCCTTGTACGAAGACCCGTTCCTCGACCGCCGCGATGTAGCGAGGCCGAATCAGGGGTTGCAATTGATCTGCGAGATAGACGATGAAGCGGTTATGAATACCGGACCAAATGCGTGGGTCTTCCAGATAGGGATCCATTCCGGGGAAGATTGTGGACATGACGACGGCCTCCGCGTCGGAGTGGCTGCCAACGATTGCATTACGACTATATCATCTCGCCGGGGAAAGGGGCAAGGGTCGTCAAACACGGGTGTTGCTTGCGGTCAAGCGACTCTCGCAAGATGCGCCGCACCGGCATGGATCGCCTCCCTTGGCTTGCACCGCATCCGGAGTCACGCCGCCAACTTATTATCGCGTTGACGGAGTGACTCTGCGATCACAACCGACTTTTCTACAAGCAGTTGCGTCTTTGTAGCGAGTCACTCCGCCAAAAATCCGCAGGAGCGTAGTGGTCTAACACGGCTGAATTGACGGGTAAGGTTGTTTCAGCCTAATGCGCGCGTCGGCGGTGGTGAATCGCCAGTCTACCGTTACTTCGGCGTCGTTGCGTCGCTGTTGCCAAGCGCCGACTTCACCAGTCCGATGGTCCAAGCACTGCCGACTCAAAACCGACAACTCCGTTTCCGCCATGCTCAACCAGCTGCCATGCTTGGGCGTGTAATGGTTCTCCAACTTGTCCAGCAACCGACGTGCTTCCGCCGGCTCGAACACCTCGTACAACGACCCCGGCTTGTGCGTGTTCAGGTTGTCCATCACCAGAACAATCTTCTCCGTCGCAGGGTAAACGTCGTCCACCAGTTCCTTGATGACGCGGGCGAAGTCGGCAGCGGCGGCTGGGTCACTTGCACACGTCGCTTCCCCGCCAGCGGCTCATACAGCATGAAGAGTTTGGACGTGCCGCGACGTTCGTATTCATAATCCTTCCGCGCCGCTTGACCGGGCAGCAGCGACAGCGGCGAGCGTGTCTTGGCCACCAACTGTTTACTGGCCCCATCCAGGCAAACCTGCGGCCGCTTGGGATCGTAAGGCCGCGTATACACTTCCAGCACGTCCTCCATGGCGCAGACGAACTCGACATTGGCCTTGGGTGGGAGGACCCACTGCTCCTTCAGCCACGGCTTGAGATCGTTTTTTTGCGTTCGCCGCACCGTCTCGTCACTCACGGACTCGACCACTTCCAGTTCGACCAAACGATCCGTCAGGAGTTTGAGGGTCCAGCATACCTGTCCCGCGTGAGGCACGCTACACGCCACGGCGATCATCTGAGCCTCCTGGGCACCATCGAGTTTGCGATATTGCCGTCCCGTGGGCCGCTTACGCTCCAGGGAAGCGGTCAGCCCTCGTTCGACGAAGGTCTTGCGAACGCGGGCGATGGTCGGCAGACTGACCTCGCAAGCGGCGGCAATGTCCGCGTCGGTGTCGTCGGGACCGAGGCTGGAGGCATCAGCCTTGAGCAGAATGCGTGCATGGCGTAACTTGGCGGCAGCGGCCTTGCCAGGAGTGATCATGCGAATCAACTCGTCTCGTTCGTCGGCGGTGAGGGTCACCCGATACTTCTCGGCCATCGCAAGCCTCCTGGGAAGTTGTGAAGAAGTTGTGTTTCCAGGAGGCTTTTGTATATATTATTCATCAAATCAGCTGCGTTGAACCACTAGGTTGTGGTCGGTTCGACGGTCTGTTCCGAAAGCTCCCCTCTCCCCTGTACTCAGGGGGAGAGGGGTTGGAGTGAGGGGGGCATTTTTCCGTGGGTTCTCGCCCCCTCACCCCGAGTACAGGGGAGAGGGGCTTCTGGAACAGACTCTAAGTAGCGGAGTCGAGATCGTCCGTAATTCCCGCAAGGAGCGACGAGTTGCGAAAGATTATGCGTCCAGCATTTTTCAGCGAAGGTCTTGTCGGGAAACTCCTCCGACTTCATCCGTTTAGCGATGCAGGCTTTTAATGCACATTCCACGCCGTACCCGGCCAGATAGTAGGCGTCCGACCGGTGAGAAGCGTCCAGAAGCACCTTGGTATTGCTAATTCGCTCTTGCCCCAACCGCTGTAGCTCCGTCCTGTTCACCGTAGCGCCCCCGCCGACCAAAATGCCACACAATTCATTGTGGCAGATCACCAGGAACCAAAAGACAAGGCGTCAGAAAACGAGCCGGGACTTGCTGCTCGCAATCAAGCAGCAAGTCCCGGCACTATGCGATGCTATTTCGCCTCTTTCACTCCGCCTTCGCCGCGATGTGGATCTTCAACGGCTCGACCCAATGTTTGAGATCGGCATTGTAGTACAAATACGCCCGGCTGGCGGGGCCGGAGTATTCGCCGGGCACGCGGGCGATTAGGTCGATGGGTACGTCGATTTTTTGATCGGGAGCGAGATCGCGCCAGTAGAGGACCAGTTCGCGGCCACGAAGCTCGAAAGCGCTGACGAGCGGACGCCCGCCATCGGTGGGCAGACGGATGCAGTCCTTGAGTTGCTTCATGTCCTCCGGGGACGGTCAAGCCGCCGGGGAGGCCGAGGATGGCCACGGCCATGCCTTGACCCTTGCCGCTGGCGTTCTCGATGTGGACGTTGAGACGTACCGTCTCGCTCTCACGCACTTCCGTGTGATCCAGCTTCGCCGATAGATTGACGGGGCAGTTGCCGGCGCTGCCGGGTTGATACGTTTGATACGACTTGTTTGTCGCCGACGAAAAGACGTAGTTCGCCGGACTCCGTTGTCACCTCGGCGTCCAGAAGTCACCCCGCCAAATTTCAACCTCGTAGGCGGTGTGATTCTGTGATCGCAACAAATTCTGTGCCAACCAGTTGTGTCACTCCGGCGAGTCACTCCGCCAAAATTCCGTAGGAGTGAAGAAGCGACATCTCGTGCCACGGGCCGATGGCCGCGGCGGCATGTTTCGCCGCATCCGCAAGGGCAAGGCGGATTACGGAGCAATGGTGTTCGGCTCGAAGGCGGTGGGACCGGCGCAAC
>JAKBCS010000147.1 GCA_021807595.1 Planctomycetota bacterium | reverse complement strand
AAAATCCTCGCTTCGCCGAACGTGTGCAGCAAGGAATGGATCATTCGCCAATACGATCACGAAGTCCAAGGCGGCAGCGTCGTCAAGCCGTTGGTGGGCCTGCACGATGACGGACCCAGCGACGCCGACCCTCCTATCAGCGCCCTTGGCCGCGTACCCGATGTGCGCCGCTGCGTCCCGATACGCACCTCACGCCGCGCCTGTTCCACAAACTGCACGCAGCAATCCAAGCAGGTCTCATCCGTTCCTGCCACGATCTCAGCGAAGGCGCTTTGGCCGCAGCAGAGATGGCGTTTGCCGGCGGCGTGGGCGCAGACCTAACGCATCTCGGACCCACCGACCCACCCGACGATGTGCTTCTTTTCAGCGAATCGACGACTCGTTTTCTGGTTGAAGTCCATCCTGGCTCGGCGTCGGCGTTTCAGGCGTGCTTCGGGAGAGACATTCCGTTGTCACAAATCGGACAAACGTGCAAGGAACCGCGTCTGCGTATGGCGGCAGCAAACGGCGAATGGCTGATCTGGGCGCAGCTGGCCGAACTGAAGGAAGCATGGCAGAAACCGTTGCGTTGAGGTAGTTCTCTTGGCGAGCGGAGGCGTCGGTACCGTGCGTCCGTCGTTAAGCGGTGGGCACACTCAACCTTCCTCCTTATCGCGCAGCTTGGCCAGCACGGAATAATCTTCGAGGGTCGTCGTGTCGCCGGTCGTCTCCTTGCCGCTGGCGATGTCGCGCAGGAGACGACGCATAATCTTGCCGGAGCGTGTCTTAGGCAAATCTTTCGTAAAGTGAATCGCATCGGGGCGCGCCAACGCGCCGATCTCGCGCGCCACATGCTCGCGCAGTTCCTTCTTCAATTCTTCGGATGGTTCAAATCCGGTTTTAAGCGAGACGAAGCAAGCGATACCCTCGCCCTTGATTTCGTCGGGTTGACCGACGACAGCGGCCTCGGCGACCTTGGGATGATGCACCAGGGCGCTTTCGACCTCCATCGTACTGAGGCGATGGCCGGCCACGTTCAGCACGTCATCGACGCGGCCCATGATCCAGAAATAGCCGTCGTCGTCGCGGCGCGCGCCGTCGGCGGTGAAATAGCAATGCGGAATCTGACTCCAATACTGTTGGCGATAGCGTTCGTCGTCGCCGTACAGCGTGCGCAACATGGCTGGCCACGGTTGGCGAACGACCAGAAGGCCGCCTTGATTGAGGGGCAAAGAACGACCTTGTTTGTCCACGATGTCTGCGACGATGCCCGGCAGCGGCCGCGTGGCCGAACCCGGTTTGGTGGCGATGGCACCCGGCAGCGGCGCGATCAGGATCATGCCCGTTTCCGTTTGCCACCAGGTATCGACGATGGGACAACGGCCTTTGCCGATGCGTTCGTGATACCACATCCACGCTTCGGGATTGATCGGTTCGCCGACCGTGCCCAGCAGGCGCAGACTCGAAAGATCGTGCTTGGCCGGCCACTCGTCGCCCCATTTGACGAAGGCGCGAATCGCCGTCGGCGCGGTGTAAAACAAACTGACGCGGTATTTCTCGATAATCGACCAAAAGCGGTCTTCGCGCGGATGATTGGGCGCGCCTTCGTACATCACCGTGGTAGCGCCGTTGCACAGGGGGCCATAGACGATATAGCTGTGGCCCGTCACCCAGCCGATGTCGGCGGTACACCAATAGGTATCATCTTCGCGCAGATCGAAAACCCACTTGTGAGACAGGGAAACGCCGAGAAGATAACCCGCCGTGGTGTGCAACACGCCCTTGGGTTTGCCGGTCGAGCCGCTGGTGTAGAGGATGAACAGCGGATGTTCGCTGTCGAGCGGCGTCGGCGGGCAGTCGGCGGAGGCGTCGGCCATCAGTTCGTGCCACCATAAGTCGCGGCCCGCTTGCATGTTCACTTGTTGATTGCAGCGATTGAAGACGATGCACTTTTCGACGGTCGGCGATTTGGCCAAAGCCCGATCGACGTTCTCCTTGAGTGGGACGACTTTGCCGCGCCGCCAACCGCCGTCGGCGGTGATGAGCAGCCGCGACTTGGCGTCGTTGTTGCGGTCGGCGACGGCCTCGGCGCTGAAGCCGCCGAAGACCACACTGTGCGTCGCGCCGATGCGCGCGCAAGCCAGCATGGCAATCGCCAACTCTGGAACCATCGGCATGTATAACGTCACGCGGTCGCCGGTTTGCACGCCGAGCGATTTCAGGACGTTGGCGAACTTGCACACTTCGCGGTGCAGCAGCTGATAGGTGAGAATGCGGGACTCGCCCGGTTCTCCCTCCCAGATAATCGCGGCCTTATTGCGGCGCGGCCCATCGAGATGGCGGTCGAGACAATTGGCACTGGCGTTGATCCGGCCACCCACGAACCATTGGGCATGGGGTTCGTTCCAGACTAGCACCTTGTCCCAGCGGCGCATCCACGCCAACGATTCGGCCCGCTCGGCCCAAAATCCTTCGGGATCGTCCTTGCCTTGCTGGCACAAGCGCTCGTACTCTTCCACACTCTTAATGTGCGCGGCGGCGGCAAAATCGGGCGGTGGTGCAAAAGATCGCTTCTCTTGTAAGACGCTGGTAATGTTGGCATGTACGGACATGGCCGGTATCCATCGTGACTAGGGGGATGGCTCGCTGGGGGGCTAGGTCAGTGATAAAACCCCGTTGCCAAGGCGTCAAGTGTGCGGCGCTTCAGCCGCGAAGCGAAGCGCGCCGTTCGTCCTGCGCTCCGCCTCGCGGCGAATCGAGGTTAATGATGGCCGTGATGATGGTCGTGGGCAGTGGCGGGCGGTTCGAGGCTGATTTCCGCAGGCGTCCAACCGAAATAGCCTTGCAACCATCCGCATGTCAGTGCCAGCGCCACGAGTGTTGCCAGCGTGCCAAGCTGCCACCAACCGTTGGGCAGAGTCATAAAACCCAGACAGTTGCACGTCCTCGCGTCGATCATCGACCAGGCGATACTGGCGACGATGCTCAGCAACAGAGCGGGAACCCAGCCTCCCTCCGCGAGTACCGGCCATGCCTTGCTCCAGTTGACGCCGAACAACCACCAGGTACACCACAACGCCCAAGGCAAGATGGCTATTAAAAGAGAGGTAGAATCGTTGACAATTTGCACTCTTTCACTCCTCGTTCGTTTCGGGCGAACTTCACTCAATCGAATCGAAATCGTTCGTCGCGCTCGTCCCGCTGCGGCGGATCGACGGGGAGTGCGTCTTGCACTCCCTCGTTGGAAGGCGCGGCGTCGCTCACTTCCTCTTCGCCCGGCGTGAAGATGTTCGTCGGATTGGCCATTCTACTCAGCCGGCTTGAGAGTCGTATGAGCGTGAGACTGGAAATCGAAGTCAGCAGCACTCCGCCGATCGCGCCTCCCCACCACCACGCACGGTAGCGAGAACCGGCCGAAACACCTTGGAGATGAAGCACGGCCGAATGTTGGAAGGTTTGCGTGACTTCCTCGAAACTGTCGCCCCGGAGTTCCGGATAGAGAACGGTCAACTGCATGCGGATTTTCACCGTCTTGCCTTCCAATTTCGGATCGTCGGGCAGGTGAACGCGGAGCCAGGGCGCGTTCGTGGATGTTTTCGATTCTCGCGAGCCGACCGAGATGGAATCGCCCCAAGTGCTATTTTTACTCTCGGTTCGCAACGTGGTGGGAGGGATGCCTAGCTCGGCAGCGTTCTCAATGAACGCCTGCCCCGTGCCGCGCCAATAGCCTTTAACGCTGCTGACCTTGTTGGGGAAATAAGTATACGGCTCGTCTCCAGGGCCCGCGACGAGGGGATACCATTCGGGATTGGCCTGCCAGCCACAAGCCAGCCGGAGCGCTTCGGGCGAAAGGAAGGCCAACACGCCCAGACCGAACATAACATAGGCGACGGCGTGTGAGACGGACCATCCAAACTGCGGTATTTCGGCCTCCGGCTGCGCCTTGCTGCTGGGCGGAACCCACAGATCGCCTCGCTCCAGACTTTGGTGGGCCTTCTGCCGATTACCTTCCAGATTGCGGTTGGGATTGTTGACATCGATGAACAAATGGATCAGGCCGAGTACGGCGCAGGTGGCCGCCGAGGCCAAAAGGGTGGTATGGGCCGGCATCACGTCGGTAAGCGTTAGGATGAGCAGCAACAACAAGACTGCCCAACCGATGCCAGTGACCCACCAATGGCGCGTCCAACGCCGATTGCCAAGCATGTCCGGCTGATAGAGGCCGCAGCCCGGGCACGGGTGCAGGTCAACTTCTTGTCTTAAGGCGTTGAGGACGGCAAGTCGGGCAGCGGCGGAGGCGGCTTCCGGCGAATTGCCCTGCCCCGTCTTCTTCCGCTTGAACAAGTAGCGAAAGAGGCTGCCGCAGCCGATGCACGCATGTTCTTTCCAGACGTTGACTTCCAGAGTCGATTTGTACGTTGTCGCCACGGGCGTCTCCACTTCGGTCGGGCGATCGAGAACACACCATTCCAAGTGTACCCATCATCGGGGGGCGCTGGCCAGTCGTCAAGACTCGGAGGGCGAAATCTTTCAGAAAATGCCGCAGCGTCGAATCGGCTGGGGCGCAGTTCGTATTGATTCGTCCGGCGTGGCTTTCCACAATAAGTAATGAGTCCGCAAGGCGGTGGATTCCTGGATTTTATTCCGACAATGGAGAGGCGAAAAGATGCCGCAAGGCTCGAACTACGTTATCGGCGTTCCCAACGAAATCAAGACCCACGAATCGCGCGTCGCGCTCATCCCGGTCGGGGTCGAGGAGTTGACGCGCGCGGGGCATAAGGTACTCATCCAAGCGGGGGCCGGGCAAGGTAGCGGCATAAGCGACGAACAGTATCGCAAAAACGGGGCGGAGATCGTCACCAGCGCCGCCGACGTTTGGAGGCACGCCCATCTCATCGTCAAGGTCAAGGAGCCGTTGCCGGTCGAATGGCCGCTCATGCGCTCGGGACAAATCGTCTTCACCTACTTCCACTTTGCAGCCGACGAATCGCTGACGCGCGCCGTTATGCAATCGGGCATCACGGCCATCGCCTACGAAACCATCCGCGACGACAAAGGACGCCTGCCGCTGTTGACGCCGATGAGCGAAGTGGCCGGACGCATGAGCATTCAAGAAGGAGCGAAATTCCTGGAGCGTCCGTTCGAGGGGCGCGGCATTCTTCTGGGCGGAGTGCCGGGCGTGTTGCCGGCCAACGTCGTCATTCTGGGCGGCGGCATCGTCGGTTCCAATGCCGCCAAGGTCGCCGCTGGACTCGGTGCCAACGTCGTCATTCTCGACATCAACCTCGACCGCCTGCGCTATCTCGACGATGTGATGCCGCGCAACGTCACCACGTTGTACAGCGATCGACACAACATTCTCGACAGCCTCGGTCGGGCCGATTTGCTCATCGGCGCGATCCTGATTCCGGGGGCGCGCGCTCCCCATCTGGTGCGTCAAGCCGATCTGAAACGCATGCCGCCTCGCGCCGTGATTATCGACGTGGCCATCGATCAGGGTGGTTGCATCGAGACGTCGCGACCCACCACGCACAGCCAACCGACGTTTCTGGTCGAAGACGTGCTGCACTATTGTGTCACGAACATGCCCGGCGCGGTCGGACGGACCAGCACCTATGCCCTGACGAACGTGACGCTGCCTTATGTGCTTGAACTGGCGCGAAAGGGATTGGACCGCGCATTGGCCGAAAACACTGCCCTGCGCCACGGGTTGAACGTACATCGAGGCAAGGTGACGAATTCCGCCGTCGCCGCCACCTTCGGATTAGAGTGCGCGCCCATTGGGACATAAATCGACTTGCCTAAGTCTCAATTGCGAGCAAAGCTATCCAGGGAAGGAGTCGCGCCGATCGGATCATTGGCAAACCAACGAGTAAGCAAGGGAGTTTCATCGTGTCACACTCTCGATTCGTCCAGCTGTGGCTGCTCACGCTGTTGGCTCTTCTCCACGCGGGTTGCGCTCCTTCCACGCCGTCGCAGACCGTCGTGGGCAAATGGCAAACGGGCATCAAAGACAAAAAAAACACCATGGTGTTTGCGGACAACGGTGCTTGGACTTTTGAAGCCGGCCGATTGAAAGAAACGGGGACGTACAGATTTATCGAAGACAACAAAATCGAAATCCAGGTAAAAGTGCCTTCGGAAGCCCCTCCCCTCGTCTACAAGCGCACCCTGTTCTTTTCCCACCACGACCAGATGAACAGTACCGATCCGGAGACGGGCTTTCGCACCACTTGGCGGCGGGTCGAAGAAGAATAGGCCGCGACACACTCACGCGCCGCCGAGTATTTGAATCGCTTTGACGAGGATCACGTCCGCTACGAGAACGAAGAAGATGGAGACGACGACGCCGCGCGTCGCCGCTTGACCCACGCCTTCGGTTCCGCCTTGCGCGTTCAGGCCGAACCAGCAGCCGCTCAGTCCGATCAGCAACCCGAAAGCCATCGTTTTCAGCACGGCGGGGACGGCATCGCGCAGCGTCAAGACGCGCAGGCATTCGGTGCGATATTGGGTCCACGAGAGGCTGCCTCCCAGCATCTCGGCCAAGTATCCCGCACCCAAGGCCAGATAGGCGATAAACAACGTCAGCAATGGCAAAGTCAATGTGCAAGCGACGACGCGCGGAGCAACGAGTTCTCGCAGCGGCGATAGCCCCAACGCTTCCAAGGCGTCGATCTGTTCGGTCAGGCGCATCGATCCGAGTTCTGCGCCCAGACTCGCGCCCGAACGACCGGCAACGATCAGCCCGGCGGCCAAGGGAGCGAATTCGAGAACGACCGCCAGGGCCAGAGCCTGGGGCAAGAACTGCACGGCGGAGGGGCCACCGACCGTTTGCAGCGTGCCGCGCAGATGCAGCCAAACCACGACGCCGATGGTCGTTCCCGCCGCCGCTCCCAAAGGCAAAGCGCCGAGCAACACCCGATGGAGTTGTACCATCAGAGGGGACAATCGGGTCGTGGAGAGCGGCAAGATCCACAGCACGCGAACGGTGTAATAGGCGGCGTGCCCCAGAGATTCGAGGAGAGTGCTGAACATTCGGGAGGAAAGCCCTCGCGCTCAGCCGCGCGGCGGAGAAGAGCGCGAAACCGCGTCCGCGCTCGGTTCCGCCCAGCGGCTACACGAGTTCCAAGACGCGTTCTCGCTCGGAGGTCGGCGCTTCCGTTCGGCGCGAGTCGCGCGCCTGACGGAAGAATGCCAACAGATCGGCGAGCAGAGGGCGATCGTGAACGCCGCGAAAATCCCACTCGCACAAAACGTGCGAGGTGGCGGGATTCAAACCGGCGACGTGATGCAACCAAGTGATACCGGCATCGAGGGTCAAGTGGCGCGTGCGCGGATGATGCCAAGCGATGTGGGTTGCTAAACAGCCCATCGGGACCGCGCGTGTGAAACAACCGTGAATGAGCAGCGGACTGCGCTTTTCGAGTAACTCGATCAGACGATTCAATCCAGCGTCGGTGATGTTGGGTAGCCAGGCGGAACGCAACTCACCCAGGCATTCGGGAGAAAGCATGGGAACCTCCTTTGCGATCGACAGCGACGACGGTTCTCCGCATCCAGGATGCGCCTCAGAGCGGCACCATAGGATTATACGCTTTTTCCTCCCGTCCAAGTGTCCCGGAAAGGCCTCAACGGGACGAGAGGAGTGTACTTTTCGGCGACCATTCTTGCTGGGCAAGAACTTATAGGGAGAAAAACCCCGCCGTTCGCGGGAGCGAAGCGGCGGGGCCGGAACAGAGAAGAGGCCATATAGATAGGGTAGAGAGTATCCCGTTCTTCTCGCCATGTCAACTATTTTTCCAAAAAATTTCATCCCCTCACCTGTACATTCGTTTAGATCGCAAGTTCCTCCCTATCGATAACGACATGCCGGCGACACATCCGAGAACGAAGAAGACGGCGATTGGTATGTTGTTGATCCATCGTGAAGTAGATGCGTTTGAAGGACGAGCGCATACACTATTTTCTATCGCCCTCGCTCTGCTGTATCCGAGTGAGAACCTGTCCGCAAAGCTCCCCTCTCCCCTGTACTCCGGGAGAGGGGTTGGGGGGTGAGAGGCGAGGGGCGAGGGCTTCTCGGAAAGCCTCTGCGTTCTCGAAACGGACCTTAGAAAGACATTCCACCATGAACACCTACGTCTCGCACCTCGAAAGCGCCATCGACGGAACCACCTTTCCCGCCGGTCAAGTTTACACAATCCACGAAGGACGACCCTTGTGGGTACGCTACGATTTGTCGGCTCTACGCCGCGCCATCACCCCCGACACCTTTGCCGCTCGTCCGCCGACACTCTGGCGCTACCGCGAACTTCTGCCGCTGCCGTTCGATGCCGATCCCGTGACTCTAGGCGAGGGCATGACGCCGTTGTTGCCGTGTCCGCGTCTGGGGCAAGCACTGGGTCTACGCCGTTTGTTTATCAAGGACGAATCGCAGTTGCCGACGGGAAGTTTCAAAAGCCGGGGCATGACGTTGGCCGTTAGCATGGCGAAGCATCTCGGACTGCATCGCTTGGCCATTCCGACGGCGGGCAACGCCGGCGGCGCGTTGGCTGCCTATGGGGCGCGAGCAGGCATGGAGGTATACGTCTTCATGCCGCAAGACACGCCGATTATCAATCAACTCGAGGCGCATCTTGCCGGCGCGCACGTCTTTCTCGTCAACGGCCTCATCACCGACTGCGGCCGCATCGTCCGCGAGGGTACCGCGAAGCTCGAGTGGTTCGACGTGTCCACGCTCAAGGAACCGTATCGTCTCGAAGGGAAAAAGACGATGGGTCTGGAACTAGCGGAGCAGACCGGGTATCGACTGCCCGATGTCATCCTCTATCCCACCGGCGGCGGCACGGGACTCATCGGCATGTGGAAGGGGTTCGCGGAACTGCGCGAGTTGGATTGGCTGAGAAGCGAGCGATTACCCCGTCTGATTAGCTGCCAGAGCGACGGCTGCGCTCCGATCGTGCGCGCCTTCGACAAGGGCGAGCGGTTCGCCGAGATGTTCCCGGACGCCCACACCATCGCCAGCGGGCTGCGCGTGCCTGCGGCAGTCGGCGATTTTATGATGCTCGATGCCATCCGCGCCAGCAACGGTTGCGCCGTCGCCGGCAAGGAGGGGCGCATCCTCGAATGGGTGCGGCGCGGCATGAGTTTGGAAGGCATCTCCCTTTGCCCGGAAACGGCGGTTTGTCTCGATTGTTTGGAGAGTCTGATCGCGGCGGGCAAAATCGATGCGAACGAAACGGTCGTCGTCTTCAACACGGGAGCGGTGCAAAAGTATCCGGACATCCTGGCATTGGATTTACCGCGCATCGACAAGGATAGACCTATCGATTACGAGAGACTCGGCCAACCGACCGCGTAATCGGTCGAACTCAGGCTCGTCCTTGATGATCGGACGGTTTCTCCTTACCATTCCCATAACTCTTCCACCATGCGAGCCAGAGGTTGCCATGGATCGACGCATTTTGCTCGCCGATGACTCCAAGGCCACTTCCGAGCAGTTACAGACGCTGTTACAAGCGGGCGGGCAGTTCAAGGTCGATACAGTGGCCGACGGCGAGGCCGCCTACCAAGCGCTACAAGAGCATCCATACAGCATTCTCCTCACCGATTTGAAGATGCCTCGCCTCGACGGCATGATGCTGATCGAGCGCGTTCAAGAGCGCAAACTGCCCGTAACCATCGTCGTGATGACGGGCTACGGCAGCATCGATCAAGCGGTGCAAGCCATGCGCGCCGGCGCATACGACTATCTAACCAAGCCGGTCGATTCGGAACACCTGCGTTTGGTGATCGAGCGTATTTTGCGCGAGCGGACATTGCAAGACGAGGTGCTGCAACTGCGCCAGCGGCTGCAAGAACAATACTCGTTTCGCGGCGTTCTCAGCGTCAATCCAAAGATGCATGCGGTCTTCGAGTTGATCCGCAGCGTGGCGCAGACCACGACGACGGTGCTGATTGAGGGCGAGACGGGGACCGGCAAGGAGCAGGTAGCTCGGGCCATCCACGATGCCTCCTCAACACTGCGCTCCGGTCCTTTCGTGGCCATCAACTGCGCCGCGCTGCCGGAAACGCTGCTGGAAAGCGAACTATTCGGACACGAAAAGGGTTCCTTCACGGGAGCGATCGGCCAGCGCGTGGGCCGGTTCGAGCAGGCCAACGGCGGCACATTGTTTCTCGACGAAGTCGGCGACATTCCGACGACCATGCAAGCCAAGCTGTTGCGCGTGCTGCAAGAACGCCGATTTGAGCGCGTCGGGGGCACCGCCTCGCTGGAAGTGGATGTGCGTGTGATCGCCGCCACCAATCGCGGTCTGCCGGAAATGGTCGAGAAGGGCAGGTTCCGCGAGGATCTGTATTATCGGCTGCATGTGATTAAGATCGACCTCCCTCCGTTGCGCGAACGTCCGGAAGACATCCCTCTGTTGGCCACCCACTTTGCCGGCAAGCACGCCCGGCTCGGCGAACGTCCGCCCACGTTTACGCCTCAAGCGATGGAAAAACTCCTCAATCACGCCTGGCCGGGCAATATCCGCGAATTGGAAAATGCCATCGAACGCGCCTGCGTGACCCTGCGCGAGGCGTGCATTCGGATCGAGGATTTGCCGCTCGAAGTGTTGCGCGTTCGTTCGGGTGACGCCGGGCCGCGCGTGGATTTGAGCAAGCCGTTGCCTCAACTCCTGCGCGAGATCGTTCTCGATCTGGAGCGTCGCTATCTGATAAAGGCCATGAGAAAAAGTCGAGGCAACGTCGGCAGGTGCGCCAAAATCTCCGGACTGTCGCGCCGCAGCATCTCGGCCAAACTAACGGAATACAATATCCGCAAAGAGTCCTTCAAAGACGACTGAGGAGCGTTGAACACCATGACGGACACCGGACTCGCTCTTGCCGCGCGCCTCGCGCGCTGTCGAGAAGGCGTCGCGTCCATCGTTCGAGAATCGCCGGTTGGCCAGGAGCGAGCGGATCGGTTCGCCGGACTCCTCGGCCAACTTGTGCCGCGCGCCGAGTTCACCGCTTGCTTGCTGAACGAAGCAGGCTCCACGCCTTACGCCTTTCGATCTCAAATCGGAACCAACGACAGCTCACAAAAGTCTACTTTGCAATCTGTTTTATCGTCTTTAGATCTTTCAACCCAAGTTGTCGAAATGCTGCCGGACGATGTGTTGCTCGGTTGGCGCGCGTTCGTCTCCGCCATCCGTTGCGAGGATCGTCCGCGCGGTTACTTGGCTCTGGGTTTCTCTGGATCCCCAGGACTGGAGGAGGTCGAGGAAGCGGTGGCGGTGTTGGCCGAAGCCTCTGCCGCCGCATCGCTGTGCGCGACCGTGCAATCTCTGCGAAGCGAGCGCGACGAACGGCGGCATTTCGCCTTGTTGGGACAAGCTTTCGTTGGCTTGTCTCACGAGTTAAACAACGCTCTGAACAATATGATGCTGCAAACTGCCGTGGTGCAGTTGCAAACTGGCGAACAGGCGCTGGCCGAACTGTCGGCCATCCGACAGCACGGAGCGCGCGCGGCCGGTTTGTTGCGATCGCTCCATAGCGCGGCCCACGAACGACAAGAGGAATTCTACCCCGTCTCCGCCAACTCTGTTCTGGCCGAGATTCTCGATGAAGATGGACGCTTCAACGGCCGTGTTGTGCCGCGCTTCGATCCAGACGCCCCGCCGATTCGAGGCACGCGCGCAACCGTCCAACAACTCCTTGTTCTGATCTTCGAAGGCGTTTGCTCGGCCACGCGCGAAGTTGTGGCCGCTCGCATCGCTCGCCACGAAGGAGGCGGAACACTAACGTTGGCCCTCGCCAATGTCGAGGAAATCGACCCTGCGGACGAGACACCGTTACTTGAGGCACTCGTGTGGCGAAAACTCGACGAGATCGGAGTTCACGCCGGAAAATCGCTCCTGCGTCAACTCCGCTGCGATGCCTCCGTCGAACGAATCGGCGACAATCAATTCCAGATACACCTCGTCTGGAATTGAGTCGCGTCGGCACTGTACGCGATGGGACGTTTCAACTCGTTAGGAGCCTTACCAGCGCAGTTCCATGGAATGTCTTTGGGAAACCGGCTGCGTTAGCTGCCGTGCGATGGTTTGCTGGACGATGCGCCACCCGGCGGCTAACGCCGCCGGTTTATGCCAATACTTCGGACACGACCGAACCGTCGGGCACAAGGGGCATGGGCCGTCCGGAGCGGTCGGCGAGGAGGGCATCCGGATCGATGCCGAGGAGATGATACACGGTAGCGAGAATGTCCTTGGGCGAGGTAGGCCGCTCGGTTACGTCACCGGCGATCTTATCGGTTTTGCCGACGATCTTGCCCCGCGCCACGCCCGCGCCGGCCAGCAGACCACAGTAGGCGCGCGACCAGTGATCGCGCCCGCCGCCCTTGACGTTCTGCATCTTTGGCGTTCGGCCATGTTCGCTCAGGCACAAAACCAGCGTCTCGTCGAGAAGCCCGCGCTGGTCGAGATCCGCGATCAATCCCGCGAGGGCGCGATCGAAACCGGGCATCAACTCTTCCTTCATGCGCGGATAGTGATCCCAGTGCGTGTCCCAGGCCGAGCCGGCCAAGCCGAATTCGTCCCAGAACACGCTGACGAAGCGCGAGCCGGCTTCGACCAAGCGCCGCGCCGTCAGCGCGGCCTGGCCGAACAACGTCATACCATACGATTCGCGGACGCGGAGCGTTTCGCGGTTGAGATCGAGAGCGGCGCGGACCTTCTCCGAGCCGATGAGGTTGTACGCCATGTCTCGATAGCGATCGAAACCGCGTCCGGCCTCGGCGGCCGGCAGATCGCGCCGCGCTTGCTCGAACTGTTCCACCAACGAACGGCGTTTATCGAGTCGATCCAGCGTGATTTCGCGCGGCAGTTCGGTGGCCGACGCCAACTCGAATCGGCTGCCCGGCGTGATGCCCATGTACGGCTCGGCCACGTTGAGCTTCTGCTCTTGCAACGTCTTGACGCGGTGTTTGGTGGCCTGGCCGTGAAACTGCGTCCATACCGGATTGTACGCCCCGCCCAGAAAGGCCGCATAAGGGCCGGCACGCGCCACTTCGCCGACGCGCTGCGAGCTGAAAGGAAACGGCAGGGCGATGTTGTCCGGGACAGCGCGCGGCTTATTCCCGGCCTTCTGTCGTTGCAGATAGTCCACCACGGAGCCGACGAACGGCCAGTGGCGCGAGTCGCGCGGATTGAGTTCCATCGGCACGTCGATTTTCGGCGTCCCGGTCAGCGCGTAGGCCACGCCGTGCAACGGATAGGGATGGGTCAGCGAACGCACCACCGTCATGCGATCCATGACGCGCGATGTGTGGGGCAGTAGTTCGCATACGTCCAGTCCGGGCAGCGACGAGCGGATCGGTTTCAATTCGCCGCGAATCTCCACCGGGGCACCCGGCTTCATGTCGAAGGTTTCGAGTTGGCTCGGTGCGCCGTACAGATAGAGTAGAATGCACGACTTGGCGCGTCCGAAACTCTTGGACGCGCGATCCGCCTGCTTGGCCGCTTGCGTCTCGCTCAGGCGCAGATAATCCGCCAACCCGAGGCCGAAAACGCTTAATCCGCCGGCGCGCAGCATCTCGCGGCGCGTCCAACCGTCGCACAGACGCTGTGCCGATCCCAAGATGCGTAGCATGTCGATATCCTCCGTTCGAGCTTCTCCTATTATGCCAGACGCACTCTCCGCCGCAAGAAGGAAACACTAAACTATGCGAACCGGCTGCGTTAGCCGCCGGGTGATCTCCGCCGCACCCGGCGAACCGGCTGCGTTAGCCGCCGGGTGATCTCCGCCACACCCGGCGAACCGGCTGCGTTAGCCG
>JAKBCS010000146.1 GCA_021807595.1 Planctomycetota bacterium | reverse complement strand
TTGATGAAACGGTCGCGGACACACGCTAACGAACTCGCCCCCTCACCCCCAACCCCTCTCCCCCAAATCGGGGGCGAGGAGGGAACGGAGACTCACTCCGCCTGAAAATGCTTGACGATGTGATCCAGTGCCGACCCCAGATACACAATCGCGCCGTAGTGCGTGCAGTCGAACCAGACGATCTTTTGCCGTCCCGATGCGTTCCACAGCGCCTCGGCCATCTTCGGCGGCACGATGTCGTCGCGCTTGCCGGCGAGGATCAGCAGCTTGTGTTCCTTCAAATTGGCGGCGCAGGTGAGCGGATCGGCGGGTGCGATGATCTCGGCCGCCTTCTCCTTGCTGCCGCCGAGTGCTTCGTAGATTTTGCGATAGCGGGCGGCTTTGGGATGATCGTAATAGGCATCGACGAAGCCGCCGCCGCCGAGCAGGACGGCAACGCGACCGAGTTTCGGCTCCATCTCCGCCGTCAACGCCGCCATGAAGCTGCCGAGACTCGTGCCCAAGATGCCGAGGCGTTTGCCGTCGATCTCCGGCCGCGCTTCCAACCACGCCGTCGCCACGCGCAGATCGAGGACCGTTTGCCGTACCGCCGCCAAGGTGTGATCGATGTTCGGCGACAGCAGGCGCAACTTGCTGCCGGGCGGTCGGCGCGGGCCGTAATAGGCCATCTGGACGAACAGGGCGGCGATTTTCTTCTGGGCCAAGAAGATCGAGATATGACGCGACAGGCTTTGATCGCCGCCGGTGATGTCGAGGACGATGACGCCGGGGAATGGGCCTGGGCCGCAAGGCCGATAATACTCGGCGTGAACGGTATTGTTTTCGGGAGTGGCGGATTTCATCGGCGACGGAAACTGGACGCGGAAGACGCGGACGCCGCTGTTGGGCAACTCGCGCTTGAGACTCATGCGGGACTCAAAAGCCCGTTCGTCGAGGCGATAGCGCTCCGGCACATCCTTCTGTTCGTCGCTCGGTTTGAACCGAAACGCACCCGTTTCGACCGTCGGCTCGGCGGACCTCAGCGAAAGGGCCAAGAAAAAGAAGGAGACTACGGACAGCGAACGCATGGCGAACACCTCCATGGAAATGATAACCGAGAACGGTTCGTGGACGTTGGCGCAATTGTGCGAAGACGGCACGATTTAGAGACGATCCGCAAAGCCTCCTCGCTCTGTACATCAGGGGCGGGGACTTTGCGGATTGCTTCTTAGTTTACGGGGAAAAGACAAGAATGGTAAAGAGAGGATTGAATGGTTAGCCGCGCAGCGGAGCGCGCAGGCAACTGCGCGTCGCGGCTAACCGAGGGCTTGATGGACGATTATCGAAGGTCGATGGGGTACTCTTGCGGGCCGGACTTGACCTCGAAGGTCAACCCGGAGCGCTCGGCATCGCCGTATATGGGTGGAATAGGCACGACGCGAGTGGGGGCGCTGCCCGGCATGTCCGCCGGCGCGGGATGGCGCGGATCGACTTGGAGGGGCGGGGGCGTGGAGACGGAGACCTTAACCGAACCGAGCGGGACATTTTCCATCGCATAGCTGCCGTCTTTGATCGACGCGCTGCCGACAATCTGCTTGCTGGGATCGGTGAAGGTAACGGTTCCGGTACTCAAGGGAGTCCCCTGATACTTCACCGTGCCCGTCACCTTCCCGTGCTTGCCGCCACAACCCAGGCTTACGACGGCGAGTGTCGAAACGATTATTCCCCAATAAACTCGCACGGATGGATTTATCCGTTTGACCTTCTCCATACACGCACTCACTTTCCATGAAAAGGATATTTCGGGCATCGACTGCCTCGGCCCGAACGATTTACCAGTCCGAAGGCAATGGGTAGCCATCGTTGGGAATAAGGGCGAGATTAAAGGTGTAGGTACTCATGCCCTGCGCGATCATTTTCACACTGCCGTCGCCGAGTCCGGCCAGAATCGCGCCGGTGTGAGCCGACGAGGCGTATCCAAAAGTACAATTGTTCTGATTGACGCCGACCTGATAGCCAATGTTGGGAGGTTGAATCCAATAGCCGATCATTGGCGTATCATAGTTGCCGTTGAAGGTCGTGGTGGCATAGTAACTGGGATTCTGACAATAGCCCAATTTTTCGATCCATAAAATAGTGTTGGACGTTCCGTCGGACAGAGTTGCCGGGAATTGAGCGTAACCGTAGTTGCCGTTCATTGCGGAAATGGTCACGCCCGCTCCGTTCCACATGAAATTGCCGAACACCACGGCGTTGTCGGCATACGAGGTGTAGCCGGTGTTGGACTGCACGGTCGGATCGGAGGGGCAAACGTAAGTCTTGATGTTCAAGCTGTTGTAGGGAGAAATCCAGGCGTTGCTGCTCGCTTGCATGGCATTAAAAATGTTCTGTTGCTCGATATAAGGAAGCAGCCAAACGTGCGGCCCGGAATACAATCCATTCGTCATGTTATTCGCGGGAAATCTCCCCATGGCCGGGGGCATTTGCCCCTGATAGGTATTGGCGCAGTTTTGAACGGCCAACCCCATTTGCTTCAGATTATTGCTGCACTGCGCGCGGGCGGCGGCTTCGCGCACCTTCTGCACCGCCGGCAACAACAGTCCAATGAGAATGGCAATAATAGCGATGACGACGAGCAGTTCGATGAGCGTGAAGCCGCCGCGATTCGCACTCGCGCGCTTCCCGACAAAATATGGCATGACGCACTCCTCCAAGAGAAAAAGAGACCTTCGCGATACACAGTCAGAACGGGACTTTGAAGTTGGCGGCGCGCGGGGCCGAGCGCGACGCGAATGACGCCGCGCACCGAGACGACTCCGTCCCATGCCGTAGTCCGCAGGTGGTAAATAAGGGCATGTTCACTTGAGCAAATGTCGTGCCAAGAGCGGCGTCTCGGATGCCGCGAGCCGTCTCTCGGTCGATGCCATCGCAAATCGTCTTGTCATTCGCGCCGAGACCGGAAAAAAATAATTGAGAGTTTCCGTGGTGACTAATGAAAAAATCATTATCTACTTCTCAAGGTGTTGTGGCGAGATCCCACAAGTCGGCGCAAATTCGCACACCGTTCCGTAAAGCCCCAAGTATCGATTTCTTACAATTCCTTCATGGAAACGGCGTCGAACAACTTCTTTTTGGCGCGGCAATGGGACGGTCATTTTCGGGGAGATATAGGTTGGAGGTTTACGGTCGATTCCGCTTGCCGTAACATAACGGGGCGGCGACAATCTCCACTTCCGATATTCCGAGCCTCCCTGGTTCGTAGCGCGGATTCACGATTGGAGTCCTTCCCATGCGCACAGCGGTCCCGCTCCTTATCGTTCTTGCGTGGGTGCGTTTCGCCCCGGCTGCAGAGCCGGCCAGCGTGCCGGGCGACGCTCAAGATCTCGTATTGTTCCTGGAGGCGCGACCCTGTTTAATCCGCCTCCACCTGCAAATTCACGGTCGCTCGTTCCGGCAAAACTGGAACGAGACCGTCGGCCATCTGTTCCGCTATCTGGACGTGGACCGCGACGGCGCGCTGAGCGAGAAGGAAGCCGCCTTCGCCCCCAGTAAGTCGCAATGGGTGCAGTTGATGACGGGAGATAACGTGGAGCCGGACAGCGCGCCGGATTTTCCCGATTCGACCGCCTGGTTCGCAAAAAAGCGAGTAACGCAGTCTCAATTTGAGGCTTACTATCGAGACTCCGGCGCGGGCGCTTTGCAAATCGAATGGAGTTGGCGCAACGAGGGGCCGGACGCGCCGAGCAACGCGCTCCTGCAACATCTCGACAAGAATAAAGACGGCTATCTGTCGAAAGCAGAGTTGTTGGCGGCCGCTTCGACTTTGGCTTCACTCGACATCAACGGCGACGAGTTAATTCAGGAACAAGAGCTAAATCCTGCCAACGGCATCTCCCCGACTTTCACCACCCGCGCGGCCATCGACGGTCGATCTGTGCCAAAATCGTTTCCGTTCCTCGTACTGCCCGCCGAGTCCAAATCTGTGGAAATGGCCGAGGAAATGCTTCGCCGCCACGACAAAGATAAGGATCGTCACTTGAGCCGAACCGAATTTCCGCTCGACGCCCAAGCGTTCGACCGACTCGATGCCGACCGCGATGGGAAGTTGAACGCCGCCGAGTTGGCGGAATGGCGCAAACTGAATCCCGATCTGGAGGCGGTGATTCCTCTGGAGCCGGGCGCGGCCCAGGAAATCCGACTGTTGCCGAAAACCGACGGCAAGTCGAATCGACTGGCGGCCCTGCTGCCGTCCGCTCGGGACGGCGCGATGCGCATTCCACTGGCCGAGAAACAATTGGAATTGGCTCGGAGCGCGCAATCCGCCCGAATCCGCCGCGAACTCCTGAAGCAGTTCGACGATCTTGCCGGCAAGGACGCCGTGCTGGCCGAGAAGCAAATCTATCAACCCCCGTTCGTCTTCGTGGCCTTGCTGCGCTTGGCGGATCGAGACGGCGACAACCGCTTGACGCGCCGAGAATTAGTGGGCTATTTAGACCTTCAAGAGAAGTTTCTCTTCCGCACCAGCTACTTAACCGTGGTGGATCGCGGCGCGTCGCTGTTCGAGTTTCTCGACGCCGACCACGACCGGCGGTTGAGTCCGCGCGAATTGCGCACGGCGTGGAGCCGCCTGTCGGCCTGGGACCGCGACAAGACGGGCCGCATCGAGAAGGGGCGGATTCCCCAGCAATTTCAGATGATCCTCGGCTATGGGGCCGGACGTGTCGGCACGTTGGACCCTCAGCCTCCACCGGGCTTCGCTCAACGGCCGTCGCCGTTCCGCGATTCGAGCGACAGTCCCGTATGGTTTCGCAAAATGGATCGCAACGGCGACGGCGACGTGTCGCAAACTGAGTTTCTGGGCACGGCGGAGCAGTTTCGCCTGATCGACGCCGACGGCGATGGATTGATCGACCCGACCGAGGCCAAGCGCGCCGACGAGAAGGTCCGCAAGAAGAGTCGCTAAGAGACTCTCTCACAAGCTTCCCTTGCCCCCGTACTCAGAGGAGAGGGGCAAGTCGCTAGGTCGATGGCAAGAGGCTGTAGTTCCAGCTAACCGGGCGGCCATCGCGATAGGGCATGATGCCGTGGAACTGGCAGTCGTCCCGCTCGAACACCAACGGCAGAAAGTAGCGATCGCCCTCCCACAGCGGCAATTCCAAAAGGCGCTCCACCTCAATCCATTCGAGATTGCCCTCGGCGTTGCCGGCGTAGGGTTCGCCGCGATAGCGATCGACTCGGAAGATGAAGCCGAACCAATCCTCTCCGTGCTTACCGAAGCCGGGCCAGGCGATGGTGCCGCGCAGCGACAGCGATGCGCACTCCAAACCGCTCTCTTCGAGGATCTCGCGGCGGATGCAAGAGACGACTTCCTCGCCCGGCTCGACCTTGCCGCCCAGACCGTTGTATTTGCCGAAGTGCGGATCGTTGGGACGCCGATTGCGATGAATCAGCAATACCCGCCGGCCGTCCGGCGACAGGATATAGCCCAGCGTGGCGAGAATCGGAGTAAATGGCATGAGGCCGTCCAACGAGAATGATTATCGAGCGAAATGGGTCGTATTCAGATAGACTTCTTGATCGATGTTCGCAGCCGGTCGAAGGATGCCGCGCAACTGTCCCGCCGCCGTCAGCGCCGTCTCGGCATCGGGGAACGCCAACGGTCGATAGGGTTGTCCCGCTTGCCGCCCGCACAGAAGGAGAGCGAACGCTCCCACCCGCACGCGCAGCCAGAAGCCGTCTCCCTCCGGCTGCGCGATCTCTTCAATGTGGCCCGAAGCGCCTTCGGACCATTGGCACAGCGCTTGAAAGACTTCCAGCGCCAGACGAGCGGCCTCTTCGCGCGGCAGTTCGCGAAACGCGCTCGTCGAATCGGATCGCACCAGCAGCAAATCCCACGACAACGAACGAGGGCGAACGATCAGAACCGTTCGCCGTCCTGGCGGCGTCAAAATCCCCAGCGCCGAAGGCCCCGCCCGATGGTCTTCGACGCGCCGCAGCGAACACATACTCCCGCCTCCTCCCCATGAGTCGAAGTCTCGGTCATTTTATGGGATTGATTCTCATTTGTCGGAGTTCCCATCCCCTCACCACCAACCCCTCTCGCCTGAGCAGGGGAGAGGGGAGGATCTATGAGTAGCGCTGTACGGTTACGGGGCGGAGAGCCGGCGGGCGCGAGAACCTCGCGAAGTTCCTCCAACGCCTCGTGAAGCTCCTCAAGCGTTTCGGCGGCGGCGGCGAAATGATTGCCCGCGCCCATCTGCTCCAAGCGCTGTGCCGCGGCAACGACGCGCCGCGCGCCGAAGTTAACCGCAGAGCCTTTCAAATGATGCGCGGCCGCCATCAATTCGTCGCCCCGGCGAGCGGACATAGCTTGGCGAATGGCGTCTAAGCTCGATGGATATTCCTCCAAGAACAGCTGGACGATTTCCAACTTCGTCTCGACATCGCCGCCGCAGCGCTCGAGCAGCGCCTCCTCATCCAGGATGCCGGTCTCGATCGGAGTTGTCGAAGCTGTTTGTAGCGTATTCTCGAGCGACAGAGCGTCGATGATCGTCCACAAACGCTCCGAGTCGATGGGCTTGGAGACGTAGCCGTCCATGCCGGCTTCGAGGCAGCGTTGCTCGTCGCCGCGCAAGGCGTGCGCGGTCATGGCGACGATCGGCACATGCCGTCCCGTCCCTCTTTCGTTCGCGCGGATGTGGGCCGTCGCTTCCAATCCTCCCATCTCCGGCATCTGCAAATCCATCAGGATCACGTCGAAGGCATTTCGTTCCAGCGCGGCCAAGGCTTGTTTGCCGTTGTTGGCCACGGTAACGTGATGCCCCTTTTTTTCGAGTAACCGGATCGCTAATTTCTGATTCAGGACATTGTCTTCGACTAGCAGTACGTTCCGAACCTTCAAGCGCCTGGAAGGGGCCGCGCAGGGTACAACGCCGCGCAGGGAATCCCGTCCCGAAACGGCGTCGGCTCGAGCGAAGACGGCGGTGAAATGAAACGTGCTGCCTTGTCCCGGTTGACTCTCGACCCACAGTTGTCCGCCCATCATCTCCACCAAACGCTGCGCGATGGCCAGTCCCAACCCCGTACCGCCGTACTTGCGCGTCGTCGAACCGTCCGCCTGTTCGAAGGCGCGAAAGATCGAACTCTGCTTGTCGGCGGGAATGCCGATGCCGGTATCGCGCACCGAAAAGCACAAGACCACTTCGCCTTCGCCCGCGCCTCCGCGCGACGGTAGGACGGACGCCGACACCTCGCCTCGATCCGTGAACTTGATTCCGTTGCCGACCAGGTTGATCAAGATCTGCCGCAATCGTCCCGGATCGCCGACCAAGTATTCGGGTACTTCGGGAGCGCGGCGAACCGTCAGCTGCAACCCCTTTTCTTGAGCGCGCCAGGAAAACACCCTAACGGTATTGTCGAGAACCTCGGACAGCGAGAAAGGAATCGTTTCGAGATCGAGCTTCCCGGCTTCAATTTTGGAGAAGTCGAGAATGTCGTTGATGATGCCGAGGAGGGCGTCCGCCGAGGTTTTGACGGCGTCGAGGTACTCGCGTTGGTCGGGGGTAAGCTCAGTCTCCAGGGCCAGCCGCGTCATGCCGACGATGGCGTTCATCGGCGTGCGGATTTCGTGGCTCATGTTGGCGAGGAATTGCCCCTTGGAGCGATTGGCCGACTCCGCCGACTCTTTGGCGCGACGCATATCCGCCTCGCTGACTTCCAATTGCCGCGTGAGCGCCTCCAGATGGTGCGATTGCTCGCGCAATTCGGCGGTGCGATCCTCGACGGTGCGTTCGATGCGAGCGGTGGTAGTCTCCAATTCCGCTTGCCGCTCGGCGATGGTCCTCATTTCGGCTACCCCCTTGCGGCACGACCAGATGAGGAAGACATCGATGAAGATCACCCAGCCGCTATGTTCCAGCCAACGCCATTCGACACCGACGACCGAGCCGTAGACGGATTGCGGCCAGACATATCCGCGCACGAGGTGATCGACTGCGACCAGAGCCGAAGAGGAGACGAGAACCCGAGAATCGCGGTAAAATGCCAGCAACGCCAACGATCCGAAAACGTGGAAGTGCGTTTCGAGGCGTCCTCCCGTCAGGTGAATGAGCAAAGCGCCCATGAGCATCTGCGCGAGGCCGACGACCTGGCGCGTGAGCGAAGCTCCCGGCCGGAAGCACACCAAGACGAGAGGCAAACTCAAGATGGCCGCTCCCAGCAGACCCGCGGCAAGCACATGAATGTGTGTCCGCGACACGACTCCCGCCCATTCGAGGGGCGAAAGCCACTGAGCCAAGCCGAGCGCGACGAACCATTGCACGAGCAACAACCATGCAAACAAACGATCGGTGCGGACGTAAATGCCCCGTTGATGTTCGCGCATCAGCGCCTCGGCACGCAGGGCCGTCGATGCTCTTTCGCTCGAATCGGTTTCATATCGCGTCACGCTCATCTCTCCCTCGTTTGCTCATCCTCATCGCCAAGGTATATGGGACAACCGTATACTGGGAGAACCGTTCGTTCTCGCGTCTCGTCTTGTAATCGCCGAAGGACCGCTCGCCTTCCTAGACTTGGCCCCTCGTGTCCGCGCGCGTCGGTGATGCCGCCGCTGAACGCCAATTCGCCCGCTCGACCATAAAGGTAAACGTGCCCCGAAGTCCGCGCGCCGAACCGGCGCGCTTCCACCCCCTCGAAGTCGAGAACGAGCCGCGCATCCGGCAGGGTACGCGCCCGTTCCTCGATCCCGGAACCCACGCGATCGTCGTTTCCCTCCTTGGGAGATACCAAAACAATCCAAACGCGCGGTCGAACGCCGGCTCGACTCAGGATCGCCTCCAGTTCGTTCAACGAGGCGCGGGTACAGGGACAATTGCGATGGGCGAAGAATATCAGCGTCGGCCACGCCGGATCGCGAGTCAACGCCGTATCGACCGGCCAATCGTCGGCTTCCGAGGATCGACTTCCCGCCGTAAATTCGTGCCGCAGCAGTTGATGCCACCCGGTCGCCAACAGCGCGATCCACAATGCGAGGGCCGGAATCCAGAAGTAGCGCGCCGCGGATCTCACCGATGCCTCCTCGTCAAGGGGCGCAAACGACCAACCAGTCGGCCATGGCGCGACAGCAGCGGTCGCCCGCCCGTTCGAGCGCGACGACCAGCGCTGCCGCGTTCTCAAGGCTTCCCCCGCGGGCCAGATCTTCCAGCTGCCGCGCGGCGAGGACGATCTCGTTGGCGGCAAAGTTGCTCGCCGACCCCCTCAGCAGATGCGCCGCTCGCTCCACGGCATCGGCATCGCCCGCCTCCACCGCCGCGCGGATTACCTTCAACAAGCGCGGGCATTCCTCCTGAAACAAGCGCGTTAACTCACCAAGCAGATCGGCGTCATCGCTTATTCGCCGCAGGAGAGGGCGCGGATCGAAGGCGGCCGGCTCCTCGCCGCGGGACACGGACAGCCTTTCCAGGATCGCGACCAGATCTGGGGGATGAATTGGTTTGGACAGATACTCGTCCATGCCCGCGCGCAGACATTCCTCGCGCGAACCCTTCATGGCGTGCGCGGTCATAGCCACAATCGGGGTGTGTGCGTTGCGCGGGCTTTCCCAGGCGCGGATGGCGCTGGTGGCCTCCAAACCGTTCATTTCCGGCATTTGCACGTCCATCAGCACCAGGTCGAACGGTTCCTGCTGCACGGCGCGAACCGCAGCCGCTCCGGTGGCGACGGCGGTGACGCGATGTCCCAGCCTGTCCAACACCGCCAGCACGAGACGTTGATTGATGAAATTGTCTTCGGCCAACAACACGCGCAATCCCTGGGCCATCGGGGGTCCGGGTTCGACCGCCCGTTCGACAATCTCGACGAGTTCGCCGTTGCTCGGTCGTTGGGCGAGCAACGATACCGAACTGGCGTCGGCGGCATTTTGGTCGCGATCGTCGAGCGTTCGCAACACAGCGTCGAGAAGGTCCGAGGGCTTGATCGGTTTGGTCAAGCGTCGAGCGATCCTCAAGTTTTGACACTTTTCAAGGTCGCCCGTATTGTTGGCCGACGAAAGCAGGAGCAGCCCCGGTCGACCGAGATGGGGGCGCGAGCGGATGGCGGCGGCCAGCGCGAAGCCGTCTTCCTCCGGCATGTGCGCGTCGAGAAGAACCAAGGGAAACGCCCGGTCGGCGGCCGCTGCCGACTCCAACGCCAGCAGGGCCGACCTCGCCCCGTCCGCCGCGCTCGGCTCCATCGCCCAACTGGTCGTGAGTTCCTCAAGGATGCGCCGATTGGTAGCGTTGTCGTCCACCACCAGCACTTTCATCCCCTCGAGGTCGCGCGGGCGGCGCGGCAACAGGCGCGACGGCGATCGATCTTGCAGCTTGAGGCGCGCCGTGAAATGAAAGGTGCTGCCACGATCCGGGACGCTTTCCGCCCACAAGCGCCCGCCCATCATCTCGACGAGACGGCCCGCGATCGTCAATCCCAAGCCGGTGCCGCCGTACTTGCGCGTCGTCGAGGTGTCCGCCTGCACGAACGGATCGAAGATATAAGGGAGCTTTTGAGATGGTATTCCAATGCCCGTGTCGGAGACGCTGAATTGCAGCTCGATCTCGCCTCCCGGTTGCAGCGCCGTCGGTTCGTCGCCGGTAGGTACCACGCGCGCCCGGACCACGACCTCGCCGCGCTCGGTAAACTTGATGGCATTGGCAACGAGGTTGAGCAACACCTGGCGCAGCCGCGCCGAATCGCCGACAAAATAGTCGGGCACGTCCGCCGGAACGTGGCAAGCCAATTCGAGTTGCTTGGCGTGCGCGCGCAGGCTCAGAGTCCGCACCGCGTCGGCCAGCGCGTCGCGCAGCTCGAAGGCGACCGGATCGAGTTCCAGTTTGCCCGCTTCAATTTTCGAGAAATCGAGAATGTCGTTGATGACGGTCAACAGCCCGTCGGCCGAGGTCTTAATCATCTCCAGATATTCGCGCTGTTCGGGGCTGAGATCGGTTTCCAGGGTGAGATGCGTCATGCCGAGGATGCCGTTCATGGGCGTGCGGATCTCGTGGCTCATGTTGGCCAAGAAGTCGCTCTTGGCTCGATTGGCCGCCTCCGCCGCTTCCTTGGCCTGCTCCAAAGCCAGCGCGGCGCGACGCCGTCCGGTTACGTCGGTGGCCACGGCGAGATAGCCGGAGATTTCTCCCCGGACGTCGCGGAGGACGGTGACGGCGACGTTGACCGTCAGCGCGCTCCCATCCGTGCGGACAAAGGTCCACTCGCGCTCCTCGTGGCCTTCGCGCCGCGCCCGTTCGACGAGCGCGTCGAAGCCGGAGAAGAACGTGCCGAACTCTTGCGTCAGCCGCCGCGCATGGGCGGTTAGCTCGGACGCCACCAAAAACAACTCCGGCGAATGCCGACCGACGACGTCCACGCCCTTGTAGCCGAGCATGCGTTCCGCGCCGCGGTTGAACAGGGTGATGTGCCCCCGAACATCGACGGCGACGATGGCGGCCTGCGTCGCCGCGTCCAGAACCGCCTGCAAGCGCGCGTTGCTCTGCGACAGCTTCTCCGACGTCTGCTTGAGCAGGCTCAGATCGCGGACGAAGGCCGTCAGCATCGGCGGCTGCTTGGGATGCAGCACCGTGATCGCCAATTCGACGGGAACTTGCCGCCCATCGGCGCGCAATCCCACCGTCTCCACGCGCTGGCCGATCCACGGACCATAGCCCGTGGCCAGGAATTGGTCCCAACCGCGCCGTTGACTCTCGCGCAGCTGCGGCGGAACCAGCAACTCCACGATGGGCTTGCCGAGTACCTCCTCGCACTCGTAGCCGAAAAGGCGCTCGGCGGCAGGGTTGAATTCGATGATGTTGCCGAAGCGATCGATTGTGACGATTCCATCGAGCGCATAGTCGATGATGGCGCGCGTGCCGGCTTCGCTCTCTTGCATCTGCTGCGCGAAAGCGGTCAGTTGCTTGACTTTCCGTTCTTGAAGGATCAACAACGACTCGACCTCGCGCGCCGAGGCGCGCTGCCGTCGCTCGCGTTGCCACCCGAAGGCGACGACCGCCACCAAAGCAAGAACGGTCATGCCAAGAAGCACGCTGAGTACGAGCATAGGACGATCTCGCGTCGCCGGGGTCGTGAACGGATCGATAAAGTCTAGCATGGGAATAGCAATTCGGACGGAATTGGCCGGACCAAAAGCATTCCCCCCAGACGGACGATCCAACCGTAGAAGCGATCTTTGAACATCGGCGCTGGAATCTTTTGGGAACTCTCGCTATCCCTACCAAAAGTAAAGCGATGGGTGGAGGGAGCATGAACGCGCCGACGAGAGGGGAATGGCTCGAGGATTGCTTCGCCGGATTCACGGCCTACTATCTGACGAGCCTGCCGGTCTTTCTCGGCCTTCTGCTCGGCGTCAATTTGCCGTATGGAGCCGGCGATCGAGCCGTGCCGCCTACCGATCTCGTCTCCGCGTGCATCCGGTTCGATGCGATTCATTATGTGCAGATTATTCGAGAGGGATACTCTTACGATCCGAAACAGAGGTCCATTGTCGCCTTCTTCCCGGCTTATCCACTGCTTGGTCGACTCGTGAGTACGGCCACCGGATTGTCCCCGGAAGAAGCGCTCTTGTTGACCTCCCACGCCGCGCTCCTCGCCGCTTTCGTGCTGCTGGCTCGCTATGTCCGCGTGCGTTGGCCGGAGGCGACGGCTCAGCAACGCCACGTCGTCCTGGCCGTGTTCGGATTGTGGCCGACCGGCTTATTCTTTCGCATGCCGTATGCCGAGAGTCTGTTCGTGTGCGTTGCGCTGGCCTTGCTT
The DNA here is from genome assembly GCA_021807595.1 of Planctomycetota bacterium. Classification (GTDB taxonomy): domain Bacteria; phylum Planctomycetota; class Planctomycetia; order Gemmatales; family Gemmataceae; genus JAJPHU01. Next base: position 1,060 of record JAKBCS010000146.1, on the reverse strand, counting down.
TATGGCATGGCGCGCGGTTGGCCGCTGACGGTGTTGGCCCTGCTGGCCGGACTGGGTACGGCGGTGCGCCCGGTCGGCGTGGCGCTGACGGCGGCGTTTATATGGCACGTTGCGACGCAAGCCGATTTCTCTTTCGCCGTCCGGGTGCGTCGGCTGTTGTTGTTGACGCCGCTAGCCTGTTGGGGATTGTTGGCGTACATGCTCTATCAAAAAATTGCTTTCGATGCTCCGCTGGCATTCGCCCAGACGCAAGAGCATTGGACCATGCGTGCGCCGGCGGATCGCGGCTTCCTGACGAAGCTGGAATCGCTGGCGGCGCTGGAACCGATTTGGGGCGTGTATCTGCCGAGTTCGCAGCGCTATTGGGACCAAACGCACTCGCCGGGCAGTCCGCTGTTCAGTCTGATTTTTTGGAACCCGATTCTGTTCGTGCTTGCGGTGGCACTCCTAGCGTGGGGCGGACGCAAACGCTGGCTGACGGCAAATGAACTCATTTTGGGAGCCGCTTTGTTGGCTATTCCGTATCTGACGCGCGGCTTCGAGATGTCGATGGCCTCGCACGGCCGCTTCGCCGCCGTAGTGGTCGTCAATTATCTGGTACTGGGTCGGATGTGCGCGCGCTTGTCGCCAATGACCATCGCGGGGATTTCCACCGCGTTGGCTCTATTTCTCTTCGCATTCACGCTTCTTTATGCGAAACATTTTCTGATTTTTTAGAAATAAATGTTTGACTGTCTGGATAGCCGCTCGTAGGATGGCGAGTGAAAAGTTGACTCGATTGCCGGAACTCCAGAAGATGCTACAAACACGAACTCGCTGGAAGTGAAACCGTGTATCTTATCCCTCACCAACATGCTCCAACGGAACAAATGTACGTTGGAGGCGATTGCCGAAATCTGACATATAAACAAATGTTTATATGCGGGGGGGGGTAAACGTGCGCTCGGTTTGCAACGGTTCGCTACCGAGCAGGAATGTCGCGCAGACCCTAGGCTTTTTTCTCGTTTTTCTAACTACGCAGTCGGTAGCAAGTGAAGAATCGCAGGTGATCAAATATTTG
>JAKBCS010000145.1 GCA_021807595.1 Planctomycetota bacterium | reverse complement strand
ATCAAGAGCATCTCGACGGCCCGAATGCGGCAAGCGTTGGCCGACGGACAAATCGTCATCGTCGCCGGGTTTCAGGGCATCGACGAAAATTGGAACATCACCACGCTCGGCCGCGGCGGCTCAGATACCACGGCCGTCGCGCTCGCCGCCGTGATGAAACACGGTGCCGCTAACGGCGAGCCGGGGGCGTCAACCCCCGGTTGTACCGATGTGGGCTGCGAGATTTACACCGATGTAGATGGTGTCTATACCACCGATCCGCGCGTTGTGCCAGAAGCGCGGAAGATGGAGTGCATCAGCTACGATGAGATGCTGGAGTTGGCCAGCGTCGGGGCGGGGGTCATGCACTCGCGCAGCATCGAGTTCGGCAAGAAATTCGATGTGCCCATTCAGGTGCGCTCTTCCTTCAGCGATGTCGAGGGAACGTGGATCGTGCCGGAAGCCGAGTGGATGCGCGATGTGGTCGTCTGTGGAGCGGCTCTGGGTCGAGATGAGGCGCGTGTCTCCCTCAACGGGGTGCCGGATCAGCCGGGCATCAGTCATCGCGTCTTCGCGGCCATGGCCGACAATAACATCGTCGTGGACATGATTGCTCAGAACGTCGGCTCCAACGGCAAGGCGGCCATCGGCTTCACCGTGCTGGGCAACGAACTGCCGGACGTCCTGAACCTGTTGCGGCCCTTGGTCGCCGAGTGGGGCGCGTCCATTGAGTTCGACGAACAGGTCAGCAAAGTCTCCATCGTCGGCACCGGCATGCGCACGCACACCGGCGTCGCCGAGCGCATGTTCGCGGCTTTGGCGGCCGCCCAGGTGAACATGAAAATGATCACTACCGCCGACATCAAAATCTCGGTCCTGGTCAGCCGCAACGAAGGTATCAAGGCGCTGCGGGCGGTGCATCAAGCCTTCGGACTCGCTCAACCGCCCTCGGCCCTCGATCCTCGACTGCCGGCTTTCGGACAGAGGAAACCCTTGGCCGAAAGCCGGAAGACGATGGCCGATAGCCGACTTACCGCCCTCACGCAACAATTGGCCAGCATGGAAGATATCGTCGTCAGCGATGTCCTATTGGCTACCGATCAAGGCCGCATCACCATCTTCGGTTTGCCGGATCAACCGGGCTGTTGTTCGCGCGTCTTTCAGGCCGTCGCTGCCGCCGGTATCGTCGTGGACATGATCGTTCAGAACCTGGCCGGGGGACGAACCGAGTTGTCGTTCAGCGTGCCGCAGGCCGACCTCGAACGCGCCTTGACGGTGACGCGCGAGGTCGTCGGCACACTCGATGCGACGACGCGCGTCGCCGCCGACGCCGGTATCGCCCGGCTGTTCGTCCACGGAGTTGGCATGCGCACGCATACCGGCGTAGCCCGTCTCATGTTCGGTGCGTTGGCCCAGCGCGGTATTAACATCAGCATGATTAACACCAGCGAGGTGCGTATTAGCGTCGTCGTCGATGAAGCTCGCGGCGGCGAAGCGTTGATGTGTCTCAAGGAGGCGTTTCATCTCGCCTGAGCGATGGCCCAACCGGTTTGTCGGCAAAAACCGATTCTTCTCGGCAAAATAAACTTTTATTGGTGTCTTTAATATCCTTTGTGCGGAGGAGGTTTTGTCGGCCCACGACTGAAGAGATCGGGCCGACCCGCGTCGGAGGCTGTCGAAGCCATTCCTCTCCCGCCGACGAACGCTCCGACTAGGCACTCCGGAGAGCGGCGGTTAAGATGTTTCCATAACGGTCGCAATCGAGTCCGCGTCGAAGGAGGGAAACATGCGGAGAGGCAAATGGGCGGTGGCAGCGATTCTGGGGTTGTGTCTATTGGCGGCGACGCCGGTGCAGGCGCTCATCACCGCGCTGACGCCGCTGTCGAGCGTACTGGCACAATCGACGTTCATCGTTTCCGCCAAGGTCGAATCGGTGGATGCCGACCAAGGGACGATGGTGATTGTCGTCGAGGACGATCTGAAGGGCAAATCGCCGGTGCGTCGCTTGCCGATTGTCCTCAAGGGCGACGCCGAGGCGAAGAAGAAGAACCACGTTCCGCAGCTTCTCAAGCGCGTGGCTCCAAAGTTGCCGCTCGTCCTTTTTATTCTCAAACAGGATAAAAAATATACGACATTCGCCTACACCAACGGCACCTGGTTTCAGTTGGCCGGGGTCGAAGCCGACGGCGCGGTGCGTTGGACTTTGACCCACGGCGAACCGTATTTGCGCAAGACGTTCAAGGGCACGACGGCGGAGTTGAAGCAAACCGTCGTCGATGGGTTGGCCGGCAAGAAGGAACCGCCCAAACCGGACACCAAAGAGAAGCCGGGCTTCGGCCCAGAGGTCGAGCCGGAGAAAAAGTCGGAAAAACGAGCGGACGGCACGACGCTCTTTGCCGTCATCCCGACGGTCCTTGTCGGTGGGCCGTTGGCGATCCTGGCGATGCTGTTTCCGGCAGTGTTCGGCGGTTTGGCGTTGGTGATGCGGCGCTGGATGGCGGCGCTGACTGTACTCAGTCTCAACAGCACGCTTTACTTTTTGCAAACCTGCTGTGTTCGATGGTTGATCGGATCGTGGTGGGGCACTCCGCAAGCGTTGTGGCTTACCATGTCGGTCGTTACGTTGCTTGGTATCCTGTGGGCGTGGCGGCGTCATGTCGATTGCGTCGTCGCCGAGAGTAGGTTGGGGCTAGAGGAGCGAGTCCCCCGTGCGGAGATTGGTGGGTCTCACTTCGTTCGACCCACCCTACAAACGGGGTTCCAAACGGAATTGCCCAGCCGAGCAACTCCCACGCCGCCTCCCGTTGTCAGCGGGGCAACCGGCCGAGTCGAGTGGATCACCCTCGCCGTGTTGAGCCTGCTTTGCCTCGGATGGGCGGCGTTCAAGCTGCCTCGTTCGTTGGCACAACTCGATCTGGGAGACAAAGCGGTACTGATGATCGGCTTCGGCCTGTCGATGGCGACGCTGCACGCCCTCTCTCGGCGCTGGTCGGCGCGACGGGGAGACCTCGCCAAACCGAGATTGCCGGGCGAAGGGATTCTTTTGTGGACAATGTTTCTCGTTAGTGTCGCTTTTTCAACGACGGGGTCGAGCGCGTCCAACGATGGGGGGATTCACGAAGAGAAGAATCTACCGGCCGCGGGAGCATGGCAACATAGAGTAGCATGGCGTTTTCAGCCGAAGGTCGAACGCTGCTGGATTGCCTCCTCACCCACCGTGGACGGTGACCGCGTCTACATCGGCGTCGTGTTTCCGTCGGCCTTCAAAGGCAGCGGCGGGGTCTACTGCGTCGATCGCAAAACGGGTAAAGAGTTGTGGATGTTCAACGACGGCGGCGACATGAAGGATGTGTTCTCGTCGCCGTGCGTGGCCGATGGCCGCGTCTACATCGGCGAGGGATTCCATCAGCACGCCGATTGCAAGCTCTACTGCCTTGATGCGGCGAGCGGCAAAAAGCTGTGGGATTTCACCACGGCCAGCCATACCGAATCGACCCCGTGCGTCTCCAGAGGTAAGGTCTACTTCGGCGCGGGCGACGACGGTTTGTACTGCCTGGATGCGGCCACCGGCCAAGAGAAGTGGCATCTCAAAGGCTTGCACGTCGATGCCAATCCGCTGGTGATCGACAATCGGTTGTACGGCGGCAGCGGCGTCGGCGATTATCACAAGGAGACGTTGTTGTTCTGCCTGAACGCCGACACGGGAGAAGTGCATTGGCGCATGCCGGTCGATCTGCCGATGTGGGGCATGGCGGCGGTGCAAGGCGAGTACGTTTACGCCGGCATCGGCAACGGCAACTTCTTGATGAGTGCCGACAAACTGGAAAATCCTCAACCGCCGGCGGGGGCGGTGCTGTGTCTGGAACGCGCTACCGGGAAGCGCATCTGGCGCTACGACTTGAGCGACGGAGTGCATGGCCGGGTATGCGTGGACGAGCGGCGAGTCTGGTTCGCCTCGCGCGATCGCCATTGTTACAGTCTCGATCGACACGATGGCAAGTTCCTCTGGAAAACGGACCTCGGTAGTCCGGTTGTCGCTTCTCCCGCCCTGGTCGGAGACGGTGAGGAGCAGAGCCTGTACGTCGCTGGCAGCGAGGGATTGCTGCACCGGCTCGATTCACAAACCGGCAAGATCGACTGGACGTTCGACGTGACGGAGGATGCGAAGCAACCCGCGACCGTGTTTTCCTCGCCGTTGGTCCAAGTTCGCCGACGCGGCCAGGACGAGTCGCGACTCCTTTGGATCGGCTCCGGATTGAGCGAATTCACGCACGGCATCCTTTACTGTTTGGAAGAGAGGCTCGCTCGGACAACGGAGAAAACTGAGGAAAGGCTATCGGAATGATGTCGCACCATGAACCGCCTCGGAATCTACCCGATCAGGTCATCCGCGACTCGCTGACCCATGCGGCGAATTTGCGCGAGTTTCTGAACGAAGTTGTTCCGCGGTTGGCCGATGGGTTTGACTACGAGCACGCCAATCCCATTTCGCGCGAGTTTCTGTGGGACGATTGGCGGAACCGCGAAGCCGATCTGCCTCTGGAAATTCCGTTTCACTCTTCGGCCGGCGAAGGGACGGCGGTAGTGTGTGTATTGATCGAACATCAGAGCGATACCGATACGATGATGCCGTTGCGGGCTTTGTACTTCGGCGTCGGGTACTGGGATCGAAAGTTGAAATCGTGGGCATCCCAAAAACCGCCGCGCCCTCCCTTAAAACTTCCTCCCGTCCTGCCGATTATTCTCTACACTGGGCCGACGCCGTGGGGAAGCAATCGGACGATAACCGATCTGCTCGGCGAGCCGAAGGAATTTCACGCTTTCGCTCCCAAGTGGGAACCGATATTTTGGAATCTGGCAGATTATTCGCCGCGTCAGTTGCTCGACAGCGGCTCGCCTTGGATGCGGATGTTAGCGGTGATACGCGTCGAGCGCGCGGAGCAGGTCGAGTTCCAATCCGTGTTCCGGGAAGCGGTACAGCGCTTGTCCGATTTGCAAAGCCGAGAAACGGTGCGCTGGTCGGATTTGTTGCGTATCATGGTAACGTATGCGTCGTGGCGTCGTCCTTCTTCGGAGCGCGGCAGCCTGGAGCAGATTGCCGTTCAAATCGTTCCCACGCGAAACGAGGAGATCAAAAGCATGTTTCAGACAATTGCGGATGAATTGATTGAGAGAGGCCGCGCCGAAGGCCGCGCCGAAGGCCGCGCCGAAGGCCGCGCCGAAGCCGAACTGCAAACGAATCGAGACACGTTGCGGCGATTGTTGCTCCGACGTTTCCCCCAGGTACCGGCTCCGATTATTCAAAGGATTGATACGAGTACCGATGTCGAAAAACTCAAGGCGGCCATTGAAAGCATCCTGGACTTGCAGTCTCTGGATAAATTGGATTTGTGAGAGGTCGTGAGTGGTCTATGAGCGATCTTTGCGCTTTCGAACAAATCCAGGATGGCGACGTGGAAGCGGTAGGCGGCAAGGGGCTGAGTCTGGGGCGGATGTCCGCCGCGGGACTGCCCGTGCCGCCGGGTTTCTGTATCACCACCGCGGCGCATCGCCGCCTCAACGGTCAACCGCTCGCGGCAGATACAACTCTCGTCGAACAAATCGGCGCGGCCTATCGGAAACTCGGCGGCGGACTCGTGGCCGTGCGTTCGTCGGCGACGGCGGAGGACGGCGCGGTTGCGAGTTTCGCTGGGCAGCAAGACACGATTCTGGGCGTACAGGGCGAATCCGAAGTTTGCGCCGCCGTCGAACGTTGCTGGGAATCGCTACACGGCCAACGCGCCGTTGCCTACCGTCGCCATCGGGGTATTGAGGACGAAGGCTTGTCGATGGCCGTGGTCGTCCAACGCTTGATTCCTTCCGAATCGGCCGGCGTGCTTTTCACGCGCGATCCGCTCGATCCGGAGGGCCGGCGCATGATGATCGAGGCGGCGTGGGGTTTGGGCGAAAGCGTCGTCTCCGGGAAAGTCGCTCCGGATCGCTACCACATCGAGCGCGACACGGGGCAAGTCGTCGAGCAGCACATTGCCGTCAAGGCGGTGCAAGTGACGGCGGAGGGAACGCAGCCGGTCCCAGTGGAGAAGCAGAAGCAAACCTGTCTCGACGCGGCACAGTTGGCGGAACTGGCCGAGCTGGGCCGTCGCATTGAAGCGTTTTACGGCGAACCGCGCGATGTGGAATGGGCGTGGGCGGAGGGGCGCTTCTGGCTGCTGCAAGCGCGACCGATCACCGCGGCGGGCGCGGCCGAGCGGGAGCAAGTGCGGCGCGAGGAGATCGCCTCTTTGGCCGCGCGCGCTGAATCGCGAGGCACGGTGTGGAGCCTCTACAATGTTCCCGAAGGTTTGAGCGAACCGACGCCGATGACATGGGCGCTGGTAAGCCATCTGCTATCCGGCAGCGGTGGCTGCGGCTTGATGTATCGGGATCTCGGCTACGAAAGCCATAACCTGGCCTCCCAGGACTGTTCCTACGATCTCGTGGCCGGTCGCGTCTTCTGCAACCTCAGCCGTGAGGCGAGGCGACTCTCGGATTGGCTGCCACGCGCGTTTCCCTTTGAGACCCTCAAAGCGAAGCCCGCACGAGCGCTCGCTCCCCAGCCGGTACGGGATCCCTCACAAGTTGGCGGCTTGTTTTGGCTGTTCCTGCCTCTCCGCCTTCCATTCATCGCTTTGGGATCGATACGCCGCATGTTGCGTTTGGCTGCGCTGAATAATACCTTTGCCGCGCATTTCCAGAGCGAGATTCGGCCTCAGTTCGCCGCCGAGGCCGAGCGGGCAACCGCCGAAGACTGGAGCAAGCTCGATGCGCCGACCCTCTTGGAGCGTTTTTCGTACTGGAGCAAGCGTACTCTGGACGATTACGCTCGTGAAAGTCTGAAATCGACGGTGTTGGCGACGATGGCTCGCGCCGGAGTAGAAGCGTGGCTGAGTCGGAAGCTCGGCGTCGAGAGGGCGAGAGCGGCTCTGGGCGAGTTGAGCATGGGCATACGTCCCGATGCGGAGGCCGACCTGGCCGGCGCGCTCCGCGAGTTGATGGCCGATCGCATCGATCGCTCCGAATTTCTCAAGCAGTTCGGCCATCGCGGTCCCCAAGAGATGGAACTGTCTCAACCGCGCTGGTACGAAGATCCCGCCTCCCTCAAGCGCCTGCCGCGCCATGCCTCCGCGGCGGAAGAATCTACGATCGATCGTTGGGAAACCATCGCCGCCGAGGCAAAGCTCTCGGCCTTGGAGCGCTCGGCTCTGGAACCGCAGGTTCGCGCGCTGCGAACGTATCTGAGCCTGCGCGAAACGGCCAAACACTATTTCATGCGCGGATATGCTCTCATTCGCCGAGCGTTGGTCGAACTGGATAAACGTCATCGTTTGCAAGGCGGCATCTTTTATCTGATTCCCTCAGAGCTGCCGGAACTCGTTTCGGGCCAAGAGGTAACCAAGCGCATCGCCGAACGCCGCCGTCGTCGAACGATCGCCCTGAGCCTGGAAGTCCCGCCCGTGCTATTCAGCGACGACCTCGAAGCCATCGGGAGGGAACAAATCCTCGAAGGCGCGGAACAGTTCCAAGGCGTGCCGCTGTCGGCCGGCGTGGCCGAGGGGAAGGCGTGGGTACTCGACGAACCATGCGCCGAGCTTCCCAACGAGCCGTACATTCTCGTTTGTCCCTCGACCGATCCCGCTTGGATGCCGCTGTTCGTGCAAGCACGCGGCTTGGTGATGGAGACGGGCGGCGTCCTATCGCACGGCGCGATTGTGGCTCGCGAATGCGGCCTGCCTGCCGTCGCCGGTCTGCCCAGTATTCAACGGCGAATCCACACCGGTCAGCGTTTGCGCGTCGATGGCGGCAGCGGTACCGTGACGATTCTCTCGGACGGAAAGTAGTTTTTTCGGAGCCTCTGCCTGCGATCGCCTTCCCACCATCGACCCGCCGGGCTGCCGTGAACCATTTGCGGAATTCTTCTATACTGTTTACAATCGAATTACCTTCCCACCCCTCCTCCGGGAGCGAACTATTCAGGAGCCATTCCATGACCTCACGCATGACTCGCCGGGCCGCGTTGAAGCGCATCGCCGCGGCCGCCTGCACCGTTCCCTTCGTTTATCGAGCGCACGCCGCCGCGCCGAGTGAGACGATTTATCACGCCAGTTTCGGGGCCAGCGGTATGGCTGCGGCCGACATCGGTTCGCTGACCGGCAGCAAACACTTGAAACTCGTCGCCGTCGCCGATGTGGACCTGCGCCGAACCGCCGACATCAAGAAAAGATTTCCGGATGTGAGAATCTATCAGGACTGGCGCGAACTGCTCGATAAAGAGAAGAATCTTCAGTCGGTGAATGTCTCGACGCCCGACCACATGCACGCGCCGATCACCATGCGTGCCATGCAACAAGGTCTGCACGTTTACACCCAGAAGCCGTTGACGCAGACGATTTCCGAAGCGCGACAACTGGCGAAGGTCGCGGCGGAGAAAAAGCTCGTCTCACAGATGGGCATTCAGATCCACTCCGCGGCGGAGCATCGCACCGTCGTGGCAACCGTTCAATCGGGAATTATCGGCAAGGTGAAGGAGGTTCACAGCTGGAGCGGCAAGGGGTGGGGTGATCCCAAACCGCGACCCGATCGTAAAGATCCCATACCGGAAGGATTCGATTGGAACGGTTGGCTGGGCGTGGCGTCTGAAAGGCCGTACATCGGCGGCGACTATTATCATCCCGGCAATTGGCGAAAACGGCTCGACTTCGGCACCGGAACCTTCGGCGACATGGGTTGCCACATTCTCGATCCCGTTTATGGCTCTTTGGCTTTGACCGCTCCAAAGGCGATTCGCTCGGAAATGAAGGAAGCGCCGAACGACTACAATTGGAGTCTCAATGTCCACGTTAAATACACTTTCCCCGGCACCAAATACACGACCGATACCCTCGTTCTGCACTGGTACAATGGCGAGGCGCGTCCGCCTCAAGCCGTACGCGCGTTGCTCCAAGGGCGGGGATTAAACGATCAAGGTTCGATCTATGTGGGCACGGAAGGGGTCGTGTATTCGCCGTATATTGGCATGCCGATTTTGCTGCCGGCGGAGAATTTCAAGGATTACAAATTACCGAAACAGGAAGGGCGCAATCATTACTTGCAGTTCGTCGAGGCGTGCCGCGGCAACGGGCAAACTTCCGCACCGTTCTCTTACTCCGGCCCCTTGACGGAGACGGTTCTGCTCGGTTGCTTGGCCACGCGCTTCCCGGAAACGACTCTGGAATGGAATGCCGCCAAGCTGCAGGTCACGAACGAACGACGCGCCAACCAACTCGTTCGCCGTCGCTATCGCAACGGATGGGAAGTAACCGGATTATAATTGAGGTCACCAACTTTCGGAGTCTGAAGCGTAAGCGAGCGTCTTGAAAACACCTCGCTTACGCTTCAGACTCCGAATGAGAGAGCATTTATGAATCCACCGTCGAGCTATCGTTGCCTTTGGCTCCTCGCATTCGTCGTGGGGTTCCATCGAAGCGATGCACGGGCCGCGCCCGTGAGCTTTCGCAACGAGGTGATGGCCGTATTGTCTCGCTCCGGCTGCAATCAGGGTGCCTGTCATGGGAATCAGAATGGGAAAAACGGATTCAAGCTCTCCCTGCGCGGCCAAGATCCCGATCTCGATTACGATACCTTGACGCGCGACACTCTGGCTCGGCGAACCGACCGTTTCCGTCCGAAAGAAAGTCTCTTGCTCGCCAAGGCGACGGGCATGGTAGCGCACGAGGGAGGCGTGCGCTTCGACCGCCATTCGTTGGAGTATCGCATCCTGCGCGATTGGATGACCGAAGGGATGGGCTTCGATTCGTCGAACGCCCCCGTACTCCGCAAGCTGGAGGTGACGCCGCGGCAGAGCGTGCTGATCGAGCCGGCACAGAGTGTTGCGCTGCGTGTGCGCGCGATTTTTTCCGACGGTGCAAGTCGAGATGTGACGCGCTTGACCGTGTTTGAGCCTTCCAATCTCGGCGCGCGGGTCGATGCCGAGGGGATCGCACGGCGACTGAGTATGGGTGAGACGACGATTCTGGCCCGCTACCTGGATCGTCAGGCCGTGGTGCAATTGGCTTTTGTCCCAGCGCGGCCCGATTTCGCTTGGCTCAATCCACCCGAAGCGAACTACATCGACCGCCACCTATTCGCCAAGCTGCGGACCTTGCGCATGGCTCCGTCGCCGATCGCTTCCGATAGCGTATTTCTTCGCCGTGCTTATCTCGATGTTCTCGGCATTTTACCGACGCCGAACGAATCGCGCCGCTTTCTTGCCGATGCTCGATCCGACAAGCGCGCGCGGCTGATCGATGCGCTCTTGGAGCGGCCGGAGTTTGCAGATTTTTGGTCTCTCAAATGGGCGGATCTGTTGCACTGCGAAGAAAAAGCGCTCGATGCCAAGGGGGTGCGAATCTTCCATGCGTGGATGCGACGAACCATCGCCGAGGGCGTGCCGCTCAACGAGATGGCTCGCGAGTTGGTCGCCGGGCGCGGCAGCACTTATAGCGAGCCTACAGCCAACTGGTATCGTTCGCTGCGCGATCCCCAGGCCCGTGCCGAGGCCGCCGCCCAGGTGTTTCTCGGCATTCGGATGCAATGTGCCCGCTGCCACAATCACCCCTTCGACCAGTGGACGCAGACCGATTACCACAGCTTCGCCGCCTTCTTCAGCCGCGTGCAGTACCGCATCGTCGAGAACAATCGCCGCGACAATCTCGACAAACACGAGTTCGTGGGCGAACAGATCGTGTGGATGGACAGGAGCGGCGAGATCAAGCATCCGCGCACCGGCGAAGTGCTACGACCGCTCTTCCTCGGCGTCCAGACTCCACAGTACACCGCGGATGCCGACCGCTTGCTCGCCCTTGCCGATTGGATAGCCGATCCGAAAAATCCGTTTTTCGCCCGCGCACAGGTCAATCGCGTTTGGTTTCACCTGTTCGGCCGCGGCATCGTCGAACCGAACGACGACTTCCGCGCCTCGAATCCTCCGGTCAACGCTCCCTTGCTTGACGCCCTGGCCAAAGACTTTGCCGATCGTCGCTTCGATCTGCGCTCGCTGATCCGCACCATTATGAATTCGCGCGCCTACCAGTTGTCCGCCGTGCCCAACGATACCAACGGCGACGACGAGTCGAACTTCTCGCACGCTTCGGTGCGTCCCCTGCAAGCCGAGCAATTGCTCGATGCCCTGGCCCAAGTGACCGACGTGAAACCTCGCTTTCCCGGCTATCCCTCCGGCACGCGCGCCGGTCAACTCCCCGGCGTATCCGCCAATCGCGGACGCCGTCAACGCGCCAGCGACGGCGAACGGTTCCTGACCTCTTTCGGCAAGCCGATCCGTTTGCTCAGTTGCGAGTGCGAACGTTCCGACGACACGACGCTCGGCCAGGCATTTCAACTCATCACCGGCCCGTTGATGAACAACATGCTCGGCGATGCCAACAATCGCATCGGTCGCTTGCTCGCCGCCGGCAAGAAAGACGCGGAGATCGTCGAGGAGCTTTACTTGGCCGCACTGTGCCGTCTACCCTCGGCGAAGGAACGAGAGATCGCGTTGGCGATGATCGGCCGCGCCAAGAATCGGCGCGCGGCCCTAGAAGATCTGGTATGGGGACTGGTCAACGCCAAGGAGTTTCTCCTGCGGCGATGACTGGATACTGGGTAACCCCGCCACGAAAAGTTGAATGGGCGTACCGAAAACAGAGTGCAAGTTCTGGGCGATGAAGTAATTGAGGAACATCCATGAACGGTTTCGGCGATTACCGTCCCCTCCCCCTATCCATCTCGCGCCGCCGTCTTCTACAAGTCGGAGGACTGGGGCTGTTGGGCCTGCCGGGGTTGTTGCGGGCCGCCGAGGGGGGGACGAAACGGAAACCGCGCGCTCGCGCCGTGATCTTCCTCCATCAATGGGGCGGTCCAAGTCATCATGACACATTCGACATGAAACCGACCGCTCCCGAGGCGATTCGCGGCGAATTCAAACCCATCGCCACGAATGTGCCCGGCGTGCAAGTCTGCGATCGCCTACCCGGCATGGCGCGGGTGATGAATAAGGTGACCGTGGTGCGGACGCTGCATCACACCATGAAGAATCACAATTCCGCCGGCTATTACAGTCTGAGCGGCTACGCGCCGGCGACCGACGATCAACGCCTGCGCGACTCCAACGATCTGTTTCCCGCTTACGGCTCCATCGTCGATCGCCTTGCGCCGGCCCGAACGGGCGTACCGACCTTCGTTGCCTATCCGTACACCATCAGCGATGGTTCGATCACGCCGGGACAGCGCGCCAGCTTTCTCGGCAAGGCGCACGATCCGCTTTTTATCAATCAAGATCCAAATAGTCCCGATTTCCGCCTGCCAGAGTTGAGTCTGCCCGCCCATCTCTCCCTGGAGCGTCTCGGCAATCGCCGTGAAGTGCTGCGTCTCATCGACCAACAGACGGACCTGCTCGAGTTCTCGGCTAAGGCGCGCGGCATCGACGCCCATTACGAGCGCGCCATGACGATGCTGTCCTCATCGGCAATCAAGAAAGCGTTCGATCTGTCCGCCGAGCCGGACGCCGTGCGCGAGCGTTACGGTCGTACCACCTACGGACAGGGATGTCTGCTGGCGCGGCGGCTTGTCGAGGCGGGAGCGAGATTCATCAACGTGTATTTCTCGCAATCCATCGGCGGCTGCGAGGGCGGATGGGACACGCACGGCTTCGGCGATAAACCAATGTATCCTATCCTTAAAAAGCACCTCTTGCCCATCACCAATCAAACCTTGCCCACGTTGTTGGAAGATCTGGACCAGCGAGGATTGCTCGATGAAACGCTGGTGGTCTGGGTGGGGGAGTTCGGCCGCTCGCCGCGCATCAACAAAATTGCCGGGCGCGATCATTGGCCGCTGTGCTACCCGGCACTCTTGGCCGGCGGCGGCGTCAAGCGAGGCCACGTCCACGGCGCTTCGGACAAGCTCGGTGCCTACCCCGCCAACGATCCGGTGCGCCCCGATGATCTAGCGGCGACCATGTTTTATCTGCTCGGCATCAATCCCAAAACCGAAATCCGCGACGCCCTCAACCGCCCCCTCCCCATCAGCGCCGGCGAGGTGATCCAGGGCGTGTTGGCGTAGGGGCCGTTTCCGATTCGCAACTATTATGTACTCGTTTAGTATTTTAGTTGCTCGTCGCCTGCGCCGTTGTTGCCTCGACCGACGACGCGACGGCGAGCTTATCGCAACCTTCGATTGTTGAGCATTTCACCTATTTTTCGTCTCCTTTCCGGCTTGCCCCACCCGACAATGCGTCGAAAAACGCATAACTGGGGATGAATCCATCGTCGAGATTGGCGATACTCGCAAACACGGCTCCGTTCCATCGCGGGCCGCCGACCGTCACGGATCGATGGTCATCTGTAGAGAAAGGACTCTCCCATGCCGTTGCGCTTTGTATTCGCCATGCACAATCATCAGCCGGTAGGAAACTTCGGCCACGTTTTTGAACACGCCTACCACGTCAGCTATCGCCCTTTTCTGGAACTGCTGGAGCAATATCCAGAGATTCCCATCTCGCTGCACACCAGCGGCCCTCTCATGGAATGGTTCGTCGCACACAAACCGGAATATCTCGAACGGTTGCGGCGCATGGTACGGCGCGGACAGGTTGAGATCATGGGCGGCGGCTTCTACGAGCCGATTCTACCCATGATTCCACCGTGCGACCGCGTGGGACAGATTACGACCTATAAAAGCTATCTTGAAAATCTTTTTGAAACAAACGTGCGCGGCATGTGGGTGCCGGAGCGCGTGTGGGAGCAGAACCTCGTCTCGGATATCGCCGATGCCGGCATCGAGTACACGGTTCTCG
>JAKBCS010000144.1 GCA_021807595.1 Planctomycetota bacterium | reverse complement strand
ATCGTCGTAGGTTGTTGTCACCAAACGAGTGGGCCGAAAATCGCTCCCCAGCTCAATCGAACAATCGGGCCGAGCGTGAAAGCTCTTGGCACCAGAAACGTAACGGGCATCACAGCGGACGCCGAGGATTGTTTTAGACAAAATGTGTCTCAAGTTCCTGGCATTGTGTCGCAGGGTACTCCCTGCATGAAACGAACAATCCGCTACAGCAGACCGGCTACGCGAATGACGGTTTCGCGCGGTGAGAAATCCCTCCCCGTGTGAGCCAGCTGCTGAACTTTGTCGTATCGGCGAAGGAGGCAAAGGGAGGATGACGCGCTTCCATGTCGCGGTTCTGGTACTGGCTTCATTGGCTTTCAGCGGCTACTTGGCGGCGTGGATGTGGCTCCTCCCAGACGGCTTCCGGTGTAGATTCCCGAGCATGGATTTCATCTACCTCAATTGGGGGGAATCCCTACTGGGTGCCTTGGGGCTGTACGCCGCGGTGGTCATACCAACCGTCTTGCATGCTTTACGCTGCCGGTGGCCGTTCTGGACCTGCCTGGCGCTATCGGTGCCGTTCGGTATACTTAACGTCGGCCCGCTTACGGCAGGATTCGCTGCGGCTGAATGGGCCAGCCAGCCAACGGTTCAGGTTACGTCCCATGATGGTCTATGGGAGGTTCTCATCTGTGTCGGGCTATTGCTGCTGTACCTGTCCGTCAGCGTGTGTTTCCTCTCTTGGGCGGTGTGGCAGCGGGTTCACGCCGAACCAGCCGTTGATGCGATTCGACGCATCTGATTGATCTGTAATGCTTTGAGACGTGGACGCACCTGGACGTTACCTGCTGTTCCGTCAGCAGTCTGCTACTCCGGCGTGCGTGGCTGGTAACGGTCAGGTGCGAAGCCTGGGGGACAACGATAACCGCGGAGAACCATCTCCGGTCGTGAGAGCGCGAGCCGACACGACGACTGCCAGCAGCAACGCGGTCGGGGGACCAGGAACGGGGATGCAATATTCGCCGATGGATAAAAGGGAAGAGAAAGGAGGTGCAGCGTGGACAAGACGCAAATGGGTGTGGCTCGACTTCACCTTGCCGCCCGTCTTGTGCCAGTTGGGACACAAGCCCCATGTAAACGATTTCCGTCGGAGCCGGAAGCGTGAGCGATGGTTTATTCTGCCGTCGCTCACGCTTCCGGCTCCGATGGAAAGCGTTCGCGGGAGTTGGGCTTTGAGTTGAAGGAGCTTGAGCCGTCGGTGCTGCCCACGGTAACGTAAGCATGGGTTTGCGAGGCCATCGTTGGCGGTGACGTGAAACGGGGACAGCGGAGAGGACAAGGGCGAGGGCGGAAAAACAGCGGAGACGGGGCTGCGCGTCGTGTGAGACGCAAGGCGGAGAGAAACTATGTCACCCCCGCATCACACGCTGAGGAAGTTCCTGGGGGGCCGGCTTGCTCTTGGCTCCCGATGGTCTGCACGGCACGTTCCAGCAAAAGCGCCGCGAGCTGCATCGGGCTCGCGTGCGCCTGCTCGGCGAGCTGCTGAAGCCGATCGAGCGTCTTCGGAGAGAGCCGGACCAGTCGCTGCTCGCTCCACGATGGATCGGTAGCGCGCCCGCCGCCTTCGGGCACACGGAAGCGTGCCGAAACTTCGGCGGCTAATTGGAGAGCGCCGAAATAGCCGCCGCGCGGCGAAACCTTGCAACGCCGCTCCGCTCCCAATTCCTTGGCGATGCGCTCCATGTCCAAAGATACGCCCATGACCTACTCCTTCGAGAAATCTCGGAATGCCAGGTACTCGTCGCCAATCACCAGGCCGATTTCGCCCTGATGCGCCTCGCGTCCCATTCGTCGGCAGAAACTGCCGAGATGCGAAAGACGGTCGGAATCGGCGATGTCCGCGGATGTCGTATAACAATGGATAACGACGGGTTCATTCCTTGACCAGCACACCACCCATCTCGTCATCGCGCCAGGCACCTCGGGCCCGTGGGAAAGCGGTAGCCCCGCCGAATAATCGGCCGAGGGTTTCGAGCGCCTCGCCTACCCAGTAGTCTTGGTTGATCGCCGTGACCCCGTCGCGCTCGACGCTCGGTACGAAGAGTACCACCAAGACCGCTTTCCGGCCGACTTGCAAATCGGATGCTTCCATGCCCACCTCCCGGTACGATATATATAGATCGTGGCGAGCACTTTTGCAAGTGCAGCCTCGTCGTTGGAATTGTCGCTGGGACGGCGCTTGTCGATCGGGAACTCACCTCATGGAGTGAAGTCCCACTCCTGGGGTAAACCAGGCTCGGATACCGGTACCTTTTACCACTTTCAGGAGCGGTCTTATATCTACGCCGCCTCGTCTCCTCGATCTCGTCCGCCACATTGCGCGGACGCGCTTCGGCCAAGATGGGCCGGGAGAATGCTACGCCCACTGGACGAAACGGCCGATCTCGTTTTTCGACAAACGCCATCTCAGCGATCTCACATCCGGTGAGAGTCGCGGAACAAGATCTATCGGATGAAATCCATCGGAGCCGGAAGCGTGAGCGACGGTTTATCCTGCCGTCGCTTCCGCTTCCGGCTCTGATAGGTTTTATCCGAACGGCGGATAGACCGCTCTTCGTTGGAGACGGTGGCTGGCCTACTTTGTGGCTGTGTGATAGCATGGCCTGATGCCGCCAACCCTCATCCTCGACACCAATGTCTTGGTAGCTGCCCTCCGATCCTCGCGCGGGGCGTCTCACGCATTATTGCAGGCAGTCGGACGCGGCCACTTCACGGTTGGGTTGACAGCGGCTCTGGTGCTTGAGTACGAGGATGTTCTCAAGCGGCCAGGGCTCGTGCCGTTGCCCCCTGAGGATGTTGACGTGCTGCTCGATTACCTCTGTAGCACAGGAAAGCGCTGCGCAGTTCGATTTCGGCTTCGACCTGCTACGGAGGATTCAGGCGATGAATTGGTGTTAGAGGCGGCAGTGGCGACCGGGAGTTTGTGGGTTGTGACGCATAACACGCGCGACATGGCCGAGGGGGCGCGGCGGCACGGGGTCGAGTTGCTGACACCGGCCGAGGCATTGGCACGACTGGAGGTGGGCGGATGAGCGCTTTACGGGTGGAATTGCCGGAAGGGTTGCGGACCGAGGTCGCGGACCTGGTCGCCCGGCGGGGCATCAGTGAGTCGGCGTGGGTGGAAGAGGCGGTGCGGGAGAAATTGGCGGCAGACTCGGAGTTGGAGTATCTTGCGGAACGGGCGGCACGGGGAAACCGTGACGCCTTCGAGCGGGTACTCTCGAAGGTGCCAACTGCGGATCCCCTGCCGGACGATTTGCGGTAGGAATCGCGCCGCCGTCAGGGAATAGGTTCCTGACACCTTTGAGTTCCTCTTCGCTTCACATGATGCCAATGACCCGGCGTGTGTGAAGCGACTTCACCTTGCCGCTCGTCTTGTACCAGTTGGGACACAAGCCCCATGTAAACGATTTCTGTCGGAGCCGGCAGCGAAAGCGATGGTTTATTCTGCCGTCGCTTACGCTTCCGGCTCCGATGGGTTTTATCCGATAGCGCTTGTTCCGCGACTCTCGCTCGCCATGTCAATCGCCAGATACCTTGCCGTCGATGCGATGATCCGCCGCACCGACGTACTTCCCCGTCCTGCGGTCAAGGGCAATCGAGTGTGCGTCGCCTTGGCGGGTGCCGCGCACGGAATGGCCCATCGCTTCCAGGCGCTTCACCGCGTCGCCGTATCTGCCGACTCCCTCGAAGCTAGCTTTGTCGGGGAACCACGGATGATGCAAGCGCGGAGCATCCACGGCGGCTTGAATGTTCATATCGAAATCGATCGTGTTGACGATCACGCATAGCACGGTGTTGATAATGGTTCGACTGCCCGGGCTGCCGGTTACGAGGACGACTTTGCCGTCCTTGGCCACGATGGTCGGCGTTTGCGACGACAACATACGCTTGCCCGGCGCGACCTGATTCGGTTCGGTACCGATAGTGCCGTCGCGCGTCGTCTCGCCGGGGAACCAATTGAAGTCCATCATTTCGTTGTTGAGGACGAAGCCCGCGCCCTTGACCACGATGCGCGAGCCGTAGCTGCGTTCGAGTGTGTAGGTATTGGCCACCGCCATGCCGTCGCTGTCGAGGACGCTGAAATGCGTCGTGCTATCGCCTTCACCCTTGAGCGGTATGTCTTTGGCTAACTCCTCGCTTTTTGTCGCCTTGCGCGGATCGATGGATTGAGACAGCTTGCGCGCGTGATCCTTGCTCGTCAGAAACGCCGGGATCTCGACGAAATCCGCGTCCCCAAGATACCGGGCGCGATCGCAGTAGGCGCGGCGCATCGCTTCGATCATCAAATGGAGAGTCTCCGGCGAAAATCGGTCCCGCTTGCGCAGGTCGAAGTTTTCGAGGATATTGAGCATCTCGATAAGGCAAGTACCGCCGGAACTAGGCGGCGGTGGGCCGTAGACATCGTAGCCGCGATAGGTGCCATGAATCGGCTGTCTCGCCTTCGCCTCATACTCCGCCAGATCTTTGGTTGTGATAATTCCTTTGGACCGTTTCATCTCGGCGACGAGGAGATCGGCGACTTCTCCCTTGTAGAATCCATCCGCACCTTTGTCGGCGATTCGGCGTAGTGTCGCGGCCAGATCCTTCTGCACCAGTCGATCGCCCGCCTTCCAGTTCGCTTCGCCGTTCTTGCCGAGGACACGTCGCAGCTCGGGAAACTCCTCCGATCCGCCGACAATCCAATTCAGCGAAGATGCCAGCGCGTCGTCGATGAAGAATCCTTCGTCGGCAAGCCTGACGGCAGGCGCGACGACTTCCTTCCATTTCAGTTTGCCGAACTTCTCGTGAGCCAGTGCCAGGCCGCGCACCGTTCCGGGTACGCCGACGGCTTTCGCGCAGTACCAAGTATCTTTCTTGGTGTACATCGTCTTGTGTGCGGCTGCCGGAGCTTTCTCTCGGTAGTCGATGACGACGGGGCCGCCCTTGCCGCCGGGGGGATAGATGAGCATGAATCCGCCACCGCCGATGTTTCCCGCCGCCGGATAGGTAACGGCCATAGCGAACGCCGTGGCCACCGCCGCATCGACCGCGTTGCCACCCTTACGAAGGATGTCGCGTCCGACATCCGCGCCGGGAGGCGAGACGGCCACGACCATGCCGCGCTGCTTCTCAGGGGTCGAATCCGCCGCCGCATCGCCGGGGTAGCACGCCACAACCAAAAGGAAGCCCAAACTCAAGCGCGCGAGCGTGCGAATTGGGCGATGCACAACGGGGCAACCATACATGAGGAGTTCCTTGCAGTTAGCACGCGGAGTTGGGCTTGTGAGCGAGATTAGCACTGACATCGTATTCCTTTCCCGATGCGAATAAGAAAAAGACCGCGAAGATCTTCCTGCGCATCGCCGACCGGGAGCGCTGGTACGAATGTCGCGGTCGTATCGCCCCCGCCTTCCCTCCAGTCTATCGTGTGGATCGCGGTCGATTCGCGGGAAGTTGACCTATCCACGCTCTCCCCTCCGCGCGTATACTCCCGTCCGCGTGTCGATTGGATCGAGGAGGTACGGGCGTGGCCGAGAATTCCAGCAGCAACATGGTGGTTGAGACCTTCAAGCTTACGAAGATTTACCAGAATCGCCAAATCGCTCTCAACGATGTAACGCTGCGGCTTGAACCGGGCTGCGTACTGGGCTTGCTCGGCTCCAATGGAGCGGGCAAAACGACGCTGCTTCGCCTCATCATCGGTCTTCACCGACCGACCGCCGGCTGGGCCAAAGTGTTCGGCAAGTTTATGACGCCCAACGCCGCCGAGTTGCGCCGACGCATCGGCTACATTCCCACCAATCCCCAATTCCCACGCGGGATGACGCCGATTACCTATCTCGACTACATGGCCCGCTTGTTCGGCCTGCCCAAGGACGTTCGCAAGCCTCGCCTCGCCTCGCTGATCCGCGCCGTCGATCTCCTCCGCGTCTCCGGCGACTCTATCGCCGGCTTTTCCAACGGGATGACGGCGCGCTTGGCCGTCGCCGCTAGTCTCATCAACGAGCCGGACTTGCTCATCTGGGACGAGCCGACGCACGGTCTAGATCCGGAAGCGCGGCGGAGCATGTTGGAACTCATCAAGACGCTCAGTCGCGAGAAAACGCTGATTGTCTCCAGCCACAACCTCAGCGACATCGACGAAGTGTGCAATCATGCGGCGGTTCTCAGCCACGGTCAACTAATCTACTGTGGATCGTTGCAAGACCTCAAGGGACGCATGCGCCGCAATCATTTTGAGTTGGACCTCGAGGGCGAACAGAAGGCGATCACCAAATCCACCACGGCCATCCGCGCGTTGCCCGAATTTAAAGTCGTCACGCTCAAGCATCGCCGACTCGAATTGTACTTACAAGAAGAAGTCGGCGGCGCGGCGGCGTTGGCCAACGTGTTGATGACGCTCAACGACAACAAAGTGACGCTCGTGTCCATCCGCAGCGTCGGCCAGCAAACGGAACAAGCCTTTCTCGATCTGGTCGAGAAAGAGGAATCGCGCGGCTTCGCGCGCATCTACCAAGCCGAAGCGGCATGAGGCGAAACGGCAGCGTACACTGCCGGGTCTACCTATGGGAGTTCTTGCATGGACGCGATCGCCGAGAAAAAACCCGTCGCCTTCAATCGTTGGCTGCCGTATTGGGCGGTATTCCAGGCCGATGTCCGCCAGACGCTGCGCAGTTGGGTGTATCTCTTTTGGGTGTTGCTGTCGGTGTTGGCGACGGTCGGCTACTTGCTCTATCGTTTCGGAAGTTATCACGAAGGTGGCATCGTGCAGACGGCGTCGGTACACGTCAGTCAGCTGTTGAGGTGGATCGTCTTGGGCAGTGCCGCCATTGTTTGCGTCCTGACGGCGGGCAGTATCACCTCGGAACGCGGCACCATGGCCGACTCCGTCCTCAGTCGCGGCATCAGTCGCTATCAGTATTTTCTCGGCAAGTGGCATGCGCGGCTGGCGACCGTGCTGGGTACGTTTCTGACTCTCGGCATTGCGACCCTCATTAGCGCGCTCTTTTTGCTGCACGAAGATTTATCGCTCGACGGCAGCCTCGTGGCTCTGGCCGTGGTGGCCGCCTTGCTGACTACGGTCATCACCTTCGGCGTTACCGTCAGCGCGGTGGCGAACAGTACGGTGCTGGGGATCGCCGTGCTGTGGAGCATGCTTTGCGCCGCGGGATTCCTGATGTCCTTTTTGCCGCCTCGCTATCCTTCGCCGGATCGCACCCTCGAACGCTTGCCGTACATCCTGCAAGGCAACTACGATCTCGCTGGACTGGCGCAGTTTGCCGGTTGGTCGCTGCTCGCTTCCGGCGTGGCGGCTCTGTTCGGTCTAGGTTATTTCTCCCGCCGCGACGTATAAGGATCTAGTTCGCAATTGCTACCCGATTGCGGAGCCTGGCAATTCGCAGGGTGGGTCGTGTCCGTCCGATGGATCGCGTTTATGGCCCACGAGAAATTGGGTACGATGGAAGCCGAACGGCTTGCCGTCGATCTCCGCCACCCTCTCCCCGACCGGGCGTCGGGACGTCGGGCAGTCGGCGAGTTGGGTTTGACTCCGTGAAACGGGTGCTTACAATAACAGATGAGGTCTCGCCAAGGATGGCGAGTTTTGCGGAACGTAGGTGAAGAGGTGCGATCATGTGGCCCCCGAAACCCGACCATCCGTTACGGCGGATGTTCGCCGGTCTCACCGAACAGACTTTCATCAACACGCTGGGCGTCGCCGACCCCCGTTTGACCGATTACCTCTCCGAATTGTTGTCGCGTTTCATCCATTTGGACTCCGTTTATCGGTTGTCCAACGCCCAAGGGAAACGCTTGGAAGAAGTGGCCGAGATGATGATCGAGGCCGAGGCGATGCCGCCCCAAGGGCGCACGCGCCGTGAGATCTATCGGCACATCGGCGATTTCACGTTGTTCTGGACCGGCGTTTACCCGGAGGCGGTCAATCGACTGCGCTCCATTTTGTCGAAAGATCACTTCCTCGATTATTGTTCGCAGGGCAAGCGTTCCTATTACATCGCCAGCACGTTCGAGGAACCGCCCTACGAAGAGGAAGCGCCGATCTTGCGCCGATTGAGCGAAGAGTTCGAGATGTGCGCCTACGGACTCAATCAAATTCGGCGGCAATGGGAACGTCTGCCCGACGATCTCTCAGCGGGCACGGTTGCGGACGATTGAACGGCGGTTCGCTCTCTCCCGATTTCGAAATCCGTTCGTATCAGGCGACAAAGCGCGTGGGATTTGTTGCCCGCAGTGCCTGAGACAACGCCGGCCACAATCGATCCGGGGTCAGTTCGTCCATGCACGTTCGGCGCGAACAGCGTTTGATAAAACTGCCGCCACAAGAAACTTTGGTCTCGACGGCATTCTCCTGCCAGCCGTATGGCCCGCAGCGTCGCACGGTGGTACAGGTGTAGGGCGCGACGACGGGTCGGCCCAAGGCGGCGGCGAGGTGCAGAGGGCCGGTGTCGTTGGCCAACATCACATCGGCGCGCTGTAAGAGGGCGGCCAGCTGCGGCAGTGTCGTTTGTCCCGTCAGATCGCGCGAGGAACCCGTGAGCCGTTGTCGAACGGCCGATGCGGCGGCGCGCTCGTCGTCGCCGCCAATCAGAAACACCGTCGCGCCGAAACGCTCTCCCGCTCGCCGCGCCAGCGCGGCAAAGTGTTCCGGCGGCCATCGCTTCGTCATCCAGCGCGCACCGGGACCGAGCATCAGCCACGGCCTCGGATAGCCGTTCGTCGCGGCCTCCGCCCAGTTCCGTGCCTCGTCGGTTACGGGAATATGAAACTCCTTGGGACCGTCGCCGACGCCCAGCGCTTCGGCTGCGCGCCAGTAGCGATCGACGGCATGAATGGCGTTGATGTCGGTCACGGCGAGGACATCGGTGTACGTCCACGCGGCCCCTTCGCGCGCGGTGCGAAGCCCGACGCGGCGCGGCGCTCGCGTTGCCAGCATCATCATCCCGGTTCGGAATAATCCCTGTAAGTCGATGGCCAGATCGAATCGTCTCTGTCGCAGTTGACCGAGAAACGAGGACCACAACCGCGCCGCTGTCCGCCACCCGCGTTGTGCGACGTGGCGATCGTAGGGCAAGACTTCGTCCAAATCGCGATGGCCTTGCAGCAACGGAGCGTAGCCGCGATTGACCACCCAGGTTATGTGGGCGCGGGGATAGCGCCGCCGAAGTGCCGTCAACACCGGCAAGGCGTGGACGATGTCGCCCAGCGCGCTCGGTTTGATAAGCACGATGCGTTCGGCGGAATACTCCGAGAGCGGAAGATGGCTCCGTGCAGACATGCGCGGCATCCTTGCGGTATCCGGGCGACGATTTCCTTTAAGATGAGCGAGTGTCGCATAGGCGGCCCTCGCACGCAAGATCAGACGGCGCGCGACGTGGGATCCGGCGGAGGAACACTTCCCTCCGCCGGCGAGATCGTGTAAACTCGCTACCAAGTGTGTGGACTTTTTCTTGGGACCACACCATTCCTTAATCGAGATCCTCACCATGAAGAAGATCGTCGCCTCTTCGCTGCTCTTAGCGTCGCTTGCATCGGTGGTGTGGAGCGATCCGCCCAGCGCCACCGAGCGACCGGCGGACAAAGCGGAAGCCAAACCCGCTCCGACAAAGCGCAAGCCGCATTTTACCGTTTCGAAGGAGACAACCTACGTCACGAAGCCACTCGATGCCGATGGCTACATCGACTATGCCGCCGCCCTGCACGAACGGCTGCATCGCGGAGTGACGCCGGACAACAATGCGGTGGTGCTGTTGTGGAAGGCATTCGGCCCTCATCCCGAGAGGACGAAGATGCCCGCCGAATTTTTCAAATGGCTGGAAATCGACCCGCCGCCGGAGCGAGGCGACTATTTCATCGACCTCGGAAAATATGTGAAAGAACGGCGGAAGCTGGACCAGCTCGATTGGAAGGATCCGATCTTCCAGGAGCAGACGGATTGTTCGCATCGGGCGTGGAAAGCGGCACGGCATCCCGAAATCGCCGCGTGGCTCAAGGCGAACGAGAAACCTTTGGCCCTGGTAATCGAAGCGAGCAATCGCAGCCAGTATTACTCGCCGCTCGCTCCGAAACGAACCGAGAAGGGGTCGTCCGGGCTGTTCGGCGCGCTGCTGCCGGGCGTGCAAAAATGCCGCGAGCTGGCGAACGCGCTCACGATTCGGGCCATGCTCCACCTCGGCGAAGGCCGCATCGACGATGCCTGGCGCGATCTTCTCGCCTGCCATCGTCTGGGTCGTCTCGTCGGCCGCGGCCCCACCTTAATCGAAGGTTTGGTGGGAATCGCCATCGACTCCATCGCCTCCAACGCCGAGGTGGTTTTTCTCGCCGACGCCGACCTGAAGACGGAGCAAATTCGGAAGTGTCTGAACGAGCTGCGCAAACTGCCGCCCATGCCATCGTTTGCCGACAAGATCGATGTCTGCGAGCGATTCATGTTTCTCGACGTGGTGATGATGGTCGAACGCAACGGATTGAAGACATTGGAAGGGCTGGCCGGCGGCACGCCCAATTCGTCGAGCTTTCTGGATAAGATCACTTCGATTTATCTGCGGACCTCAATCGATTGGGATCCGTCCATGCGAACCGCCAATCGTTGGTACGACCGCGTGGCGAAAGCCCTGCGCGTCGAAGACTTCGCGGAGCGGCGAAAGCAGTTGGATAAGATCGACAAGGAGTTGAAAGATCTGACCAAGAAGACCCGCGAGTCGATGCCCCAGCCGCTCCAAATCATCTTTGGTAAAGACAGCAGCAAAATCGTGAGCGAGTGGATCGGCAATGTATTAGTCGGCCTGTTGATGCCCGCTGTGCTGAAGGTACAACAGGCCCGCGACCGTTGCGATCAGATGCAAGCGAACCTTTATCTCGCTTTCGCGCTCGCCGCCTACCGATGCGATAACGGCAGCTATCCCAAGAATCTGGAAGCGCTGATGCCGAAGTATATGGACAAGATCCCCAACGATCTGTTTTCCGGCAAGCCGTTGGTTTATAAGCCGGACGAGAAAGGCTATTTGCTCTACAGCGTCGGCGTCAATGGCAGCGATGACGGGGGACGCGACCAGTGGGACACTCCCCCCGCCGACGATTTGCGCGTCCGCATGCCGCCGCCGAAACCGTCGCCGAAGTGAGATTAACCCGCCGGTGTCTCACCGGGGCCTTTCCGGACGACGCGAACGTAGATCCACACGGCAGCAACAAAAACACCCACGCCGACCGTCGCCGCGATCAAGCGCGCGTCCCAGCGCGCGGGAGGTTCGGTCTCGACCGCGACCGTAGGCTCCGGTTCCGGTTCCGGCTTCGGCTTTTCTTGTTCTGGACGAGGAGTCTGCTTGTCGGGAGCGGGAGAAGGCGGCTTGACGAACACCGTCTTATCGACACTATCGAGAATCTCGAAGGAAGTAACGGTGGTGGTAATCGAATAGATTTTGCCCACCCCGGCGCGAAGCCGCATGGGATATCGAACGCCTTGCACGTCGCGGTAGTCTTCATAAATCGTTTCGCTCGTCACCTCGTCTCCGGGCAGCAGAGTCGGCAGCGCCCAGAGCGCGCGCGCCAGTAGTCCGGTCGTTTTGTCGAAGTAGAACGTCGAAACGATTTGCGGCGAGACGGCTTTGAAACCGGCCAAGATGCGACCGTCCTTGGTCTCATCGGGCACCGACGTAAGCTGCGTCTCCTTGCCGCGCAGCTGGGGAAGCTGTGCCAGCACGGCTTGCCAATGCCAAGTCAAGGGGAGCGGCTGCCTCTCGAGGACCGTCTTCCAATAGCGTCCCGCGGGGGTCTCTTCATCGCTCCGCAACTCGTGCGCGGGGCCGTTCTCTTCTCGAAGCCAGCCCTTTTTGCCATCAATGACATATTCCAGATGGTGCGTCGTGTCGCGGAGGGTGCGGTCGATGGTTCGGCGATAGCGCTGAGGCAAATCGAAGGTTTCCTCCCACGTTACCTTAAAGGGAATGCCGCGATCCTCTCCATCCATTTTCGCCTTGAGCCGTCCTTTTCTCGTCTTGTCGAGCCGATCCGCCCCTCCGTGCGCGGCGATGGCCCGGTCGAGCAGCGCGCGGGCATCCTCCGCCGCGGCGCGGTCGGCGAACGACACCAGGGCAATGAAGACCATTAGGGATGAGGCGAGTCGCATAGTTCCCTATCCTTTCCCCTGCGAACCGGCAGCCGACACTGCCGGTTCGCCTCGCGCATGGTATCTGGGGGCAGTCCGTGCTATGATTCCTTTATTATGGATGATGTGGGGAAGGAAAAGCAAACCCGAGGCGTTGCATGGCCCAACACAAAGGCCGTCCCTTGCCGAAGGGTGCGAACGCGAACTAAAGATTGCGAGGACATGCCATGAATCGAGCGCTTTTGCAATCGTCTCTGCTACTTCTTTTAGGATGTGCCGCGCCGATGGTGTTGGCCGACGGCAAGAAGGATAACAATCCATTCGAGATGACCAAGGAAGAGCAAGGCTTGTTCGATCTCTTGAACAAGGAGCGCGCCCACAAGGATCTGCCGGCGCTGCGCCCCAATCCCTTGCTCTTCCAAGCGGCGCGCCGGCACTCAGCGAATATGGCCAAGCAGCGAAAAATGGAACACCTATTGGATGGCAAACGACCGTCGCAGCGCATCGCGGCCGCCGGTTACAACTGGGCCAAAGTCAGCGAAAATCTCGCCATCGCGGAAGTTGACGAGCCACCGTTGACAGCCATCGTCAAAGGCTGGATGGATTCCAAAACCCACCGCGAAAACCTGCTCGATAAAGGCGTCACCGAGACGGGGCTGGGAATCGCACGCAACGACAAGGGTGAGATCTACTACACGCAAGTGTTCGCCCGGCCTCGCCGCCCCGCGAAACCGAGTAATTAGCGGTACAGAGCCAAACCCTTCTCCTCCGTACTCAGGGGCGAGGGATTTCCATCGTGAATCTCATCTTCGGCAAACTCCGCATGAAGGGCGAAGCGGGAAAAGCCGATAAGAGAGATAGCCGTCCGCATCGTCGTTTGGCACCGCTTGAGGCAAGGAGGCCGCATGACGCAGCCCATCTCGCGCCGCACCGTCTTGAAGTCGATGGCCGCCGGTTGTCTTGTGTCTTTGCCGGCGCAGGCCGAGGCCGGACTGCGGACGCCGCCGGACGTGGTGGCGGGCAAGAAGACCGGAGCGGCGGCGCTGGTGGCCACCCTCAAGGCTGAGGGGGTTCCCGTTGTCTTCGGCATTCCCGGCGCTCAGGAGAATGAGCTATGGGATGAGATGAAGTCGCAAGGGCTGCCGTATCTTCTGGTAACGCATGAGATGTCGGCGGCGTACATGGCCGACGGCGCGGCGCGCAGCACGGGCCGGCCGGGCGTGCTGGCCATTGTGCCAGGGCCGGGAGTGACCAATTCGCTGAGTGGTCTGGGAGAGGCGCGGCTCGATAGCGTGCCGGTGGTGGCCATCGTCGGCGACGTGGCGCGCGGCGACAAATACCGTCCCTTCCAAGTCCACGAATTGCCGCAAGTGGGCATGCTTCAGCAGGTGTGCAAGGGCATCTTCGAGGTGTCTAACGCCTGCGAAATCCCCAACGCCGTCCGATCGGCGTTTCGCCTGGCCATGTGCGGTGAACCGGGGCCGACGGCCGTGGTCGTGCCGTATACGCTGCTTATCGACTCTTGCAAATTCGATTCGTTGCCATTGGCTCCCTGCGACGTGCCGTTCGATGAAGGCGCGTTTCTGTGCGCCTTGGGATTGCTGCGGCGGCGCGGCTGCAAGGTCGGCATCTACGCCGGTATGGGCTGCATGGATTATGGTCCGCTGCTCGTAAAAACGGCCGAGGTGTTGCAGGCACCGGTAGCC
>JAKBCS010000143.1 GCA_021807595.1 Planctomycetota bacterium | reverse complement strand
CGACACAGACGCGCTCCGCTCCGCGTCGCGGCTAACCGGTTTTACTGTCGATGGAGAAATGCCAGCGTTCGTGCCGCACACTCTGCCGTGGCCTCGAAAGGGGCCATGTGGCCGCAGGAGGGGAGTAGCTCCAGGCGCGCGCCGGGAATGTGTTGGGCGTAGGAAGCGCCGTGGGCCGGGGGGATGAGGCGGTCGTCGTCGCCCCACAGAATGAGAGTTGGGCAGCCGACGCGGTGAAGGTGTTGGGGTAATTTCGGATCGTGCAGATAGGGATTCCAGGCCACGCGCGCGGTGGCCTCGCGGGCGCGCAGCCACATCAGCAGGCGCGGATCGGTGCGCGACGAGGGGAAGAAGTTGGCCGCCGCGGGATGATTGGGGTTATGGAAAATCAATCGGCGTAACCGGTCGAGATCGTCGATGAACAACTCCTCCATCGGTGCCTCGTCGAGATGCAGTCCGGCGGCGTCGATGAGGACGAGATGCGAAACCAAAGACGGACGCAGGATCGCCAACTCGACGGCCAACCATCCCCCCAGCGAAAAGCCAACCACCGGCACGCGGTCCAAACCCAGCACAGCCAACAAGTCCACGCAATGCCAGGCCAAGTCGTGAATGTCGTCGATCTCGTCCAGGCCTTCCGACAGCGCGAAACCCGGATGAGCCGGAGCATGGACGGTGAACCGCTGCCCCAGCGCGTCGTGCCACGGCGTCCAATCGGTTTCACCGGCGGCACTGTGCAAATACAGCAACGGCGGACCTTGCCCACCCACCATCAGCTGCGTCTTCTTACCGCGCACATCCACGAAACTCGTCCGATTGGCCACGGTCATCGCTGTCCCTCCAGCCCGGCGCTCAAGTCAAGGCGCAGCGAGGGCATTACTTCCTTAGCGAACATCCACATATTCTTGCGCGTCAACTCGGCGGGGAGGGTGCCGAGCTGGAACAGGCCCAGCAGATTGCCCACGCCCAAACGCTGACTGTGTTCCTTGAGGCGGTCGCGCACAGTAGCGGGGCTGCCGACAATGGCATAGGCACCCGCTTCGATGTCTTGCCGCGTTTCCACGTTGGCGAGAAATTTGTCGAGCGCGCCGTGAATGCGGGCCATCGACCGCACGCTGGTGTAGCCGGGCGGGAAGATCGTCAGCCCCTTGAGCAGGTTGCGGCGGAAGTAGGTCAGGTGCGGCTCGTACTCGCGCCAGGCTTGCTCGTCCGTCTCAGCCACATAGATCGGCACCAGCCAGCCCAGTTGCGAGGGCGAGCCGGTGTAGCCGTTCTTCTGGCACGCCTCGCGGAAGCCGTCGAAGTTGCGTTGAAAGAAGTCGATGTGGAAATAGGGAATGCCCATGTAGGAGTAGCGGCGCTGGGCGACGAAGTCGATGGTTTCCTTGCTGCCCGCTCCGGGAATCCAGATGGGCGGATGCGGCTGTTGCAGGGGTCGCGGCCAGGGGTTGACGTACTTCAAGCGCCAGTGTTTGCCGTGATGGGCAAACGGTCCCGGTTCGGTCCAGGCGCGCAAGATCAGATCGAGCGCCTCGGTGTACATGCTGCGGGCGAAGGTGGGGTTGAGGGTGAAACTGTAGTATTCCGGCCCGCCGCCGACGACCATGCCGGCGATCAGGCGTCCGCCGCTAATCACGTCGATCATGGCGAACTCTTCGGCCACTCGCGTCGGCGGATTGTACAGCGGAAGCGCGTTGCCGACGACAGCGATCTTTATTTTCTTCGTTTGCCGCGCCAGTATCGCGCCCATCAGATTCGGCGACGGCATCAACCCATAGGCATTCTGATGGTGTTCATTGATGCACGCGCCATCGAACCCCAACTCCTCGGCGAGGATCAATTCGTCGAGATAGCGATTGTACAGCGTTTGGCCGTGCGCCGGATCGAATAGTTGGTTGGGCAGCCAAGTCCAGGCCGAATCGTAGCGGCTGGCGAAATCGTCCGGCAACCGATCCCACGGCATCAGGTGAAAGCAGAAGAATTGCATGATGATACGACGAGCCTCCGGCCATGAATGCAGACTCGACTTTTATTCTGTGACCGAAGCCAACCACCGGCCAGATCCTTGGTCCGAGTAAACCCTTATCCTGTCAACGAAAAGACCCTCTGACAATTCCTGTCAGAGGGTCTTGCGTATCGGGGCGGTCGGATTCGAACCGACGACTTTCTGCTCCCAAAGCAGACGCGCTAGGCCAGACTGCGCTACGCCCCGTTTCCTTCCCTTTAGCATAGGCGATCCGATGGTGGAGACAATCGCAAGCGGCGGCGGGTTCGGTTCAACGGCGAAGAAATTCGAGGAGGCGCTCGAAATCGTCGTTGGAGTCGAAGGTCAACACAATCTGCCCCTTGTCCTTACCCTTGACGCGAATCTCGACGCGGGTGCTGAACCTCTGCCGTAGTTCGTTCTCGATGCCTTCGACATGGGCCGTCTTCTCGGCAGGGGCACGGACGTTGGCTGGCTCGTCGTTATTCGCCGCGTCTGGTTTGGATACGGCCAGGAACTGTTTGGCAAACGCCTCGGTGGCGTGGACCGACAGCCCTCGCGCGATGATCTCTTTGCTCAGGGCGATCTGCTTGGCCGAGTCGCCGATACCCTTCAGGATCTTGGCGTGGCCGGTACTCAATTGACCGACGCGCACAGAGTCTTGCAGCTCCAGCGGCAGTTCCAGCAAGGCCACCAGGTTCGTAATCGTGGCCCGGCCCAGACCGAGGCGCGCGGCCAATTGTTCGTGCGTCATGCGATAGCGCGTCAGGTAATCCTTGAAGCCCTGCGCTTTTTCGATCGGATTGAGGTCGGCGCGTTGGATGTTCTCGATGAGGGCCGCTTCGAGGATCTGTTGATCGTTGAAATCGACGACCGTGACCGGCACACTTTCCAGACCGGCATCGCGCGCGGCGCGGAGTCGGCGTTCTCCGGCGACCAACTGATAGCGCTCGCCGACTTGCCGCACGACGAGCGGTTGCAGAATTCCGTGCGTGCGGATGCTGTCGCACAACGAAGCCAGTTCGTCCGAGTCGAACGCTTTGCGCGGCTGAAAGGGATTTTGTTCGATGGTCTCGACGGGGATTTTGGTCTGCGAACCCCCGGTGGCGACGCCTCCCTCGTCTCCATTGCTGAGCAGTGCATCCAAGCCACGACCGAGACGCGATTTCTTGTCCATGGAGGTTCCTTCCTCTTGCATCCGAAGCGACGATGAGCATCGTGCCCATGAAAGTGGATTGTACCAGCGTTCGCCATCGCCTGACAAGGCGTTCTCGATCAACCCGCGCGAACGATGTCGGCGAAGAGGTTGCTCCGCGCGGAACATCTTTCGCAAACGACACCCTCGGTGCAACTCTTGCCGCTTGACCCGTGCCAATCTCTTGCCTACATTGTGCGAAGCATGAGCAAGAACGATGAGGCTCTACCAGCAGACCTTCTCAATCCAGCCAAGCCATCGCGCGCCACGGTGGGCCGTCTGAGCCTCTATCTCCGGCGATTGGAATTGTTGCACCGCGAAGGGATTGCCCAAGTGTCGAGCCGATTGTTAGGTGAGGCGCTCGGCGTTAGAGACGCGCAGGTGCGCAAGGATCTCGCGCACCTCGGCACGCTGGGCCATCCCGGCATAGGCTACGCGACTTCCGAGTTGATCGCCGCCATTCGGCGCGTTCTTGGCATCGACCGCGATTGGCCCACCGTTCTCGTCGGCGTCGGTAATCTCGCCCGCGCCCTGCTCCGCTATCGGGGCTTTGCCGAACGCGGCTTTCGCTTCGTCGCGCTCTTCGACGCCGACCCGGAGAAGATTGGGCAGACCCTCGACGGACTGCTCGTTCATCCCTTGGAGGCGATGCCGGCGGTCCTCGCCGAAACACGCGCCGAATTGGGTGTGCTGACCGTCCCCTTAGAAGCGGCTCAGAGTGTGGGGGAGGCGCTCGCGGCCGCTGGAGTGCGCGGCGTGTTGAACTTCACGCCGCAAGTGCTGCGATTGCCTCTCAGCGTCCGCGTCGTGGCCGTCGATCTCACCGTTCAGCTCGAGCAACTCGCCTTTCTGGTCGGCGAACCAGCAGCATCCGCCGACGGGTGAGACGCCGCCCGAGTCAACCGCGCCGGTTCGTCAATCGAGGCGAGAAGCCCCTAGCGGACTCC
The DNA here is from genome assembly GCA_021807595.1 of Planctomycetota bacterium. GTDB lineage: Bacteria > Planctomycetota > Planctomycetia > Gemmatales > Gemmataceae > JAJPHU01. The sequence continues at coordinate 9,886 of JAKBCS010000143.1, read as the reverse complement.
GATCCGTTTGTGTAACCTAAAGTTTGCCTGTACCCGCCCGTTCACCGAGGACAAGCATGCGCGCGCGCTTGATCGTCGAAGCCGGTGTGGTAGTTCCACAGTCGCTCGATCTACCGATCGACCAAACCGTTCGTCTCGGACGCAACAACCAAAACGACATCGTCGTGGACGATCCTCATGCCTCGCGCTGGCACGCCGAGTTGAGGTACGACGGCTCGAATTGGCTGTTGGTCAATTGCAGCAAGACCAACGGCACCAAGGTGAATGGCGTGCGTATCCAAGAAGCTACACCATTGGAGAGCAATTACGTCATCTGCATCGGCGACGCGCGGCTGCGCTTCGCGCTCGACTCGTCCACCGAAGGAACCGCCGAACTCCCGATCTTCCGCGAAACCCGCGCGAACGAGAAAGATGTCTCGGTCAACGGCACGACGAACAACGACTTTCATCAGACCATCCTCCACCCCGACGAGTTGACGGCGCTGCTTCAGTTCATGACGGCGTCGTTGACCGAGACGACGCCGCACGGCCTGGTGAACTTGGCCTTGGCGACGATCCTACGGCAAACGCTGGCCGATGTGGCCGGGTTTCTGGGGATCGACGAAGAAGACCCGCACTTCCGCCTCGTCCTGCCGGCTCGGGCCGAGGTGGATACGAAACTGAGTCGAAAACTGACAGAGCGGGTCGAGCGCGAGAAAATGGCCGTCTGGCTGGGAGCGGCTCTCTTACGCGAGATGGACAGCGAAAGTCTGGTAGGCTACAGCGATGCCATCGGCGTTCCCCTGCGCGTCGGCCGCGCGGTGGGTGACGACAGGGAGTCGGAAGCGCTGGGAACCCTTCACATCTACCGAAGCCATCGCCTGTTCTCCGAGCGCGAAGTGCGCTTTTGCGAGGTGTTGGCCGGCTGCCTCACCAACGCCTTGAACGCCCTGCGAACGCGCCGCGCATTGGAAGCCGATAACCTCCGCCTCCGCGATCACGCCACTGGCCCCAGTGATATCCTCATCGGCGACAGCCCCGCCATGAAGCTCCTGCGCCAGCAGATAGCCCAGTTCGCACGGCTGCCTTGCACCGTCCTCATCACCGGAGAAAGCGGCGTCGGAAAGGAACTCGTCGCCCTGGGCTTACACCAACAAAGTCCGCGCGGTAAGGGACCGCTCGTCACGCTCAACTGTGGGGCAATCCCCGCCTCGCTCGCCGAGTCGGAGCTTTTCGGACACGAGAAAGGGGCCTTCAGCGGGGCGGAACGCGATCGCATGGGCTGTTTCCTACGCGCCGATCAGGGAACCATGTTTCTCGATGAAATCGGCGAGATGCCCATGCCGGAGCAAACCAAGCTGCTGCGGGTGCTGGAATCGAAGATCGTGCGTCCGGTGGGAGGCGATGAAGAGATCAAAGTCGATGTTCGCATTCTCGCCGCCACCAACCGCGATCTCAAGCGCGAACTCCAAGAGAATCGTTTCCGCAGGGATCTGTATTTCCGTCTGGGCACGACAATTCACGTTCCGCCCCTGCGCGAACATTTGGAAGACGTGCCGGCCCTGGCGACGCATTTTTTGGGACGGCTCAACGCCGAGTATCGACGGCAAACGGCACTCTCGTCCTCGGCCCTCGATCGGCTGCAATCGTATCCCTGGCCGGGCAATGTCCGCCAGCTGCGCACCGTCTTGGAGACGACGGTAGCGACCACCGATAGCTCGATCATCTCGGCGCGCGCGCTGGAGCGCCTCCTGCTCGACGAACCGAGCAGCACCGTTTCCGAACATCTGCCGACCTTGAATCTCGACGACTTGGAAGTTCGAGCCATTCGCCAAGCGTTGGGGCAGACGGGAGGCAACAACACGCAAGCCGCCCGCGTTCTCGGCATTCACCGCGACACGCTTCTCACCAAGATGAAGAAGTATGGGATCGATCGAAAAGGATAAGACCACCGACCCGGCAGCAATCGCTACCGGGTAGCTCGAACGGATTTGCGGAGGAGATGGAAGCCTTAGACACTACCCGTCGTGGAATCGACCGGGTTCGTGACGGCGACGGGAGGCGTCGGTTCGAGCTGATTATGAATGGCAAGGTACACCTCTTCGCGGTGAACTGAGACATTCTTCGGCGCGACAATACCCAAACGAACCTTGTCGCCGCGGATCTCCACCACCGTAATCGTGATGTCGTCGTTGATGATGATGCTCTCGTTTTTTTTCCTGGACAGTACTAGCATCGCCGCCTATCCTTTTCCTTGTGAGCCAAGCTCGGGTTAGCTGGTTCCCATATGCCCACGTCCTCTCGACAGGCCGCGAGGTACGAAGGAGTGTAGCACACGCCGGTGAAGTTCCACTTCTTCCGTTAGAGCCAGGCGATAGTCTCGGCGGGGTTGGAAGGTGTCTCCTACAACCTTGGGGAGAGTCCAAACCTCAACACTTCCGAGACTTAATCACATTTCAATGTATCGGTGCGTACCGCCTCCGTCAAGGGGCCACACCATCTCCCGTCCGGTTTGCGCGCCATTGGCACGCGATCTCACGGAAAATGAAAACGACTTGCCCTCAGTTGCTCTTGTTCGTTCGGCCCTCCCTCCGTATGGTGTTGTTCCGCCCCGATCTCTACTTTCGTGGAGGCACGGATGCCCGCGGTCGAGCGCACTACGATCCGTCGTTTCGTCTTCGTTCTGCTTGCCGGCTTGACGCTGGCGCAGACCGGCTGTCTCTTGGCCTTGGCCGGCCTGGCGGCGGGCGCGGGAACAACCGGATACTTCTATTGCAAGGGGCGCATCTATCGGGATTTCTCCGCTCCCTTGCCCGCCGTGCGCAACGCCGTTCATGCTGCCTTGGTCGATATGCACTTCGCCAACTTCACCGAAGACTCCAAAGACGGTAAAGCTCTCTTCGTCACCAAAGCGACCAACGGCAAAAAAGTCCGCATCTACGTCGATAGTATGCCGAGTCCCATCCCCGCCGAGGGACTGCTGACGCGCGTGGGTATTCGCGTCGGCGCATTTGGCGACGAAAGCACGAGCGGGCGTCTCTTCGATCGCGTCGCTTTCCGATTGGCGAATCCGGCTCCCGTTGAAACGGCTCCCGCAGGCCCGCCCCCTATCGGCGCGCCCACTCCCATCCAACAATCCGGCTTTCAAACCACCGAACCTCGCATCGCGCCTACTCCCGCTTCCAAGAACAAATAAGACAACCTCTGCCGATCGACCGCTTCGGCGGAAGAGACAAGGGCCAGAGGTTGTTTCGATGGACGCGCTCGGACTCGACATCGGCGGAGCAAACCTGAAGGCCGCACACACGGGCGGCCAAACGCGCAGCGTTCCGTTCGCCCTATGGAAGAATCCCTCCGGCTTGACCGACGCGCTCCGGAACCTGCTCGCCACCCTGCCGTCCGCAGACGCCCTCGCCGTCACCATGACCGGCGAGTTGTGCGACTGTTTCGAGAACAAGCGACAGGGTGTCCTCGCCATCCTCGACGCCGTGCAAACCGCAACGAAATCCGAGACGTTTCGCGTTTGGAACAACGAGGGACACTTGGTTGATGTGACAGCGGCACGACAATCGCCCCTGCAAATCGCCTCGGCGAATTGGCTGGCGCTGGCCACTTTTGTCGGACGCTACGCCTCGAAAGGACCGGCGCTTCTGATCGACATTGGCTCGACGACGACGGACATCGTACCCCTCCTGGACGGTCGGCCGGTACCCATGGGGCGAACCGATCTGGAGCGCATGCGGTGCTGGGAGTTGCGTTACACGGGAGTGCGGCGAACGCCTCTCTGTTCGCTTCTGGCCGGCTACGGCGCGGCGGAGTTCTTCGCCACCACTTTGGATGCCTACTTGCTTCTCGATCTGCTTCCGGAAGACCCGTCCGATTGCAACACGGCGGACGGACGCCCGGCGACGAAAGCGGCAGCCGAGTTGCGTATGGCTCGCATGTTGTGTGCCGACCTGGAAACGAGTACGCGCCAAGATCGCCTGCGGCTCGCCAAGCTCGTCTTTTCCAATCAGAAGCTACTTCTGGGCGGGTCGTTCGTCGAAGTGGCCGACCGCTTGGACGACGATCCGAAAACGGTGATCTACGCCGGCGAGGGCGAGTTTCTCATCCGCTTGGCCTTGAAGGAACAGGACGAGATTCCGCCTTGTCCGGCCATCTCGCTCAACCTGGAGCTGGGCCCGGATGTGTCGCGCGCCGGCTGCGCTTATGCCGTGGCGAAGCTGGCGGCAGAATCGAGTGGCTGACATGCCCGCTCCTCTCGCCGTCGTCAAAGTGGGCGGTAGCCTCTACGATGTGCCCGATCTCGGCGCGCGGTTGCGACATTGGCTGCCCGCTCAACTCCCCATGAAGCGCGTACTCCTCGTGCCAGGCGGCGGAGCGGTCGTCGATGCGATTCGCCATCTCGACCGCGTCCAAGGACTCGGCGAAGAGATCTCGCACTGGCTGGCTCTGCGAGCGCTGAGTGTCAACGCGCAATTTCTGGCCGCCCTGCTTCCATCCGCGCGCATCGTGAAAGATGTCGGCGCGTGGCATGGAAGCGAGACGGCGATCCTCGATGTCCACGCCTTTGCCCTCGCGGATGAGATGCGAGAGGATCGTCTGCCGCACTCGTGGACCGTCACCAGCGATTCCCTGGCCGCGCGCGTTGCCGTGGTACATCGAGCCAAGACGTTGGTCCTTTTGAAATCCACGACAATCTCTGCCGATGTGGATTGGGGCGAGGCGGCTCGTCTCGGCTGGGTCGATGAGCGGTTCGCCGAGGTGCTTCGCAATGCGTCCGCCGATTTAGAAGTGCGTTCCGTGAATTGGCGCGACTTGTCCGATGAGTCGCGCTGAGGATAGGAGCGAGGCCAGATGGCGAACCTTGTCCTCGTCGAGCGCAGCTCCACGCTGCGATCCACGACACGCGGCACCGCGCACGGCGATCCAGTCGGGATGTAACGGCACGAGCGCTTCGATCTCCGCGACACCCAGCGATCCCGCCAGCGCCAGAGGGAGTCCGGCATCGCGGCAGCGATCCCGCATCGGAGCGATTTCGTCCAGGGATAGCCAATCCAGTAGGGTCGATCCATCCTTCCGCTGGGTGTCGATGAGAAAGGCACCGCACGCATTCGCGATCCCGAACGAGCAAACCTCTTCTGGCTTCGGCGCTCGCGCTCGCCGCCAATCGGCATAGGCGACGGCGACGGCGCGGCGGGGGGTGGCGCGCCGCATCGCGTCGGCGAGCCGAAGCTGCCAATCGTCGAAGCAATCGGCCAATCCCCACTTGACGTAGGCCAACGACGGATCGTTTGGAATAGCCGGCTCGTCCTTCAACTCGCCCAACGCCGCGCTCACCGGAGTTCGTCCCGCCACGACGCGCGCCACCGCTGCGATCGCGTCTTCCGATGCGCGACCGAGGGAGCCGCGCGCCGGTTCCTTCACGTCGATCAACTCCGCTCCGCCGCGCAGCGCCGTCTCGGCTTCGAGAGCGGAGCGAACGCTCACGAGTAAGCGCGTCATTCTCCCTCCGTCGCCGGAATGTCCACCGCGAAGAATCGCAGCCAGCCGGGATAGCGCCGAAAGGGCAAGACTTGCAGCTTGTCGAAAACGAACCCATACGTCCGTGGCTCGAACCACGAGGGATCGTTGAGATGCCGTCGGGTATCGACCTGAAACTCATCCGAGGTGCGATAGGTACGGCAGTCGATCAATTCCCCGACGCCGACAATCCCTCCGAGCAGCTGGGCGGTCTCCAACCATTCCTTGGGCACATGCTCCCATGCTTGGCGGCGTTCGTCGGGCACGCGGGAGGCGTGGATGAGAATGCGTCCGCGTCGCGCCGTCGGCCAACGTCGCACTTCAATGGTCTTGATTCCCGCCGCCAAAAGGGCGGCCCACGGCTGTTTCACGGATAGGGCATGGTGTGTCGTCATAGAGCGATTGTATTTTGGCGAACCGGCGGCGTCAGCCGCCGGGTGGAGCCGAGTTACCCGGCAGCTACTCTGCCGGTTCGCCGTTCCGATTTGCGGGATACGTTGCCGCAAGCTATGGTTCAACACAGGCTCCTGAGCCGAGGGCGGCTCCGCGCTGTCTATCCGTCCCTGCTACGGCGAGATTGTATTCATGGCGGTCCGGATTGAAACCAAGGCAGAACCGCTTCCGGGATACCGGCTCATCGAGCGCCTCGGCGGAGGCGGCTTCGGCGAAGTGTGGAAGTGCGAAGCGCCGGGCGGATTGCATAAAGCCATCAAGTTTGTGTTCGGCGATCTCAGCGCCGCCGGCGAAGACGGACATCGCGCCGAGCAGGAACTCAAAGCCCTCAGCCGCGTCAAGACGGTTCGCCATCCGTACATCCTCTCTCTGGAACGCTACGACATCATCGACGGTCAATTGTTGATCGTCATGGAGTTGGCCGACCGCAACTTATGGGATCGGTTCAAGGAATGCCGCGCTCGCGGACTGCCCGGCATTCCGCGCGACGAGATGCTCGCCTACATGGAGGAGACGGCCGAAGCGCTCGATCTGATGAACAGCGAGTATCAGCTTCAACATCTCGACATCAAACCGCAGAACCTCTTTCTGATTCACAATCACGTCAAAGTCGCCGACTTCGGCTTGGTCAAAGATCTGGAAGGAATGCAAGCCAGCGTCACGGGGGGAGTCACTCCCGTTTACGCCGCTCCGGAGACGTTCGATGGCTGGGTAAGCCGATTCTGCGATCAATACAGTTTGGCCATCGTCTATCAAGAATTGTTGACCGGCCAGCGCCCCTTCAGCGGCAACAATATCCGCCAGCTGATCTTGCAGCACTTGCAGGCACCGCCCAACGTCGAACCGCTGCCGCCGAGCGATCGACCGGCCATCGCCCGCGCCCTGTCGAAGACGCCCGGCGACCGCTTTCGCACCTGCCGCGATCTGGTTGCGATGCTGCGAGACGGCGATGCGCACAGCATCGTTACACTGAGCGAACGGGCGACGATGCCCGAGACGGGCATCACGCTGGATGCCGTCGCGCCGTCCCGGCTCGTATCCTCGCCCGCTGAAAGAAGAGAGGACCGCCTCGAACGGTACGAGGCCGAGCAGCAGACCGAGAGCGTCCGCGCTGTGCGACATCCCGAATCCAATCCCGGAACCACCCAATTCATTCGCTGTCTGGACGGTACTTCTCCCAGCCATGCCGGGGAACTCCTCAAAGCACCGCCGGAGATCGACGGTCACGGCGTCCTTGTGCCCGCTTTGGTTCTCGGTCTGGGGCAGATGGGCATGGCGGTCGTGCAACGGATGCGCCAACGGCTGCATCAGCGATTCGGCGGCATGGATCGTGTGCCGCACTTGCGCTTGATGGTACTCGACACCGATCCTGAAATCGTCCGCGCCGCCACGCGCGGACCCGACGGGGCGCGGCTCTCCGAAGCCGACGTTCTGCTTGCGCCGCTGAATCGTCCCAGCCACTACTTGAAGCCGCGCGACAACCGCCCCGATATCGAGAGTTGGCTGCATCCTCGCATGCTCTATCGTATCCCGCGCTCGCAGATGACGACCGGCGTTCGCGCCTTGGGCCGCCTGGCGCTGTGCGACAACTATCGCCCTATCGCTCGACGTTTGCAAACCGAGCTAAATGCCTGCTTCGATCCAGAAGCCTTGGCCTCGGCGGTGCGGCAAACGGGTTTGACGATCCGCTCCAATCGCGTTCGCGTCTACCTCGTCGCCGGCTTGGCCGGAGGCAGCGGCGGCGGCATGTTCCTCGACGCGGCCTATCTCGTTCGCGCCATGCTCAAACGCGCCGGTTACGAGAGACCCGATGTCGTCGGTCTCTTTCTGTTGCCCCACGTCGATCGCAATCGCACCGCCACCCAAGCGCTCGGCAACGTCCACGCCGCGTTGCGTGAGTTGAGTCATTTCGCTCAACCCGACGTTACTTTCACCGCCCAGTATCATCGCCGCGAACCGCCTCTGCAAGACAGTGATCCGCCCTTCGCCCGCTCTGTGTTGCTGCCCCTGCCCGAAGAAACCGACGAACAGGCGACGCGCCAAGTAATCGAGGAAGCCGGTCTTTATTTAGCCCGCGATCTGTGTTCGCCGATGGGTCCGGCCGCCGACCTGGCTCGCGCCGGTCTCAGCGGTGTGCCGTGGGCGACGCGCGGCCTGTTTTATCAGACCTTTGGCATGTACGAAGTCTCGTGGCCGCGCCATGCCGTCCGCCGCGCTTTGGCCCGCCGCGCCTGTCGCCGATTGGTCGAACGCTGGATGAGCAAAGACAGCAAACCCATCCGCGACTCGGTTCAGAGTTGGATGCAAGAGGAATGGTCGCGCCAGCAACTTAATGCCAACGTCCTGATGGAACGGCTGGCCGAACTCAGCCGGCAGATCGCCGGGCGAGAGCCGGAGGAAACCTTTCGCGCTCCGGTCGAGGCGCTGCTCGAGCGTCACGGCGAGCAACGCAAAAACGCCGAGGCCGTCTTTCCACCAGAGGAACTCGCCGAGCTTTTCGCCCAGTTCGAGTTGCTGCTAGGTAAGGTCCAGGACGACGGCCTGTCGGAATCGCCTGCCCAATGGACCGAGGCGCTGCGGCAGGCCGGCGACAAGCTCGTCCGCGAATGGGGGCAAAAGATGGCCGAGATGTCGGTGCGCCTCATCGAAACCCCAACCTTTCGACTTGCCGGAGCGGAAGAACTGATTCGACAGATGGTGGCCTCCATCGAACGAACCTTGCAGCATCACGAACCGTTGGTGCGCGAGCTATCTGCTCGCGCCGTCGATCTCCATTCCCGCATGCAATTGTTGCGAAACGACCCCTCGAACCGTCCCGCCGCTTCCGGTCGATTTCGTAAAGCATCCGCTATCAAGACGCCGACTTTCGCCGAAGCGCGAACGCTGTTCGCCGACTATCCCAAAACGCTCTATCAAAGCCTCTTGCTGCGTCAGGCCGGTAATGTCTTCCTGACCCTGCGCGGCCAACTCGCCGACGAAATGCGCGAGATCAATTTCTGCCGCGTCCGTCTCGTCGAACTGGCGCGCCTGCTGGACGAGCCTGCCGATGCCGTCCCCGCCGCGTCCTCGACCGGCAAGCATCTCTATCCGTCCGGTTGTGCCGATCTCACGAACACGGTCGATCGCTTGGAGAATCAGCTGGGCGCGGAGGCGATCGATGGCTTGGATGCGTTGATGGAGGCGATGTTCAAGAAGCAGTTCACCGCACTGGTGAACATCTGTCTGACCAACGCCAATGTGTTGAAGAGCGTCGAGTCGGCGATGTTGCACACCGCCGAGCAATACCTCGCCGAGCGTTTGGGAGACGGCGACGCGGCGGAGATGTTCTTATCCCAACACGCCGATCGCGCGGGCGATGAGATGGCCGGGTTTTTCGACGAAGCCGCTCCGCAGTTGCCCGGCGATCGTCGCGGCACGGTTGCCGAGATCCATGTGTTGTCGCTTCCCTCCGGCGCGTCCGGAGAGCGTCTGCGCGAGGCCGCGACGCAAGCGCTGCCGGAAGTCGAATGGCAATCGGCCACCGGCGACGAAGACATCTTGTTGTATCGCGAGCGCGCCAATCTCCCGCTGGCCGACCTACCCCACATGGGACCGCTGGCCCAGGATGCCTACCGCCAAATGAACGCCACCGAACACTTCACTCCCCACGCACGCTGCGACATCGACTTCGGCCAATCGAACTGACTTTTTTATTGTATTCTTGTAGTAAAAACATCCTAAATAGCCTCTTGACTTCCGGCTCGGCCTAACACTACCGCGTTACTCTCCTCTCCCCTGTAGTCAGGGGAGAGGGGCCGGGGGTGAGGGGTTTTGGCAAATCCGAGCGCGACAGCGTTACTCCCCTCTCCCCTGTAGTCAGGGGAGAGGGGCCGGGGGTGAGGGGTGTGGCAAATCCGAGCGCGACAGCGTTACTCCCCTCTCCCCTGTAGTC
>JAKBCS010000271.1 GCA_021807595.1 Planctomycetota bacterium | reverse complement strand
CGGAAGGGCGACGGGTTGCTCGCGCGGCCGGGGCGGCAGTATGCACTTATTCGCGCCGGAAGTCGGCATGATGGGCACCAGCGGCATCGTCGGTCCTTGTATCCTTCAGGCCGCCGGCGCGGGCTACAGCTTTAAGCTGCGGAAGAACGAAGGCGTGGCGGTGGCATTCTTTGGCGACGGCGCGGTGAATAATGGGGCGTTTCACGAAGGGCTGAACCTGGCGGGTATCTGGAAGCTGCCAGTGCTGTTCGTGTGCGAGAATAACGAGTACGCCACGGAGGTGCCTTTCCGCTATGCCGCCGGTAGTCCCACAGTCGCCGGTCGAGCGGCAAGCTACGGCATGCCGGGAGTGGATCTCGACGGCAACGACGTTTTGGCAATTCATGCCGCGGCGGCGGAAGCGGTCCAGCGCGCTCGGCGGGGCGACGGCCCGACACTGCTCGAATGCCGCACCTATCGCACCCGGCCGCACGCCGAGGGGATGGGCGATTTCTCGTACCGCACGCGCGAGGAAGTGGAGGAGTGGAAGCTCCGCTGTCCCATCGCGCGATTGCGGACTTATCTTCTCCGCGAATCTCTTGTCGGCGAGCGAGAGCTGGCCGCTTTTGAATCGCGGATTGAGGCGGAGGTCGAGGCGGCACATCGCGCGGCCGAGAATGCTCCCTGGCCCGAGCCGGCGACCGCGGCGACGCATATCTACGCGGAACCCGCCCGCCCCGTCGCCGAGCCGCCGTCCCCCGATGGCCGGCGCGAAGTTTCCTACATGCAGGCCACGCTTGAGGCGCTGTCTCACGAAATGGCCGACAACCCCACGATCTTCGTCCTGGGCGAGGGCATCGGCAAGCGCGGCGGCAATTTCAACACGACCGCGGGGCTTTACGAGATCTACGGGCCCGAACGATTGTGCGACACGCCCATTTGCGAGCGCGGTTTCGTCGGCCTGGGGGCTGGCTCGGCCATGACCGGCACGCGCCCGGTAATCGACTTCATGTTCGCCGACTTCGTTCTCGATAGCGTCGGAGAAATCGTCAATCAGATTGCCAAGATGCAGTACATGAGCGACGGTCGCCTCAAGATGCCGATCTTGCTGCGCGGCTGCATCGGCATCGGCCACTCGGCGGCCACGCATCATTCCGGTAATTACTATCCTTTATATGCGCATTTTCCCGGCCTCCGTGTCGTTGTGCCCTCCACGCCCTACGATGCCAAGGGGTTGTTGCACCATGCCCTCCGCTGCGACGATCCCGTCGTGTTCCTCGAACATCGAGAATTGTTGTCGTTGAAGGGGCCGGTTCCCGAAGGGGATTACGAGATACCGTTCGGCAAAGCTTCCGTGGTCCGCGCGGGTAAAGACATTACCGTAGTCGCTTTAGCGCTCATGGTGCAAAAGACGCTGAAAGCCTGTGAGATGCTGGCTGCCGAGGGTGTATCCGTCGAGCTAATCGACCCCCGCACGGTGGCTCCGCTCGACTTCGATACAATTGCCGAATCGGTGCGGAAAACCGGCCGTTTGTTGATCGTCGATGAAGCGTTCGGGCCGTTTGGCTTCGGCGCGGAAATCGCCGCCCAGATTGCCGATCGCGGCTTCGACGATCTGGACGCTCCCATACGACGGCTCAACGGCCTGCATACACCGACGCCGTACAGCCCAACGCTGGAAAACGCCGTCGTCCCGAACGCGGACGCTATCGTCCACGCGATCCGTGGGCTTCTCGCTGAGTGAGACGTGCATTATGGCGATTCCGATTACGATTCCTCGCCTCGGCTGGAATATGGAGCAGGGCGTGTTCGTTGGCTGGCTGAAGGCCGACGGCGAGACGGTTCGCGCCGGCCAAACGCTCTTCACGCTGGAGAGTGAAAAAGCGACGGAAGACGTTGAGGGGTTCGACGATGGTATCCTTCATATTCCCGCAGACGGACCACGCAAAGGTGATGTCCTCGCAGTGGGTACGGTGATTGGCTTTGTACTCCAACCGGGAGAGCCGATCCCCTCGGTAAGCAAGCCCGCTCCCACGCCGCAACCTTCAGAGTCGGCTGCGGTCGAGACCGTGGCGACGCCGCGAGAGGCACCGGCGCGCGATCGGCCGGTCAGTTCGCCGCGCGCGCGACGCACCGCGGCCAACCTCGGCATCGACTGGCGACACGCGAAACCCTCCGGTCGAACCGGCCGCATTCGGGAGCGCGATGTCCTGGCCCTGAGCGCCGCGCCCACCGATTCGATACGCCGCGTCATCGCCGATCACATGGTAACCAGTCATCGGTCCACAGCTCCCGTCACTCTGACTACGACGACGGATGCCGCCGCGTTGGTCCAACTGCGCGGGCACTGGAAAGCTGCGGAAGGAAGCAGCGACGGCATCGTCCCCAGCTATACCGATCTGTTCGTCCGGTTGGCCGCGCGCGCTCTGGAGAAACATCCGGTTCTCAATTCGCGCTGGGAGAACGACCGCATCGTATCGTTGGATGGGATCCACATCGGCATCGCCGTCGATACCGAGGTGGGGTTGGTGGTTCCCGTCGTTCGAGACGTTCCCACGTTGAGTCTGAAAGAGTTGTCGATCCGAACCCGCGATCTCATCGAACGAGCGAAACAGCGCAAGCTGTCTACAAGCGAGATGCAAGGGGGAACCTTCACCGTCACGTCGCTGGGCGCTTTCGGCATCGATGCGTTCACGCCGATCATCCATTATCCCCAATGCGCCATCCTCGGCGTCGGTCGTATTCGCCGTTGCCCCGTCGTGCGGGAGGATCAGATTGTCATCGGGGATCAAGTGACGCTGAGCTTGACGTTCGATCACCGCATCACCGACGGCGCTCCCGCCGCGCGGTTTCTGCAAACGTTGAGCAAGCTCGTCGAAAATCCAAGAGATTTGTTATGAAATGCGATTTAACAGACAAAATTAGTCTGGTTACAGGAGCGGCGCGCGGCATCGGCCAGGCCATCGCGGATCGGCTCGCGGCCAACGGCAGCCGAGTGGTCTACACCGACCTTGATCCGGCCGCTACGGAAGCCGCGGCCTCTCGTTCCCCTGGAGCCAAAGGTCTGCGCATGGATGTCACCCGTGCGCAAGAGATTGAAGCGGTCATCGGCCAAGTGGTCGCGGAGTTTGGCCGGCTCGATATTCTCGTCAACAACGCCGGAGTCAACACCCTGGCCCATCGCGTCCCCATCGATCAATTCCCGCGCGAGGAATGGGATCGCCTTTTGAACGTCGATTTGACG
>JAKBCS010000142.1 GCA_021807595.1 Planctomycetota bacterium | reverse complement strand
GATAGCCTTGCTGAAAGCCTCGATAGCCTGATCGTACTGCTCCTTGGCCGCCAAAGCGTGACCTCGTCCGAGCCAGGTATCCGAGTCGCTGGAGAGCCATGAACCGGAGAAAGCGAGGATTGCCAAGCAGAGGCTGGAGATCCAATCCACAAGCGTTCTCCTTCGTAATTACCGCTAGGGAGGCGACTGCTGAGGTAGGAACGCTACGGCTAATAGTGCTTTACACATCTGGAGTCAAACCCAGAATTGCTATGTAGCGTGTTTTACCCTTTGTCTGTACGCTTGTCATCCTCGGCCGGTGAACGGTTACGTCGCTCGCTTTTCGGCGTTTGGCTCAGAAGCGGGCCACTTGTGGCTACGTTTTTGTCCGGTAACTCTTAATCCAATGGAAGGATCTCGGCCCTTTGGTTTTCACGACGACGGGGAGTGACGCCTCCTCTCGCCGTTATGCGCCGTGATAGTCGATGTCCTTGACATCCAGCGCGTATTTCTGGATGAAATCGCGGCGGGGTTCGACTTTTTCGCCCATCAAGACGCGGAACATTTCGTCGGCCTTCAGGGCGTCGTCGAGTTGCACTTTCATCAACATGCGCTTCGACGGATCGAGCGTCGTCTCCCACAATTCTTCGGCATCCATTTCGCCCAGACCTTTGAAGCGCGTGATCGACAGGCCGCGTTCGCCGATGCGGCGCACTTCGACAATCAGCTCGCGGAGCGTGACGAGCGATCGGCGTTGTTCGCCGCTTTCCAGAATTAGTCGCGGCGGCGGTTCGCGTCCGGCAATGCGCGGCGCGGGCGTTAGATCGCTGGCTTTCACACCGAAGCGCTCCAATTCGCGCATGCCGCGATTGACCTCGCGCACCTCGTGCAATTCCTGAACGTAGAGAACTTCGCCGTGGCCGTTGGATTGGCCGTTGCCCTGCGCCGGCGTTTCGTCGCCGACTACCAACTCGCGGCCCAGCTGCCGTCCCTTCTCCTCGCGGAACGCATCGACTTCTTCTTGACGGTGGAACCAGTGAATGTGATTGCCCAACAGAACGCGATAGGTTGGCAAGCCGCGTTCCTCGTACCGCGCCAGGAAATCGCGCAGATTCAAGCCGCGCCGCTCCAAGGTTTGCAGCGCTCCTTCCAAGCGCGCCAGCGTCTGCAACAGCGCCGCTAGTTCGTCGCCTTGCAACACATGGGCGGCCCCGCCTTCGGGGGGCAACACATTGAGGCGCGTATCTTTCAATCCGCGCTCCATCAATTCGCGCTGCATTTCCTCCGCCGTCTGCACGAAGCGCACCTGTTTCTTTTGCGTCACCTTATACAAGGGAGGCCGGGCGACATAAATATGTCCATCGGCCACCAAGCGCGGCATCTGGCGATAGAAGAAGGTTAATAGGAGCGTACGGATGTGTTGGCCATCCACGTCCGCGTCGGTCATAATGATAACTTTATCGTATCTCAAATTCTTGATATTCTCGTCTTCGCTGTTGGCGATGTCGATGCCGATGGCGGAGATGAGGCTACAAATCTCGGTGTTGTTGAGGAGGTTTTCGAGGCGGGCTTTCTCGACGTTGAGCGGTTTGCCGCGCAGGGGGAGGATGGCCTGGAACTTGCGGTCGCGGCCCGATTCGGCCGAGCCGCCGGCGGAATCGCCCTCGACCAAGAACAACTCCGAGGCGTCGGGATCGCGCTCGGTGCAGTCGAACAGTTTGCCGGGCAGACCGCCGCCCGATAAGATGCTTTTCCGATCTTTCAATGCCTTTTTAGCCTTGGCCGCCGCCTCGCGCGCCTCCGCCGCCACCATCACTTTTTTGATGATGCGCTGGGCATCCTTGGGATTTTCTTCGAGATATTTCCCCAGCTGCTCGTTCATCACGCTGATGACGATGCCTTCGACCTCGGCGTTGAGCAAGCGGATTTTATTCTGCGATTCAAACTGCGGATCGGGGTGTTGGATGCTGACAATGGCCGTCACCCCTTCGCGAAAATCTTCGCCGATGGGCGAGACATTTTTGAATATCTCCGCCTTGGTTCCGTAGGCGTTCAGCGTCCGTGTCAACGCCGCCCGGAACCCGCTCATGTGCGTGCCTCCCACTGGATTATAGCCGTTGTTGGCGTAGCAGCGCACGCGCTCTTCGTCGCCGGTCGTATACTGTAAGGCTACTTCCACCAACACATTTTCCACCATTTTTTCGACGTAGATGGGTTTGTGCAATACTTCTTCGGAGCGATTCAAATAGGCGACGAACTCGGCGATGCCGCCTTCGTATTTGAACGTCTCTTCCTTGTTCGCGCGCTTGTCGATCAATTGGAAGGCCAATCCTTTATTGAGGAATGCCAACTCGCGCAAGCGCGTCTCCAAGGTATCGTAATCGAAGCGCGTTTCCTTGAATATCTCGGCATCGGGCTTGAAGGTGATGAGCGTACCCGTCCCCTTGGCCGCGCCGATGTCTTTTACTTCGGTCGTAGCTTTGCCGCGCGCGTATTCTTGCTTATAAACTCGCCCGTTGCGGCGAATCTCGGCTTCGGTCCATTCGCTCAGCGCCGTCACCGCCTTGGCTCCCATGCCGTGCAGACCGAGAGAAACCTTATACGATCCCTTATCGAATTTCGCGCCCGCGCCCACCGTGGTGAGGACTACTTCTAAGGTCGGTCGTTTCGCTTCCGGATGCTCGTCCACGGGAATACCGCGGCCGTCGTCCTTAACGCTGATACTGCCGTCCTCGTTGATTTTCACTTGAATGTGACGACAATGACCCGCCACGGCTTCATCGACGCTATTATAAATTAATTCGTAGACCAGATGATGGAGACCGCCGGAGGAGACATCGCCGATGTAGACGCCGGGACGTTTGCGAATGTGGTCGGCGTCGCGCAAAATCTGCACGTTCCCACCGCCGTACTCGTCCGCCGCTCGATCCGCGGCAATCAATTCGCTTTCGGTTAATTCAATGGTATTTTCATTCATCGTCGCATCCTCATTCGTTCGCATTCGATTTCCTTCACGAATTATTTCGACGAGCGGAGAGGCGTCAGCCCCTTGATGTTGTGACAGATCGGGGGACGTTACCAGCACGACGCCACTCCCCTCTCCCTTGAGTACAGGGGACAGAGGAGAATCCGAGAGCAGCGCCGTAGGCTTAACCTCCGTATATGTCACAAAATCAAGGGCTGACGCCCCCGCTCGCCGCGGTTTAATCCAAAACACCGGCACGAAAGCGCAGGTCGTTCAGGGGTGTATCGGGTAGCCGTCGGCGCAATTCGCTCAACAGACGGCGCTTGTGGAAGTGGGCTAATTCTTGTAATAGCACCGCATTATCCACGATCACTTCCACCACGCCGCGCCGCAGCGCCGCGAGGCGCGTGTGGGCGGCAAAGTCGGGACCGGCCGATTCCGCCCACGCCTTTTCCAAATGCAGCCGTCCTTGTCGGCGACCCCAGCCGCGCGCCGCGAACAAGCGACTGAGAATCTCTCCCAATCGCTCCGGTCCACGCTCCGGCACATCGCGGTGTAGGGCCAATTATCATCCCCCGTCGTTCGGTTAGCCGCGACGCGAAGCGGAGCGCGCGACGGACACGCGCTCTGCTTCGCGTCGCGGCTAACCGAGGATTATGTTAGCGGCATAACCAGATACGAATAATTCGCTCCACTGCGGAATAGGGCGGGGCTAGCGGCATCGATCAGATCCAACGACAGCTCCGCGTCCGACGGCAGGACTTTCAGCATCTCCACCACATACGATGGATTGAAGCTGACCTCTAACACCCTGCCGTCGTATTCGATGGGCAGATCGACTTTGGAACGACCCGCCGTCGCGCCGTGGGCTTTCAGCGTCAGATTGTCTTTGCTAAACTGGAACACGACGCGCTTGCTGTCTTCGTCGGTCATAATGGCGGCTTGACGCACGGCCGCCTGAAACGGGATCGCTTGCAGGATAATGCGCACTCCCTGCTTTTTCGGCATCACTTGCTTGTAATCGGGGAATCGTCCCTCGACGAGTCGGCTGTAGACGACGGCGCGCTCGGTGCGGAATAGCACTTCGTTGGGCCGCAGACACACTTTAACGGTTTCCTCGCCGTCTTGTAGGTTGCGTTCGAGTAGACTCATCGCCTTGGTGGGGACGACGGGGGCTTGTCCCTTAGTGGTGTGCCCGCCGTGTCCCGTGGCCGTTCCTTGAGCCAAGGCCAAACGTCGACCATCGGTGGCCACCAACCGTGCCACGTTCTCATCTAACTCCCACAGTACGCCGGTCATGGAATAGCGAGCGGTCTCATCGGCGGTGGCGAACACGGTGCGGCGAATCATCTCGCGCAGCGTGCCGGAGGTTATTTCGTGATACTTGTCTTCGGCGAACGTCGGCAAATCGGGAAACTGCGCCGGATCTTCGCTGGGCATTTCAAACTCCAGCGACGGACCCTTGATGATGCAAGCACTGGGGTCGGCTTCGATGGCGAGTTTGTCGTCGCGCGTCTCGCGCAGAATCGCCAACAGCTTGGCCGCCGGAAAGATCGCTTCGCCGGGTTCTTGAATGGTCAATCCCTGGACGTCGAGGCGGATGCCCACCTCCATATCGGTGGCCATCAGCGTACAGCGACCGTCGGTGGCGATCGCCTTTAGATTCTTCAAGATCGGTTTCACATCGCGTGCCGGTATCGCCGCGCTGGCCAATTGACACGCCGATAACAAGCCCTCTCGGTCACAAATAGCCTTCATGCGTTCCTCCTTGAAAGCAAGGTCTCACGCGCTTGGTCTATCCAATTAATCATCCCTTATCTAACTCCTCAGCAGTAGTATTAAGGTCGAACCCATTCCCGGTGGTAAACGCGCTGGCAGTCGTGGTATCTTATGGCTTCCATAAGGGTTGCGTTCGCGTCGATTTTGTGGAAATCCCGTCGATCGTTCGTTGTTCGGCGGTCGTTGTTTGTCGATGGCATGCCTCGCTTCGGTCGTTGGCTGAAAATCGGCTTGCATCGATCGTCGTGGAACATCGGTGAATGGGCGCGCCGACAACAGGTTTTCCACCGCGTTGATTCATGTGAGGTCCGCGTGCAGTTGGCGCACGGCTCCCGAAAGGCGAACGTCGTGAATCAGGGCTTGCTCGACCTTGCGACAAGCGTGCAACACGGTGCTGTGATCGCGTCCGCCGAAGTACGCGCCGATCTGTTGCAGCGATAGTTCGGTAAGCTGCCGGGCCAGATACATGCTGACCTGGCGCGGCAACAGCGCCTGGCGGGTTCGGCTGCGCGCTTGCAGTTGGCGTGGCTCGACCTGATAGTAGCGCCCCACACGCTGCACGATGCGTTCGACGGTCGGTCGATTCGCCGTCCCTTCGACCGCGAAGTGGGCGACGATGGTATCTCGGCGAAGAGGCGGCGGCTCCAATCGCGCCAGCGTCGCCAAGCGAGCCATCGCGCCTTCGAGTCGGCGAACGCTGCCCGTTAGATGATTCGCCAGCCAGACGACGGCCTCCGCCTCGATTGTCAGGGCGTGCCGTTGCAGGCGATCTTGGAGAAACATTCGGCGGCTGGTGGGCGACAGGGTTTGAAGTCCGACCACCAATCCGCTGCCGAGGCGACTGGTCAGCCGAGCGGGAAGATGATGCAACTGTGCCGGTCCCATCGCGGCGGTGCAGACGATTTGTTGACCGCGCGTCAATCCGCGATCTAGAAGTTGAGCGAAGGCCTGCTCGACTCGCGCCGTCAGGTGTTGCACGTCTTCGATGACGAGTAAATCGGCCTGGCGGGCCGCCTTCCAGTTTTCGTCGTCCCTCTTCAGCGAGCCGGATGCGTCGGCCTCCGGTTGTCGCAGCAGCGATTCGATGTCACCGGCGGCGAGAAAGGCGACCTGAAGATCGGGCGAGCGTTGAGTGACATCGGCGAGCAGGGCGGAGACGAGATGGCTCTTGCCCGTACCGGCGGGAGCGTGGAGAAAGAGTGGATTGACGGCGCGTCGTGGTCCGCGTCCGCACACGCAGTCGGCGACCCGTTGCACGGCCAACCGCGCCATTCGATTCTCCGGCAGGGAGATCCAAGTTGCGAACGTCTGCCTATTCACGCGACTCCGCTCGATGCGAGGGTTTCATATCCCATTTGCAGCTGGAGTTATTCTAGCGAATTGCCGCCTCGTTCACAAGCGCAATCGGCGGCGTGGAAGTTATTGTAAAATAAGAGGTTAGAATCGATTGTATGGAGGGTGAACTCGGAACATTCGTTCAGATATTGGAAATCGTCTCCTACTCACCTTGAGATGACGGTGAGAGAAGGATCATTTGGGAACCGCGTGTCGTTGAAACGCGGCTGCATGAAGAGGCCCTTCTCGGATTTGAACCGAGGTGTGACGGATTTGCAATCCGTTGCCTTTCCGCTTGGCTAAAGGGCCGTGCATTCGACACTTCCAGTATCGACGGAGCGTCCGACAAACTTGAGCCGGTGTTCGTCGCTGCCGGTCTCCCATTCATTAAAATCTCATTTGCCGCTAGATCTCGACCGCGCCGTCGTGTAGGATCTCTTTCACAATTGATGGGCGAGACTCGCGCCTCCGTGCGGGAACAATGGTTCCGTTCGGCGATGTCAATTGGGACTTATCGAAAGTCATCCGTTGATTCCTGGAGCGAGGAAGAACGGCATGTTTGTGGACTATCGCTGCGTTCGTTGTCTTCATCCCCTGCGCGCGTTGGCGCGGCATGAGGGTGTTTCGCTTTGCTGTCCGCATTGTTCTGCCGCCGTCGTGGTGCCGCGGCGGGGCGGGGCGACGGCGGAAGTGACGGTCCAGCCCGCGCCGCCTCGGACGGTGGAAGTCGCCGAGTCGCGCCCGCCCGCGGATCGACTGCTGTTGCCGTGGTTGTTGTTGACGCCGGCGGCGCTGGCATTGATGCTGTGGCAGTGGATGGGCCACGGCGTCTTGTGGGCGGGGTTGGGTGTGGCGTTGGGCGGGGCATTTCTGTTGCTGAGTCAGCGCGGCCGGTGGCCGATGCCGTTGCGCATTGGTGTTTCCCTGTCGCTGGCTCTGCTCGGGCACGGCTTGACCTTGGCCTCCCCTTCGAACACCGACTCCTCGCACCCCGCTCCGAGAACGATGCTTTCCGATGGTCCGACGGCACTCTCGATACCCGATCCGCGCTTTCCTCCGGCGACGGAAAGGATGACCCATATCTCCACTGGGGGCGAAGTGGAGAATCTGTTGCTGACGCGCTTGCGCAGCGAGACGGCGAGCCGACCGGTGTCGATCGATCTAAAAATAGCGGCCCGGATCGGCGATTTGTTGGCGGCGACGACGGCCGGCGAAACGAACGGCAAAGGCAGAGCCGTCATCGCCACGAGGGAAGGAACCATCAAAGAGTTTTCCATACCCGATTTCCGCCTTCGTGCCGAATCTCGGCTCGACGGCGTCGCCTATCGGCTCGCCCTAGATGGACGGCATAAACGGCTGTGGGCGGCTGTGTGCGAGGCGGGCGATCTCAAAGCCAACCGTCACGGCGATCGACCGCTCGGCCGCGCCGATCTGCACGTCTACGAGATACCGGCGACGGCAAACGCACGTCCGCGTCCGGCCCGCGTTCTCCCCATTGGCGGCGACATACTCGAATTGTTGCTCGCCCCGGACGAGACGGCCCTGTTTTATCTGGCGCGAGACGGCGACGGCGCGCATCTGGGCCGCATCGACGCCGCGCGGCAGACGTTGGATTGCCGAATTGCCCTGCCGGACGGAACGCAGGCGCTGTGTCGGACGGCGGACGGTCGGACGTTGTACGCGGCGGGCGGCGGGCGGGTCCATGTCCTCGATCCGGCCACGCTGCGAACGCGCCGGGTGGTCGAGGTGAATATCGACGCCGTTTCCGTGGCCGCCGACAACGAGGGGCGCGTATATCTGTCCGAACGGGGACCGTGGACGAATCTCGCGCGCCTCGATCTGCGCGGCGAGCGACCGGCCGTCCACCAGTGGAGCGCGCGCTTGCACGGGTGTATTTATTTGAAATTGAGTCCGGATCAGTATCGCCTGTATACGGGCACGTCGTCGGTGATTTCCGATGGTCTCAATTCGTTGTTGGTTCGGGGGCATTCGTGGGAGACGCCGTTGATGACGGCCGTGGCGCTGTCGTCGCCGACCGCACCGGTACAGGGCGAATTCTTTCTCGCGCCGGACGGTCGATACCTCATCAACCGTTGGGGCTGCGTCTACCATCTGGCGCGCGGCGAAGCGAAACTCCAATTTGAGCGCGGCGCGGCACCGGCGGGCGCGCGTTGAAGCGAAGCCGTCGCCCGTCCTTTAATGCGCCAGGCTTCCGCTGCCGGAGGGGGGTTCGCGGTGGCCGTAGAAGCTGTACAACACCGGCATCAGATAGCGCGTCAAAAACAGCGTCGTCACCATGCCGCCGACTACGACGATGGCCAACGGCCGCTGCGTCTGCGAGCCGATGCGCGTGGATAAAGCCGCCGGCAACAGACCGAAAATGGCCGTCAACGCCGTCATCATCACGGGGCGAACGCGCTTCTCCGCTCCTTGCATAATCGCTTCGCGCAGCGGCAGTCCCCGAGCGCGCATGTGGTTGAAGTACGACACCAGCAGAAGACCGTCCATGATGGCGATGCCGAAAATGGAGATGAAGCCGACCGCGGCCGAGATGCTGAAGTTCGTCCCGGTTATCAAGAGCGCCCACACGCCGCCGACGCTAAGATCGAGGACGTTAGAAAACACTAACAGGGCATCGACCAGATCGTGAAAGGCAAGGTACAGCAGCACGAAAATAGCGGCCAGCGACAGGGGGATGATGTACATCAAGCGATGCTCGGCCTCCAGCATTTCCTGAAATTCGCCGCTCCATTCGGTGCGATACGGTCCCCGGAACAGATGGGCCGTCTTCTCTTGCGCCTCGGCGACGGCTCCGGCGAGATCGCGGCCGCGCACGCTGAACTTGACGGCGATGAAACGCTTGCCCTGTTCGCGGTAGATCGTCGAGGCTCCGGAGCGCAAATATCTTCCATTGGGGTCCGGCAGGCCGTCGTCGTCCACCGGAGTCACCAGCTGCCGCAAGCGCAGGCGCGGCACGTTGGTGATGTTGTTGATCGCCGCGTTGAACACGTTGCCCCACAGCGACGGCATCGGCAGGTTCGTGCCGATGGGGTTGACGCCAACACTCGGCCCCGTCACCGGCGTTTGCGGCGTGCCGGGAACGTAGCCCGGCGTGACGAGATTGTTGACCGTGTCGATGGGGATATCGAGAATGGCTTGCTCGTTGCCGCGCAGATGCTCCGGCCAACGCAGGCTGATGTCGAACGAGCGCACCCCTTCGATCATCTGCGTGCAGGCTTGTCCGCCGACGGCGATGGCGATGGAGTTCTCCAGATCGACCACGCTGATGTTCCAATACTTGCACTTGGAGCGGTCCACGGTGAAATCCAGAGTCGGCTGGCCCTTGATGCGGAACACCCCCACGTTCTGAAGCCCCGGCACGGCGTCGAGGACGGCCTTGGTTTGGTCGGCCAGCTTCTCCAACTCGTCGAGGTCGGGACCGACGATCTTGACCGAGTTGTCCCCCTTGACGCCGGACAGCGATTCCATGACGTTATCGCGGATGTACTGCGAGAAGTTCCAATCGACGCCGATCAATTCGCGGTGCATCTGCTCGTTCATGGCCGCGATCAACTCCGGCTTGGTGCGCGGGCGCGGGCCTAGCCAAGCCAGCCAGCCGGAACGCGGGACGACGGTCGGCCAGTCTTTGTCCGGATGCAGCGGGATCGAGAATTCGGCGTTGAAGAAGCCGGTCGGATCGGTCCCGTCGTCGGGCCGGCCTACCTGCGAGGCGACCAGGGCGACTTCGGGATAGGCGCGCAGCAGGGCGCGGGCGCGTCGCGTCTTGTCGGCCACTTCCTCCAGTGAGGCGTTGACGGGGAAGGTGCCGCGTATGTACAAATTGCCTTCTTCCAACTCTGGCATGAACTCGCGGCCCAAAAACGGCAGCACGCCCACGGTGACGGCCGTCAGCGTGCCGAACAACAACAGCGTCAGAAAGCGATGGTTCAAACAGCGTTCCAGTTGATGCAGATAGCTGCGCTTCAAGTAGCGAACCAAGCGATTGTCGGCGGCTGGTTTCAGGTTCTTGAAGAACAGCAGGCACAGCGCTGGAGCCACCGTCAACGCCAACAGCAGACCGCCGGCCAAAGCGAAGGCGTAGGTGTCCGCCATCGGCCCAAAGATCTGCCCCTCCGGCCCCTGCATGGTGAACAGCGGGATGAAAGCGAACACCATGATGAGCGTCGAAAAAAACAGCGGTCGTTCGACTTCGTGGCAGGCGCGGATGATGCGCTCTTTCAGAGGCAGTTCGGCGTGTTCGCCCGAACTGAGATGGCGGTAAATGTTCTCGACCATGATGACCGAGGAATCGACGATGATGCCGAAATCGACCGCGCCGATGGACAGTAGATTCGCCGACTTGTGGCGCGCCAACAACACCGAGAAGGCGAACAGCAGCGCCAGCGGGATGTTGATGGCCACGATTAGCGCGCTGCGGACGTTGCTGAGGAACATGAACAGAATCGTCGTCACCAACAGGATGCCGAGAAACAGATTCTCGCGCACCGTTTCCGTGGTGACGTGGATGAGATTGGTCAAATCGAAGTGCGGGACGATTTGAACGCCGGGAGGAAGTCGTCCCGATTGCCGATTCAGTTCGTCCACTTTTTCCTTGACGTTATTCAGCGCCAGAAGCATGGCCTCGTTCTTGCGCATGAGGACGATGCCTTGCACCTTGTCTTCTTCGTCTTTCCAGACGACGTTGCCGTCGGCGTCGCGCGTCGGGTTGCCGTTGGCGTCGTATTGGGGGCGGCACACGCTGACCTTGCCCAAGCGCGGTTGATAGCCCACCGCGACGCCTTCGCCTTCGTTGAAGGCGGATCGTTGGGCGCGCGTGCCGGAATCGATTTCGGCGTGCGATTGGACCGGCCCGCCGGCGGTGAGATCCTCGACGCGGATCGGGATGTTGTTGACTGCGACGACGACGATGTCGCGGATCTCGCGCAGGCGCTCTTCTTCCTCGCGGCGCAGATAGCGCGCTGCGCGGTAGGGGTTGTTCATCGTCAACACCCGTTCGAGCGGATCGAGTCCGCGTCCGATTAGGCCGATGCCGCGCACGTTCATCGAAATCGGACCTTGCCGCAAAAAGCTGGCCCCGATGTTGGCGTTGCTGGTGGTCAGCGCCGTCTGAAATTGTTGCAGGCTAACCCCGTAGCGCTTCAGGCGATCCGGGTCGGGATGCACTTCGTAGCGCTTCACCATGCCGCCGAAGCTGGACACGCCGGCGACGAGCGGGATGCGGCGAAACTCGCGCTCCAACGTCCAGTCTTGCAGAGATTTCAAGTCGATCAGCGAGTAAATGTCTCGACCGCGCCCATTTTTGGGACCGTCGAGGGTGTAGCGGATCAGTTCGCCGGTCGGGGTGAATGGCGAGATTTGCGGCGAAACCACGGGCGGTAGATTCTGCACGAAATTCAGGCGATTGATGACTTCCTGGCGCGCGGCGTAGTAATCGATCCCGTAGTCGAACTGGTTGCGCAAGTGAGCCAGGCCGAAGAGCGACTTGCTGCGCGTGTACGTCAACCCCGGCATTCCGGCGAGGGCGAATTCCAGAGGAATCGTCACCTGCCGTTCCACCTGCTCCGCGGAGAACCCCGGATACTGCGCCACGACCTCAATGATCGCCGGCGCGGGATCGGGGTAGGCTTCGACGTTGACGTGGTTGAAGGAATACACGCCGACGCCGACCAGGCCGATCGCCAAGAGAACCACAATCAGGGCGCTGCCAACCGCCCATTCGATGAGTTTACGAACCATGTGTGTGTAATCGCTAACAATAACTTCCGCAGTTAGCCGCGCCGCGCGGCGAAGCCTGGAACGGCCGCACGCTCCGCGTCGCGGCTAACCGAGTTTACTTTTTCGCTTGGAGATCCTCCAACGCGGATTGTAATTCCAAGACGCCCTCGGCGACGATGTAGTCGCCGGGCTTGAGTGCTCGGCATCCTTTGCGGCGTTCGCGTTCGTTCGGTTGGGTGCGGACGTAGATGGCGTCGCGCAGGCGCATGGCCACGGCGACGCGGCGTTGGACGTAGCGCGGCTGGGCAGGATCGGGCTGCACGAAGACGATGCTTTGATCCCCGTCTTCTACCAGAGCCGACGGTGGAACCGACACCACATCGGCCGGAGCGGGAAGATCGACCGTGGCCTTGACGAATTGGCCGACGCGCAAGTTGCCGTCGTCGTTGTGGACCAGTCCCATGACCGGAGCCGTGTGTTGGGTCGGATCGACGATGAGGCCGACTTGCTGAATGCCGTCGTTTTTCAATGACGTTCCCGAAGCCCCGGCGCGAATCCTCCAGGCAAAGCCGCGCTGGAGGGAATACAACTCGTCCAGGTCTTCTTCATAGGCGTGAACCATCACTCCCAGTTTGCGGAGATCGGCGACCTTATAGAGATCGAAATCGACGCCGACGAGATTGTGCGGGGCGACGCTTTTCTCGACGATGATGCCGTCGAACGGGGCACGCACCTCGACCTTGGCCCACTCCATCTCCTTCTTCAGACTGCGCTCGGTCCGCATTTCGTACACGCCCTTGGCCTCTTCCTTGATGGCGTCGATCTCGTCTTGGGTGACGCGCCAGGTCCGCAGCGTCAACTCGACGCGGAAGACGGCGTTGCGGTCTTGACCCACTAGCGTGCGTTGGTTCATCACCGTGCCGACCGGGACGACCCCTTGCTCGACCAATTCTTCAAACTTATCCAACATCGATTGGTCGTACCACAACCGGATGACGGCATCGACGAGTTCGCTCTTTTTCTCGCCCAGATCCTTGCTCAGCACCACGGCCATCAGCTGTCCGTTGGTCACCCGTTGTCCGTAGCGAAGCATCGGCTCGTTGGGATAGTCGCTGGAAGCGTGGCCGTGGATCGTGCCGAGGGCGACGACTTCACCGGCGAAGCGCGTCTGCACGCGGCCCAGATAGTTCGGATCGAACGACAGCGACCCCGCCATTTCCAGAGGGCGAGGCGCTACCGCCGTCTCCACGGGACGGCTGACGATATCGAGACGCTCGATCACTTCGGGCGGCAGTTCAATGGCTTTGTCGTTGCCGGACACCAGACGCGCATACGACTCCGCATTGGACCCGGCGACGGGATGCGTGGGAGCCGGCGCGAAGAAGCGTTGCAGCCCCGTCGTCCCCACCGTCGGTAGGGCGACGGCCAGACCCGCGACGGCCGCGACGGCCGCGCTTGCCGCGAACCATTTCAGTCGGCGAGACTTCTTGGGCGTCGGAGACACGACGCGCGCAACACTCGCGGTCGAGGAGGGCTTGGCCTCCGTGCCCTCTTCTGGACGCGGCGCGACCTGTCGCCGAACCGTCGGTGCGCCTTCCTCGGAAATCGTCGCCAGGCTCGACGCGATCGCCTCGCGCAGTTCGTCGAGATTGAGCGGTTTGGTCAGCACCTTGTCGAAGGCGCGGGCCAATTCGGGTTGATCGCGCAATCGCAGCGGATACGCCGTCATCAGCAGAAAAGGAAAGGGACCGATTTGCTGCGAGAGCTGCTGCGCGACTTCGACGCCGTCGCCGTCCGGCAGCCGCAGGTCGATCAGCGCCAGCGCCGGACGCCGTTGACGCGCGCGCTCCAGCGCCTCGGCCACACCCCCGGCTTCGATCACGTCGTAGCCTTCGCGCGTCAGCACCCGGCGAAGCACTTGACGCAGCACTTCGTCGTCATCGACCAATAAAATCGTCGAGGCTTTCATGGCACGCTTCCTATTTCCTCCCCCGCATCGCGCTCCGCAAATAACCGAGCAAATCCAGCGCCGTCCGCGAGACGACCGAACGGAATGACATAACAAAAATCGCTGAATGGAGTTGTGTTCATAAATCGCAAGCGAGCCAAGCCGCGTTCCTCGTCGGCGTCTGAGCGCGCCGCGTCCACAGTGAATGCGGCGCGACCACGGAATATGCCGCAAGGAGAGTGCATCCTCCGCCGATCCGCTCTTGTGCGGACGTGCAGGAAGGGTACGCTGGCGGATATGGAAGTGTCGTCTCCCAATTCGAGCGGGCGGATTCTCGGTATCGATCCGGGGTTGCAGGTGAGTGGCTACGCCGTCCTCGATACG
>JAKBCS010000141.1 GCA_021807595.1 Planctomycetota bacterium | reverse complement strand
CGGGTCCGTCCGAAGATGATGACGGTGACCGCGGCCATGATGGGTTTAGTGCCTATCATGTTGTCGCTGGGCACGGGGGCCGACATGATGAAGCGGATCGCCGCCCCCATGATCGGCGGCCTTGTGACCAGTTTCATCCTGGAACTGCTGGTCTATCCGCCGATTTATGCCATCTGGAAGTGGCGTTGCGAGATGAAGAAGGGAACCGTGGACGTTAGCCAACTCCCGATCCCCGAACTGCGGGGCCATTGAGACTGAAATTAGAGCGATTAGGAACGGAAGTAACCCCGCGCCTAACGAGCTTTGATAACTCGTGCAGCGTCGCATCCCACGGGGTTTGTGAAATCCCGATTCGATATATAAAAAATCGCTCTCTGGCGAAATTTCGTTGCAAGCGGGTTGCTTCTCGCTTATCATCCTTTCATACCCAGTTTTCTTGCCGACGACGCCGATTGTGCCGAACGAGTCCGCTCGCGTCGCGGCCGCACAACATCAACGGTTCCGAGTCGAGAGCATTTCCGATTTCTGCCACGATCCGTCCGGCGATTCCGGATGGCCGTTCGCGGTGTCGTGGCCCGTATTAGTCATTTTTGGCGGGGGAATCGAACCAATGGACCATGCCAACCTGATCGTCGGGATCGGTGGGGCCGCGGGCGATGGCGTCGCCTCGGCCGGAAATACGCTGGCTCTGGCCGCAGCGCGGCAGGGGCAGGGCGTGTATGCCTACAACGCCTATCAGTCCGTCATTCGCGGCGGACATTCCTGGCTGCGCCTGCGCGTGTCGGCGCAAAAACCGCTCAATCACGGCGACCAGATCGACGGATTGATCGCCTTGAATCAAGATACGCTCGATCGCCATCTGCAAGAGTTAGAGCCTGGAGGCATCGCCCTCTATAACAGCGCCAAAGTCAAGCCGAGCTACGAACCGGCCAAAGGCGTTCAACTCTGCCCGTTGCCGGTGCCGGAGCTTGCGCCGTCGTACAAAGAATTACCCGTAATGCAAAACACCGTCGCGGTCGGCGCGATGATTCGACTCATGGGTTTGGAGTTCGCCGGTCTGGAATCGGTCATCGGCACGACGTTCGCCAAAAAGCCGAAGGTTGTGGCCTCGAACGTAGCGGCCGCAAAAGCCGGCTTCGACTATGCCGGCCAACACTTTCAGCCTCTGCCTCGCCAACTAAAGCCCGCCAATCAGAAATGGGCGCTTGTTACCGGCAACGAGGTGCTGGCCATGAGCGCCGCCATGGCCGACTGCAAATTCTACTGTGCCTATCCCATGAGTCCGGCTTCCGGCGTCCTCCACTGGATGGCCGCGCACGGAAAGCAACTCGGCATCTGCGTGCGCCAAGTTGAAGACGAGATTTCGGTTATCAACATGACCATTGGAGCCAACCATGCCGGCGTGCGCGGCATGTGCGCCACCTCGGGAGGCGGGTTCGCGCTGATGACCGAGGCGATCGGCATGGCCGGCATCATGGAAACGCCGGTCGTGGCCATCAACGTCATGCGGGCCGGTCCATCTACGGGCGTGCCCACAAAAACGGAGCAAGGCGATCTCAATCAAGCCATCGGTGCTAGCCAGGGCGATTTCCCCCGTATTATCGTCGCCCCGATCAGCATTCCGGACTGCTTCGCCGTTATCCAACAGGCGTTCAATCTCGCCGATCATTATCAATGTCCGGTTCTCGTTATTTCCGACTTGCTCATCAGCGAGGGCAACGAGACGGTCGATCCAACGGTATTCGAGCAAATCCCCGATTTCGATCGAGGCGAACTGACTTTACCGTCGGAGAACGGGGCATTGCATCACACCAATGGCGAGCCTTATCTTCGCTTCAAGGACACGCAGTCCGGCATCTCGCCGCGCGCCGTACCCGGCGTACCCGGTCATCTGTTCGTCGCCGCCAGTGACGAACACGATCAGGACGGCGTGTTGCTCAGTGACATCTACACCGATCCGGTGCGCCGCAAGAGCATGGTGGACAAGCGCGTCCGCAAGATGAGTACGGTGTTGGCGCATCTGCCGCCGCCGTTATTCGCGGGACCGGCCAACGCCGAGGTCACGCTGGTGGGGTGGGGTTCGACCTGGGGCGTTCTCAGCGAGGCGGTCGAACGCCTCAATGCCGCCGGGATAAGCACCAATCATCTGCACCTACGTTATTTGATGCCTTTTCAGGTCCGTGAAGTGCAGAAAATGCTCGGTCGCAGTCGGCGCATTATTGTCGTCGAAAACAATCAGAGCGGCCAATTCGCGCGCCATCTTCGCGCCGAGACGGGCATCGCGGCCAACGGACACATCCGCAAATACGACGGCGAACCGTTCGAGCCGAAGCATCTCGTGGCCGCCGTGCAAGCCATCCTGCAAGGCAAGGAGGAGGTCGTCGACGTGCAATCGACCGAATTGGGCTGGCGCACCGATCATCCCAGCGGTACCAGCGGCGAATGGAAAGGGCGTCTGTCCGGCGTCGCCCTGGCCGACAGCCATTAACGGTGAGCCGCGACGCGAGACGGAGCGCAGGACAACGCGCTCCGCTGCGCGTCGCAGCCAACCAAAAATCAAGGGAGCAATGTCCATGGACACGCTGTTAGTCGATCTCGACCAGGCACGCGAAGCGGCCATCGAAAAAGACAAACGACGTTTGCAAGGAACCTGGAACTTTGTATCCGGCGTCCGTCGAGTGCAAATCCTCGTTGCCGGAGATCACTTCACCGTTAAGTTTACCAACGGCGACATCTATCTCGGCACCTACACGCTCGACCCGACTGCCAAGCCGAAAATGATGGACATGACCATCCACGAGGGACCGGCGAAACATCGCGGAAAAACCTCGCTGGTCATCTACGAATTGGACGGCGATCACTTAATCTGGTGTCCCGCCGAACCGGGAACCGGCAATCGTCTCGCCGCGTTTCCGCCCGACGACGACCTGCATCACTTATGTATTATCTTCCGGCGCGAGAAATCGCGGCCCGCATCCCCGTAACACCCGACGGCTGACGCCGCCGGTTTGCCGTGAATCTCAATCAAGGAGTTTCTTCCATGACGACTTTGACCGCGCCTGCCCCTCGCAAACTCGAACTAAAGAATTTCAAGGCCGACGTTGCACCGGATTGGTGTCCGGGCTGCGGCGACTTCGGCGTTTTGAACGTGCTGCAAAAAGCCTGCGCCGAACTGGAGATACAACCGCACGAGCTACTCGTCGTCTCCGGCATCGGCTGCTCGTCGAACCTGCCCGGTTTCTTCCGTTCCTACGGCGTGCATAGCCTACATGGCCGGGCGCTCGCCTTCGCCACCGGGGCCAAACTCGCCAATCACGACCTCACTGTCATCGCCACCGGCGGCGACGGCGACGGCTACGGCATCGGTCTGAATCACTTCATTCAGGCCATGCGCCGCAACATCAATCTGACCTACATCGTAATGAATAACGAGATTTACGGTCTGACAACGGGCCAAACTTCGCCCACAAGCGAACAGGGCATGGCCACCAAAAGCACGCCCAACGGCAATCTCGAACAAATGCTCAATCCCTTGGCCTTGGCTCTGGCCTCCGGCTGCGGCTACGTTGCCCGCGGCTTCAGCGGCGATCCCAAGCACTTACTCAAGCTTTACATGGACGCGATCCAATATCCGGGATTCGCCCTCGTCGACGTGTTCAGCCCATGCGTCACCTTCAACAAACAGAACACCTACCACTGGTTCCGCGACCGCGTCTATCGCCTGGAAGACAACGGCCACGATTCGAGCAATTTCCACGGAGCGATGGAGCGCGCCATGGAATGGGGCGAAAAGATTCCCATCGGTCTGTTCTTCCGCAATCCCAATCCGCGTCCCTCTCTGGATAAGCTGGATCCAGCCCTCCAGGATGGCCCGCTCGTCGGCAAACCGAGCGGCCTGTCGGCGGAACAACGGCGCGAGTTGGTAGCGGAGTTTATGTAAAGGCGTTTCCAAACTCACCCCCTCCCATGAGTCTTGGTGGGAGGGGGACTTTTCTCATCCAATTTGGCAGTCGACGTAAACAATGCTCATCACGCCATAAGCTGCCGATGAGTCGTCCACAACGACATAGAGAGTGCAACTGCGGTTCGCGTCCCTGAAGAGATACGTGAAGTGGTAGAAGCGAGAAGTCGGTTCGGGACGGTTTTCGGGATCCGATCGGAAAGAATCTGGGACTTCCGCAGTCAGAGCGATCAGGCGGGTGTTGAGTTTAACTCGTGCCGTGCGCGAGAGGGGTAGCTGTCGGAGATAATCGCGGACAGATTCGCGAAATTCGAGTGAATAGCGCACATCCAGGCTCCAGATTATTCTTTATCTGTCAACCCTTCTAACATCTCCTCATTCGTCGTAAAGGACACGAATCGTCCGGCCTTGAAGTCGGCGTCCGACTCCGATTTCAGGCGTTCCCAATCTAACGAAGGATGCGGATTCGATGCGCGGGCAAGAACCTCGGCCAAAAGGTCGCGGTAGGTTTCTTCTACTTCCTCCAAGGAGTGCAACGCTGCCAAGATCCTTCCGGAAGCATCGTCTTCCGACGACGAAAGTTTCTCCACGAACTCGCGAATAGCGGTCATATCGCTCTCGGCGGCGGGCAAAAGCGGTGCAAAATCTCTCTTGAAAGCGCGTGCCTCGATTCCTTCCGCCAGAATCGCTTCCAGCGTCTCCAGCATCCGGACGGTTCTCGCGCGGATTTCGCGTATGAGAACCAGACAAGTCTCGACAGATTCCTTCGGCCATTCACTTACAGATTTCGCCTCGGCTTCCTCTTTCGCGGCTTGGAACAATCGTCGCTCCAATGTCGGCATGGTAAGAGCTGTCATACCAGTTCCTCCAAAAAGCGCCGTGATCTGAGACAACCAATCGCGTAACGAAAGCGAGGCACCTAAGTCGCGGCCCTGTCAATATATCTCAAAACTCCAGTGGTTCGGGCCAGGCTATGGGGACGACAAAAATCTTGCCGTCGCCGATGCGGCCGGTGCGGGCGGCGCGGACGATGTGGTCCGCCGCCTCTTCGGCGCGTTCGTCGCGGACGCAGACGCTGATCTCGACCTTGGGCAAAAACGCGATACTGTACTCGCTGCCGAGATAGCGATCCAGATAGCCCTTTTGACGACTATATCCCTTAGCCTCGCGCACCACTACGGACTCCACGTCTAGTTCGGCGATAGCACGCAGGACGCCCTCGGCGCGAAACGGTTTAACCACGATGGTGAGTTGTTTCATCATGCCTTTACTTTACGACGCGGCAAGAGGCGATTGCAACTATAAAATAGCCGCGTCGATCGCTGAGCAGCCTTGGAATCGCATGAGAGACACCATGTTTCACGTCGCTCTGTTGGAGCCGGAGATCCCACCTAATACCGGCAACATCATCCGCCTGTGTGTGGCCACGGGGACCGAACTCCACATCGTCGGCCGAGCCGGCTTCCCCCTCGGCGAACGCACCGTCCGCCGCGCCGCCGTGGATTATTGGGACCAGTTGACTCTACACCGTCACGCCACATTGGAAGAGTTCGAGGCAAGCCGAGACGAGAGCCGCATCTTCTGTTTCACCGCGCGAACCGACCGGCGCTATACCGACGTGTCGTATCGACCGGGAGATGCTCTCCTCTTCGGGTGTGAATCCAACGGGCTACCGGATTCCGTCCTCGAGCGATACGGCGACCGCGCCTTGGGCATTCCCATGCCAACCGGCATTGTCCGTAGTTTGAACCTTGCCAACGCTGTAGGCATCGTGCTGTACGAAGCGATGCGACAGGTCCAGGGTTGGTGATGCCGTACCGAGTTCACTGTATCTACGGGAAGAACCTGCCGATAATGATTGGCGAATGCGGCGACCCATCCCCGCTTGTTCGCCGCGATGGTCGTTTGAGGCTGTGTAACCCGCATGAACACCGTTGTTAGCCTGCCGTCGTTGGACGCCTTGCGCGATCACGTTCGCAAAACCCTGTGCGATCGCGATCAACTCGATCCGGAGCAGACGCCGATGCACCAAGGTGTGATTCAGCGCTCGGGTCGTCCCTGCGGTCTCTTTTTTCAAGTACAAGGGCCGCGCATGGTGAAAAACTATGCAGTCTGGGCCGGCGAAGAGGATCGCATTTTATTTTACGATTCCAACGGCCAACGCTTTGCCGAAGTGCGACTCAGCGAAGCACCCGATCCGCGCAAGTTGGCCGCATAGGCAGCACCGATTGTGCCGATAAGAGAGACGGGGTCATTTAGAGCGGCTTTCCTGCTAATTGCGCACATCTTGGTTACCGCGACGCGGAGCGGGGCAAGTTGTCCCGCGCTCCGCTGCGAGTCGCGGCTAACCAAGTCCGTTCGTTGGATGCAACCCGAAAAGTAACCGCTCCAGTCGGGTTGCGACACCGAGTCTGAAACCAGCCGCCGTCGCCGAGAATCATTTCCCTTCTTCCCTTACGGAGACATAGCCGGCCGTTAATGTCTCCGGATGGCGTGGAGGCGTACGCAAGTCGATGAGACGACGGCGCGGATCGGGGGCGGCCTTCGAGAGAACTTCACCGAGACGAACCCGCAGCGCCCATACCTCTTGCGGCTTCAGTTGCGAGAAGTGGATGACGCCGGCATCCTCGCCGGCAAAGCCGGACCCCTTGCGTTCTCCGACGAGGTGCAGCGCCTCGCGCACTTTCCGGCCGATGGCCCAGCGCGGTTGCTTCGTCACTTGCGACAGCAGTGTCAGATACTCCACGTCTTGCTGGCCGCGTCGGTACGCCTTCAGGCGAACGGACGGAATCGGTTCGCGTTCCGAGCTGCCGCGTCCGGGATAGAACAGCGACAGCGGATCGGCGCGACGCCACGAATCGCCGTTGCCGACCGTCTGCCACGGCAGCACGCCATCGCTGCCCAGCGACCACGAATCGAGCGACCAGCCGACCGCTTGCATGTTGGTATCCTCGATCGCGTTACTGCCTCCGTACTCGACGACAATTTCGCCGTTGGCCTCCTTGCGATCGAAGACGAGACGCGGATATTGCCGCATCGCACCCCCGACGACGTTGTAATCGAGCAGACCGTCGAAGACATCGCGCTGCCATTGGGGGCGAGAAACATCGCAGCGGAAGACGAGTTTGGCTTTGCCGGGAGCCTTATTGCGTCCTTCGTGAAAAGCCGCGCCGAAGTAGCGCAGCGCCCAATAATCCTGAAAATTCGACGGTTCATCGAGCAGCCAGGGCGACGAGCCGCGCGACCAGCCGTTCTTTTTGAAATCGATCTTGTTATTGAGGAACACATGATAGAGCGTGTCGTGCCACTTTTTGTCTTGGAAATGCTCGGCGGTGAGGCGCGACACTTCCACGAAGTTGCGGCGATAGATTGCGGGGAAGGCGAGATCGGCCCAGTAGGAGCCGTTGTAGTTGCCCTCCATCGGGCTGGGCCAGTTTTCGTGCAGCGGCAGATAAAAGATGTCCAACGGCACGCCTCGGCGCGGCAAATCGGCGAACGCCGTGCCATCGAAATAGGGACCGAAACGCCGATCCCAGGCGCTCCAATCGAGACGGTCGCCGTCCCAGCGCGGAGCGCAGCCCTCCGCGATCGAACCGCTCTGCGAATACGGTACGCGATTGAGTACCACGCGATGCCGATGTCCCAGCCGATAGTAGTCGCGCTCGTTGGCCGGCAGACCGTAGCAATTCATCTCCGGTAGAAAACTCAGATAGTCCGGTAAAGTAAAGTTCCACACGCGCAGCGACACATTCAGGGCGAGAGAATTCTCACCGGATGTGAGCGTCAATCGCCCCTTGTATTCGCCGGCCTCGACTTGGTGCGGCACATAGACCTCGGCGTGCAAGCCGGCGTACTTCTGTCCGGCGATTTTCTCACCCTCACCGGGAATGCTCAACCCTCCAGACAGCGGCACAATCGGATCGGGCATTGGCCCCTTGGCCGAGCTTATTGGGTGATAAATGCCCCAAGAGACCCGGATCTTCGCGCCGTTTTCCCCTTCAAACGTCAGCTTCGGACGCACGCCTGCGAGGCGACCGCGAAGTAGAACCTGAAAGGCGACGAATTCGTTGCGGGCGGCGTGCAGGCGGATCTGCTTATCTTTGGCGCTCCACAGATGATTGGCCGAGAGATAGCCTTCCGCCTGTTTGGGGACCATCTCGCCACTTACCGGATGTACTTTGTCGAGTTCATCGAGAACGGCGACTTCCGCCGTGCCGTGCCGAGGCAGTGGCGCTTTGCCGGCGAAGGGTTCGGGGGATTCACCCGGCAGCGGCGCGGCGATTCGATCCGACAGCCGCACCGTTGCGGTCGTCGCTTGGCCCACGTTGCCCGCGCCGTCCACGGCTCGAATGGAAACCTCGACCTCCGCGCCCGCCTTCAGGTCTAAATCGCGCAGACACATGCGCACGGATTCTCCGGCTTTCCCCGCCACGGGAACGAGGTAGCGCGGCACTTCTTTGCCATTGACGGCGACGAAGAAGCCGATGGTTCCCGCGCCGCCCTCATCTTTCGGCGTGATCCACGACAACCACGTCTCGCCCGCTGGTAGTTCTCTCTGTTCTGCACGAATCGCGCTCGGCACGGCGGGTGGTTGTTTGTCTTCCGCTCCAACGTAGACGGTCAGATACGGAGCCGTCGCTGGGCCGGATTCTCTACTGTGGAGAAAGCGATTGGGAAAGTGGCGGAAAGTGAACTTTTCCCCCTGGCGCGTCCATTCGGAGCCGGTATCGTCGAACACGAGAAAGCCGTGGCTGATCCCGGCAACGCGGGCGGCCACGACGGACGGATCGACGGGGATCTGTTGCCAGCGCCGCGCATCCGGCGGGGATGCCTCGGCCATCTTCCAGAGCGTCCCCCCCTCGCCGAGCATGACACTGCAGAGATCGCTGCCGGGGACCGTCCACGGCACGTCGGGATGACGGCGATGATTGTGCGTCGAACTGCCTTTTTGCGGCGCATAGCTCTCCGAGGTGCCTTCAACCCATTCGGCCCCGAAGCTGCCAACCGTGATCCGATGCAGCCGTTCTTCGCCGGCTAGATGGACGTGCAACGTCGCCCCGTTGACGATGCGTCCACGCAGCGACTTGGCGTCGATGTCCACCAGGCTCATCTCTTGGTTCGATTTCACTTTGAGCCGCGACGATCCTCCGAGATTGCAGTCGGACTCCTGGCCGACGTTG
This sequence comes from Planctomycetota bacterium, assembly GCA_021807595.1. Taxonomy (GTDB): domain Bacteria; phylum Planctomycetota; class Planctomycetia; order Gemmatales; family Gemmataceae; genus JAJPHU01. The sequence goes on along the minus strand of JAKBCS010000141.1, from coordinate 5,140 downwards.
GAAAACCAGGTGTCGCGGTTCACGGGAATGCGAATCGCCTCGCCGGTCGGTTGGGGCGCTTCCGGATTAGCTTTTTCCTCCGGCTGTTTCGGAGCCGGTAAGCCATCGATTACCGTGCGCTTTACCTCGGCGATTTTCTTCACCGATAGCCAGCCTCGCAGCAGATAGCCGCTGTTTTTCAGATTCTCCTCTGTTGGAGGTGAAGTCGTGTTTGAACCGTGAGACTCTACCGTCGGATGTACGTCGTTCTTGCCCAGCAGGGTGCCGTTCCAATCGTCGGGACGGCGTTTGAGGATTTCCTTTTCGTAATCGATAAGCGGCAGTTCGCGCTTTTTCGCTAATTCGCGCAGGGCGACGTTATACGATTCTGCTCGTTTCCGTTGGCCCGGATGCGGCGGAATGGTGGACAATATAGGTACAATGCCGCGTTCCAGCATGAGATCGACACACTTGGCCATGTCGGCGGCATACGCTTCAACGGAGCGTCCGGCCGAGGCGTCATTGGAACCGAGCATCAACACGACCATGCGCGGTTTATAGGTATCCAGCAACTTGGCGAAAGGCGGCATCTTCTGTTTGCCGCCTGCCAGCATCTCATCCGTTCGGATGCCCCCGCAAGCTGTGTAGGACCGCCCGCCGTCGGGATGATCGAACCGCGCCAACCACCAGCCGTCGCTCTCGTTATCATCGCCGGTGTGCATCCATTTCAGTATCGCCTTATCCTCATCCGTTTTGCCCGCGCCGGCGCGCGGCCATTGGCCATAGGGATTCGCATAGGTGATCGAATCTCCGACGTGCAGTACAACCCCCTCGCGTCCGCGAAACTTACCGGCCGCCTTCTTCATCGCGGCGGCATAGTCCCACTCTTGAGGCGACGGCTTCGCCTCGCCGCGAACCGATCCGAGGAAAAGCGAGTTTATCGATAACATAAGTGCGAGAGAGTATCTCATGGTCGTCGTCCCTGTTGCGTGGCTGCGGAGAGTGAGCGATCTACCAAGCGTCGCCAAACGCAAGAGGTTTGTCAAGCACGAAACCGGCGAGAAGGAGTGGTGCCTCGGTCGAGCGGACGCACGATTTCGGGGTGTCCGTTCCGTAACATTAGCTGCATAGACGGTTCCGCGAAGGCATCGAGGAGCAACCCCTATGATCGGTGAACACCGAGGAGCGTGCCGCGCGCGTTGGCGTGTTGAGGTTCGGGGCGTTGTGCAGGGGGTCGGCTTTCGACCGTTCGTCTATCGACTGGCTACGGAGTTAGGCTTGGCGGGATGGGTGAACAATTCGCCGCGCGGCGCGACAATTGAGATCGAAGGGGATCGCCGATTGCTCGACGAGTTCCTGATCCGGCTGCACGGCGAGAGACCGCCCTCTTGCGTTCTGAAGCGGATGGATTCGACGCCTCTGCCGACGCGGGGAGAATCGAGCTTTGCGATCCGTTCTAGCGACGAAGACGGACCTAAATCGGCAGCGATCCTTCCCGATCTCGCTACTTGCGCGGACTGTCTCCGCGAGATATTCGATCCAAAGGATCGCCGTTATCGTTATGCCTTCACCAATTGCACCAACTGCGGGCCTCGCTTTAGTATTCTTGAGTCGTTGCCCTACGATCGCGCGCGGACGACCATGAAGGGATTTATCCAGTGCGCGGCTTGTCGGGGGGAATACGACGACCCGACCGATCGCCGGTTCCACGCTCAGCCGAACGCTTGTTCGCGCTGCGGACCACAATTGCAATGGTGGGACAGCAACGGCGCGGTTAGAGCCGAGGGCGACGACGCACTCCACTTGGCAGCGGTGGCATTGCGCGATGGCCAGATCGTAGCGGCGAAGGGTTTGGGCGGCTTTCATCTGTGGGTGGATGCTCGTAACCAAGAGGCCGTAATGCGCCTACGTCGCCGGAAACGACGCGAGGCGAAACCGTTCGGCTTGATGGCACTCGACCTTTCGACAATCCAGAGCTACAGTCATGTATCCGAAGCCGAGGAACGACTGCTTAGCACCTCCGCGGCTCCGTTGGTTCTATCGCGGCGACGCTCCGACGCTCCCCTCGCCGCTTCCGTGGCTCCCGGCAATCCGTATCTCGCTTCGATGTTGCCTTATACGCCGATGCACCATCTCTTGCTCGCCGAGCTGGGATTTCCGATCGTGGCCACCAGCGGCAATTGCTCCGACGAACCTATTTGCATCGACGAGAACGAGGCGCGGACGCGCCTGTCGGACATCGCCGACGGATTTCTCGTCCATAATCGCCCGATCGTTCGGCCCGTCGACGATAGCGTGGTTCGCATGGTGTGCGGCGAGGAGATGGTACTGCGGGGGGCGCGCGGCTACGCCCCTTCCTCTCTCGCCGTCGCCGAGCCATTACCCTCGCTACTCGCTCTGGGTGCGCATCAGAAAAACGCGATCGCCCTCGCTTGCGGAACGCAGATTGTGGTCGGTCAACACCTCGGCGATCTCGATACTCGTTTGGCGCGCGAGTTATTTGCCCGAGTCGTGGATGATCTGACGCAAATGTATGAGCTAACCCCCCAAGCCGTCGTTTGCGACTTGCATCCCGATTATTACTCGACGCGCCATGCCGAAAAGGGGACTTGTCCTATCGTCCATGTGCAGCACCACCATGCCCATGTCCGCGCGTGTACGATGGAACACGGCTTGACCGGCCCGGTACTTGGCGTGGCCTGGGATGGCACGGGATACGGAGAGGACGGAACCATTTGGGGCGGTGAGTTTCTGCGCGTCGAAGGCGACGGCTGTGAGCGCGTTGGACGACTGCGCGCCTTTCATTTGCCGGGCGGCGAGCGGGCGATCCGCGAACCGCGCCGCACGGCGGTCGGGTTACTGTACGAAATGGTAGGAGACGCCCTGTTCGCGCGCCGGCAACTCGCACCTCTCGACGATTTTTCCGCAAGCGAACGTGAGGTCCTGCGCGGGATGCTTCGCGCGTCGGTGAACTCACCGCGAACAACCAGCGCCGGCCGCCTTTTCGACGCCGTTGCCTCTCTGCTCGATCTCCGCCACCGCGCCGACTTTGAAGGACAGGCGGCGATGGAATTGGAGTTTGCCGCGTTGGATGACAAAGACGAGTCGAGTTATCCGTTTAGTCTCGATGCCTCCGGCGTCATCGATTGGGAGCCGATGGTCGCGACGATCTTGGACGAAATCGAACGGGGCGAATCGGTCGGCGTTATGGCAGCTCGATTTCATGCGACAATGGCGGAGTTTATCGTAGCCCAGGCTCGGCAGATTGGGGAAAGCGTCGTCGTTCTGGCGGGCGGTTGCTTTCAGAATGCCCGTCTTCTGACAACGACCGTCGAACGTCTGCGTGCGGCGGAGTACAACGTCTATTGGCCGCAGCGCATCCCGCCGAATGACGGGGGCATCGCCTTGGGACAGATTGCCGCCGCTGCCGCCCTCATTCGACGAAGGGAGTGAAAGCCATGTGCCTGGCGCTACCGGGGCAGATTGTCAGCATCGCGGGAGACGATCCGCTGCTGCGCATGGGTCGGATTCGGTTCGGCGGCATCATCAAAGAGGCGAGCCTGGCCTGCGTGCCCGAAGCGGAGGTCGGCGATTATGTGCTGGTCCACGTCGGTTTAGCCATCAGCCGGCTCGACGCGGACGAGGCGGAGCGCGTGTTGACGGCGTTGCGCGAGGCGGGAGAATGGGAGGAGGATCTGCCGTGAAGTTCGTGGACGAGTACCGCGAGTCCGAGAGTGTGCGGCGGCTAGCGAGGGCGATCGCTCGCGGTGTGACCCGACCGTGGACGCTCATGGAAGTGTGCGGGGGACAGACGCACGCCTTCCTCAAGTTCGGTTTGGACGGATTGCTTCCTAAAGAGATCGAGCTAATTCACGGTCCAGGCTGTCCCGTTTGCGTCACGCCCATCGACGCTATCGATCGAGCGTTGGAATTGGCCGCTCGCCCCGACGTCATCTTTTGTTCCTTCGGCGACATGCTGCGCGTGCCGGGAAGCGAGCGCGATTTGCTGGCCGTAAAAGCAGCCGGGGGCGATGTGCGCATGGTCTATGCTCCGCTGGACGCCGTGCGTCTGGCTCGCGAAAATCCCACCAAGCAAGTGATCTTTTTCGCCGTGGGTTTCGAGACGACGACCCCGGCGACCGCACTGGCCGTCTTGATAGCGGCGCGGCAGGGCATCGAGAACTTCTCCCTCTTGACCGCTCACGTCTTGGTGCCGCCCGCGCTGGAGAGTCTTCTATCCTCGCCGCATTGCCGCGTGCAGGGCTTGCTCGCCGCCGGTCACGTTTGCGCCGTCGTTGGCTATCGAGAATACGAACCGATTGCCCGTCGCCATGGCGTTCCGATCGTCGTCACCGGTTTCGAGCCGCTCGACCTGTTACAAGGTGTGTATCGGTGCGTCCGTCAATTGGAAGAGGGGCGTGCCGAGGTCGAGAATTCGTACGGCCGGGTCGTGCTACCTGAAGGCAATCTCTCGGCGCGGGCGATGGTGAACGAAGTGTTTGAAGCCGTACCCCGGCGCTGGCGTGGCTTGGGGGAGATCCCCGCGAGTGGTCTGGCATTGAGGCCGCACTATGCCGCTTTCGATGCAGCGCGGCGGTTCGGCCAGGTCGATAAGGGGACAGAACAAGAGTCGGTTTGTATCGCTGGCTTGATTTTGCAAGGCATTGCAAAGCCACACGCCTGCCCCGCCTTTGGCCGCGAGTGTACGCCGGAGCATCCTCTGGGGGCACCGATGGTTTCTACTGAGGGAGCCTGCGCGGCTTACTACCGCTATCGCAAATTGGGATCAACGAGCCTCAGTGTGAAAGGATAATCGAAGGTGTCTTCCATCGAATCGGCGTGGACTTGCCCGGTGCCCCGCACTCCAGACATCATCCAAATGGGACACGGCGGCGGCGGGTTGTTGACCCATCGTCTGTTGGAACGTATGTTTCGGCCGGCGTTTCGCAACCTGCCGTTGGATGCTCAACACGATGGAGCGGTTCTGGAGTGCGACGCGGCTCGGCTGGCATTCACCACCGATTCCTTTGTCGTTCGGCCGCTGTTTTTTCCCGGTGGGGACATCGGAACCCTGGCTGTCAACGGAACCGTCAACGATTTGGCCATGTGCGGCGCTCGGCCCTTGTTCCTCAGCGCCGCCTTCATTCTGGAAGAAGGATTA
>JAKBCS010000140.1 GCA_021807595.1 Planctomycetota bacterium | reverse complement strand
ACGATGTACGGCATCGACGACAAACGAACGCGCGATTTCGGTACGCGCTGCTTGCTGGCGCGTCGCCTCGTCGAGCGCGGCGTGCGTTTCGTGCAACTGTACGCCGGCGGCGCGCACAACGACGACAATTGGGATGCGCACGGTGACTTAATGAAGAATCACACCTTCCACGCCGGACGCACCGATAAGCCGATTGCCGGACTCCTGAAAGATCTAAAACGTCGCGGTCTGCTCGATTCGACGCTGGTGATTTGGGGCGGCGAGTTTGGCCGTCAGCCGACCGCCGAGTATGCCGAGGGCACCGGCCGCGACCACAACGCCTACGGCTTCACCATGTGGATGGCCGGCGGCGGCATCAAGGGCGGGGTCAGCGTCGGCGAAACGGACGAACTCGGCGGTACCGCAGTCGTTGAACCGCTGCACGTCAAGAACCTCCACGCCACGGCGCTAACCCAACTCGGCTTCGATCCGAATAAACTGAGTTATTTCTACGGCGGACTCGATCAGAAATTGGTCGGCGTCGAAGGGGCGGAAGCAATTCGACAGATCGTTTAATTGGATAAAATAGAGGTGTCATTTGTCCCCTACCATGAACTACTCCTTCGATGAAACCGCAACCATCGACCGCCTCCATCGCTTCCTGGCCGTGGAAGGCATCACGGGGCAGGAGAAAGCAATCGCCCGCGCCGTGGCCCGCGAGTTGGAATCGGTCGGCGTGCCGCGCCGCGCCATTCGCCACGACAACGCCAACGAACGCATCCCCCTGCCGACGCAAACCGGCAATCTGATCGTGACTCTGCCCGGCACGCAAGAGGGACCGCGTTTGCTGTTCTCCGCTCATCTCGATACCGTGCCGTTGTGCGCCGGCGTCGTGCCGGAGCGCGGCCACAATCGCATACTGTCGCGCGGCGATACGGCGTTGGGCGGCGACGACCGCACCGGCGTCGCCTGTCTGGTGACGATGGCGGCCACTCTGATGCAAAACCATCTGCCTCATCCGCCGTTGACGTTGCTGTTCACGGTGCGCGAGGAGAGCGGTTTGTTCGGAGCGCGGCACGTCGATCCCAACGACCTTGGCGGACCCGTAATGGGGTTTAATGTCGATGGCCGCTTGCCCGCGGATCTGACCGTGGGAGCCGTCGGGGCCGAACGCTGGGAAGTGGAGATTCACGGTCGGGCTTCTCATGCCGGCGTGCATCCGGAGCAGGGCATCTCGGCGACGATGGTGGCAGCATTGGCCTTGGCCGAGGTGCATCGTGGCGGCTGGTTCGGCAAAGTGCATCAAGAGTCCGGCGAGGGCACGTCCAACGTCGGCCGCGTCGCCGGCCGCGACGGCAAAAGCGCCGGCGAAGCCACCAACGTCGTCACGGATTATTTATCCATCCACGGCGAATCGCGCAGCCACGACGCACGATTCGCTCGCGCCATCACTCGCGCCTATCGGGCCGCCTTCACCAATGCCGCGAATCAACTCCCCAACGACAAGGGACGCAAGGCCAAGATCAAGTTCACGTCGCGCCTCGATTATCACCCGTTTCGCTTAAAAGAGGACGCGCCCGTCGTGAACCATGCCAAGCAAGCCGCCGTCCGCGCGGGATTGCAACCGTCGACGCGAATCGGCAACGGCGGTCTCGATGCCAACTGGCTGGTACGCCACGGCATCCCCACGGTCACCTTCGGAGCGGGGCAAAATAACATCCACACCACGGAGGAGTACGTCGATCTCCCCTCGTTCCTCGCTGGCTGCCGTATGGCATTGGCTTTGGCGACTTCGGAAGGATGACGCGAACTCGAGGCCACCGAGCCGCGACTTTCGTCTCCACAATGCGGAGTTCGCATGGATTGAAGGAGCAGACTTGTATGGGTAGAATCTAGGTCGCGGTCAAAACTTTTCCAGATAAAACGGATTGACATTCTCTTTGACAGAGAGCCAAGGCATCGCGCGCCAGTTTGGCGCTAAGCAAATCGGGAACGATACCGCTTCGCACGCCTGCAACCGCCGCTTGCAATTCGGCGGTGAAGGCGGCGGTGGCCTCGGTCGATCCCTTTAACTTCGGCTGTTTCTTTTTGCCGTCCTCGGTCAACACGGTCAACGGTTGAGTGCCCGACTCGAAAAGCAACGTCGCCTTTTCCAGATAAAGTTCAAATCCATGCACGAACTCTCGGCCCTTTTTCGCCGCCGCTCCGCTCGAACAAGTTAGAGCCGGACCTCGGTCGTTGGAATCGTAGAGATATTGCGTGGTTAAATAGGACACGTTCCGCCCGTCCGGCACGATTCCGGTGGAGAAAACTTTGCGCGGCACGCCGGCGATCAGCGAGATGAAGTGCGTGTCGTGGATGTGCAAATCGACGGCCGGACCGCCGGTCTTCCCAGCGTCGGCAATATCGTCGGACCAGTCCGGCTGCGCGATGATGCGCTTGAAATGTCCGCCCAACAAGCGCCCGTAAACGCCGGAACGTATCGTTTCAACCACGAAAGCGAACTCGGGAAAGAACGGCAGCACATGCGCCACCATGAGGAGTCGGCCGGCCTTTTCGGCCTCGCGCAGCATGGCGTCGGCGTCCTTGGGCGTCAGGGCAATCGCCTTTTCGACCAATACGTGTTTCCCTGCGCGGAGAGCGGTACAGGCCATTTCGGGATGCAAGTGAGTAGGGGTGCAAATGTCGATGAGATCGAGATCGGGATCGGCGCACATTTCCTCAAAGTCGGCAAAGCGCTTGATATCGCCGAGATCCATGAGCATCCCGGCGGGTCCGAAATTGCCGCGAATACCACGCCAATCGCCCGCCAATTTCTTCGGATCGCGCGTGCAGAGCGCTGTCACCCGTGCGCCGCGCAGCTTCGCCGCCGCCAGAAAATGAATCATGCCCATGAAGCCAACTCCGGCTATGCCGATCCGAATCATTGACGCAACTCCTGTGTTGCAAAGTATTTGTAGCCTTCCATGCTTCCCACCATTCCCATCGTTTTGGCCTACTTTTTTCCCCGATTTTTCCGACTTCTTTTCGCCTGAGCCGGTGAGAAACGCGGGATTTTCGGGGTATTCTAGTGATCCTGGACACTTGGGCGATGGGTTTGGCGGGTTGAACGGCTCACCGCCACGGGCCACGGGCAATACATCGCTGATCGAAGTCCGATCTGCTTTCGATTGCCGCAGCGACAGGGCCGAGAAACTTCGCGAGGTCGTCGATCACGGCTTGAAGCGTTGTTGGTACACCATCCAATTTCGCCTTCCGCAGAAATGCCTGCCACTGCGTCTGCTTCGATGTGTCGCCTCCGAACTCCGGCGTCAATGCGGTAGGACGAGCCAGAACCGCCGTCTTCCGGTTGGCGAACGTCTTCTGAATCGCGGTGGCTAGCGTCGCGCCTTCGAAGTCGAACTGCCTGGAAAGAATCTAGAGGTCGTAGAAATCCTTAATCCGGCTGTTGAGCAGGCCGAGCTTCGTCATTGCTTCAAACTTCTCCGACACGACTGTCTCGCGGGGATAGCCCATCAGTTCCAGGGTAGCGAAATCCAAAAGCACGGGATAGGTAATCATTGTCGCCGCTGGTGTGACAACATCGCCGAAGTCAATGTCGATCTGCATCGACACTCGCGCGTTCTGTAGCGTCACAAGAAACGTCACTCGCACGCCCGAGTAGTCCGCATCCTCCTTGATGGCCTCACCCGCCACGCTCTCGACATCGAAGACCAACCCGTCCGGTTCCACCGCTCGCGAACAGACCTCGCGCATCAGCGCGGCGACCGCCTCGACCGCGTTTTCCAAGCGGGCGAGCAGGTCGATGTCCTTCGTTGGCCGGGACTGTGGGCCGCCCCACGCCGTGAACATGAGCGCGCCTTTCAGGATGAACTTTCCAGCGTGTGGTGATTGTGCGAGACGGTACAAAAACCGTTCCATCGCGAAATACTGGAGCAGTTCCTGAAAAGGCCGATTGGTTTCCTTCGCCTTGTAGGTCAGCCGTTGGCGAACCGAGGCGGGCAGGTTCTTGCTCATAGCAGCGATTCCAGATAGGGCCGGGCGACGCGGGCCACGCGGCAGACGGAGGCGAAACGCATTATCGCATCGGCATTGACCCGACCCTGTGCCTTGTACATGCGGACTGCTTCGAGTACGGTGTCCAGGCCGATCTCGTTTCGGTGCTTGAAGCAATCGGCCAGCGTTTTCGCGCGGGAGTACATCTTCACTGCTACGCCATCGAGTTGGTGTGTCTCGATGCCGGCCTCGTAAGGGGCCTGGCTCAGCCGAAAGACACGAATCGGAGGGTAGTCGAGACACGGCGGTTCGCTGTTGCGGGGAACGGCGATGCAGACTTCGTGCGGTATTTGCGTGGTCATCTCGTGGAACGCGAGTGCGGAGATCAGGTAGATGACCCCGTGAGGTATCTTGGCTGCAACGGTGACAAGGTCGGGATTTCCCAGAGGCGGAGCATCGGCCAGTCGGTAAAGGCCACGGGCGAGGACTTCAACCTGGCCCGTGTCGCGCATGGCGTACAGGGTCCGGCGGTGAATCCCTGACCTTAGCGCGTCAGCCATCCGCAGCAGGCCACCGTGCCGGCGAAATTCGGCTCTCGCCTTGTGGACAAGGTCTGTGTCTCGATCCGCCCTATCGCTGGCCATACAGAATGCCTCCACAAATTAAAATCTGGAGGTATTATGTACCGCCTTAGGGAATACGTCAACCAGTCATGCGTCAGGTCCGCACCAGGCCAGCTTCGACTTTGTCCGCAGGCATTTCCGCATATGCGGCCGAGAGGTTGTCGCTCACGTCGATAGGGTGAGTTAGTCCTCAAACAAGCGAAGGTTTCTCGCGCCGTTGTTTGTCGGCGGTTGTTTTCTGACGGCGCACCCTGCCCGCTCTGCTCCGCCCAGGAGCAGCACGGTGGAACACCTTTCTCGTCGCTATGGCTCACCCCTCTTTCTGCAAAATTGCTCCGGACGCCGCGGCGGATCGGGACATCCACATCCCGACTTCGATTACCACACACTCAACAACGCGATACGCTCACCAACCGCCAGAACATACGCTGGTGCGGATTCCGCGACAACAACCGATACACCAACTTGCGACCCGTCCGCACCAACTGGCACGGCAACCGCACAAAAGCCTGAACGAACGTCTTGAACTCCAGACCCAGCAGCCAACGCTTCTCCTCACGGTGCCGCTCCTGCCAACGGCCCGACGCCTCGGGCAACTGCAACGCCAGCCACGCCTTCAGATTCCAGGCCAACGCCGTCATCACCATGTACGCCCAATTGCTCTCCGTCGGTCGATGTGTCGCTTGCGGTTTGCAAGTTTTTGTCTTATCTTGGCGTTCACTCGAAATCTCTCCTGTCTGGTGGTTGAGGGAGCTTTTTCCATCTTCTTAAACCCCGGAAAGGCCGAGGGATTTCGAGTTTTTTCATGAAATTGTTCCGCAGACCACCGGTGGCTTCGCTTGGTTAAGAGCTAGCGGAGAAACTGATCTCGCTGCTCAGTCCGGTAGGTTGGCATCCGGTTCCGGTTAACTGGGGTTCGGCGCATTTCGGCGGCGGCCAGTTCGTCTTCGCCGACGGCTCCTTACATTTGCTCGCCTTCTCCATTCCCTCGGCGTCCCTCCTTGCTTTAATGACTCCCAGCGGTGGCGAAGCGACACCCGACTTTTGAGACCCGACACATCGAGGTATTTTTCTCGTGGATTTATCTTCTTTGGACTTGATGCTGAGCGATCCGCGTCATCCGTTTCACCTGCATCACATGGAGATGGCCTTAGCCGAGGCCGGGTTGGCACAGGACGAAGACGAGGTGCCGGTCGGCGCGGTCATCGTCTCGTTGCGAGAGGGGGTCATTGCCCAAGCGCACAATCAGCGGGAGCAACTCCACGATCCGACCGCCCATGCCGAGATGATTGCCATTACCCAAGCCGCGAATGCGTTACAGTCTTGGCGGTTGGAAGATTGTGCCTTATATGTCACCCTGGAGCCATGTCCGATGTGCGCCGGGGCGATCGTCCAAGCTCGTCTGCCTTTGGTAGTCTACGGCTGCACCGATCCCAAGGCGGGTGCCTGTCACACGCTCTATCAGATCACCGGCGACATGCGCTTAAATCATCGCGCCCAAGTTGTCGGCGGAGTGCTGTCCGAACGCTGCGCCACTGTCCTGAGCGATTTCTTCGCCGCCAAACGACGCCTCGGCAAAAAATGATTCACCGTCCCTTTCGTCGCTTCTCGGCGCGAATCCGCGCGGATTCTCGTCTCCCCTTGCTTGAGCGATGGCCGAGTTGTGGTAAAGTGAGAGTAGGGGATGTCCCCGACTTTTCAGGGAGAAGTTTTCTCCCGATGAAAGCGGGGCGAAGGCGAGACGCGAACATGAGATACTTGGCGTACACAGTCTGGAGTGCGATCCTCGTCGTCTGTTCGACGTCGTCGTCCGAAGCGCAACAGCTGGCTCGCGCCAAGTTGTACAGTCAGCCGACTCCGCCACCGGCCGAAGTGTTGAATCGGCTCAACATGAAGATGCGTTTCCGCGCCTACGTTCCGATGAACGGTCGGCAGGACGGTTTCGCCACGTTGCAATTGCACGGCCGGAATCTGTTCGCGCAAACGCGCAGCGGGTTGGTGACGTTGATCGACGCCGAGACCGGCGCGGCCCTGTGGCGGCAGCGGGTCGGACGGGCCTATGTGGCCGAACACGCGCTCGCCTTTAACAGCCGCGAAGTGTACGTCGTCAACAACGTCCATCTTTTCGCTCTCGATCGACTCAGCGGCGCGGTGAATTGGTCTTATCGTCTTCCCGAAGGCGTGTCGTCCGCTCCCGTCGCCGACGAGACGATGATTTTCGTTCCGACCGCAACGGGACGATTAACGGCCTATTTGTTGCCTCGCCCCGATCTCGTGGCCGCGGGATTGGGTGCGAAGAAAAGCGAAACGCGCGAGCAGCGCTATCGACGACTCGCCTCGCTTCGCTCGGACACGGGGGGGGCCAGCACCACGGTCAGCCATCTGACACAATCGGCCAGCGATGCGACTACTTCCGAGGACGAGGATAGCCCGCGCCCGATCCGATTGTGGGCCGAGTTGACCGCTCTGCGCCTCGAACTGCCTCTGATTCGGACGCCCGATAACCTCGTCATTCCCACGCCGAGCGGCCTTGTCGCCGCTTACAACAAAGCACCAACAGCCACGGGGCAAGCCCAGCGGAGTTATCGCTTTGAAACCGAACCCTCGAACGGCTCGCCTTCGCCCATACGCACGGCGGCGGGCTATTTTGAGGGCACCATCTACGTCGGCTCCGACGATGCGAATTTGTATGCTTTGGAGGCGGCGGGCGGTCAATTGATTTGGCGTTATCCCGTCGGCGTGCCCATTATTCGCAAGCCCGTCGCCTTGAATCGAGATGTCTTCGTGGTCGGAGAGCGACAGGGGATGATGATGTTGGATCGCACGTCCGGCTTGCCGAAGTGGCGAATTCCGACGCGCGGGGGCTCGCTGGCCGAAACCAATACCTCCGCCAACTATTTCCTGGCCGCCAATCCCAAGTACGTCTACGCACTCGATGCCAGCGGGCGCTTGCTGGTTCTCGACCGTCGCCGAGGCGTCACGCTGAGCGGCTTCGACACGCGCGATTTCGTTTACCCGATCGACAACGAAATCACCGACCGCGTTTACCTGGCAGCCAACAACGGCCTCATTGTCTGCTTACACGATCGCGAATATCCTCAACCCATTCGCCATCGCCAGAGCGAGGAAGAAGCGGAGAACCCCGTTCGCATTCGTCTGGCGGAAGTCGTGAACCTTCCCGACACTCCTGTCATGTCGCTGCGCGATATGTTGGCGAGCTTGACCGCTCGATTCAAGCCGTTGACGTTTCGCATTGAGGAAGGCTTGTTCCGCGAGGCTGGGCGCGAATCCCCTGCCGGAGAGAACGTGAAGATACAAAACGTGAGAGACAAGACGCTCTCAGCGGCTATCAAGGCGATCCTCGCCCCGATCAATTGCACCTTCGAACTTGCCGGCGATACCATCCTGATTCTCCCCGCGGCGATCGCGCCTCCGCCCAAAAAGTGATCCGTTGGCGTATCGCGATCGCGGCCATTCTGTCGATAGTTCTCGCCGTTCCGATGGCCGCCCCCGTGAGACTGTTGGCGAGCGACCCCTCCGCCTGGCAGAGCTGGACGGAGGCGTCGCGGTTATTGGCGCTGGCATCCAACACTCTTTCTCTCGTCGCAGGCTCACTGCTTCTGTCGGTGCCTCTCGGCATTCTAGCCGCGGTCTTACTCTATCGCACCGATCTCCCCTGCCGTCGGCTCCTACGTTCGGCGTTGGTGCTGACCTTGTTCGTACCCTTGCCGTTATTCGCTTCGGGATGGCAAACGGTACTCGGATCGGGTGGTTGGCTGCCGGTGCCTGCGTGGTCCGGCTTCGCATCGGTATGGACTCCGTGGGGTCAGGGGATCGGCTCGGCGATCTGGATTCATGCCGCAGCCGCGCTGCCGTGGGTCGTTCTCCTTGCCGGTCGCGGATTATTATGGATCGAGCGGGAATTAGAAGAGGACGCGCTGACCCTGATGCCGGCGGGTCTGGTGTTGCTTCGCGTGTGTCTGCCGCGCGCCGGAGCGGCGTTGGCGTTGGCGGCGGCTTGGGTGGGTTTACAGGCGGCCACCGAAATCACCGTCACCGACGTCATGCAGGTGCGCACTTTTGCCGAAGAAGTGTACACGCAAATCGTCGGTGGCCCGGAACTGGAAGAAGGGATCGCGCGGGCGACGGCGGCAGCTTTGCCCTTCGTCTTCCTGTCCGTCCTCGTCGTCGTCGTCCTGGTCCGGTGGTGGGAGCGTCGCGCGCCTGCTCCTCGGAGTACGGAGGCAAGCACACTCGACAATCCACCGTTGTTTCCCTTGGGACGTTGGCGTTGGCCACTCGCCTTGGGAATCGCCTTGCTGACGGCAATCCTCGTGGGGTCGCCGTGGGGCAGTTTGATCTGGCGCGCCGGGTGGACGGGCACGCCGCCAACCTGGTCGGCGTCGACCGCCGGACACTATCTTCTCCTCGCCCGCAAGCCGCCGGACGGACAAATCCTACGCGATAGCTTGCTTTTGGCCGTCGCGGCAGGCGTTGTCGCCTCCGCCCTGGCACTGGTGGCGTGCTGGGCGGCGCGCGAGTCGTTCTGGTTTCGATACGGAGTCCTGATTCTGATGGCGACGGCATGGGCGATGCCTGGTCCATTGATCGGGCTGGGGTTGAAATCGACCATCGAATGGCTTCTGAACGCAACCGAATGGCGCTGGTTGGCTCAGGCACTGTATCATGGTCCCTCCGTTTTACCTTTATTATGGGTCGATATAATCCGTTTTTTCTCGTTCGCCGTCGCCCTGTTGTGGCCGGCGATGCAACGGATTCCCAGCGAACGGATCGACGCCGCCCGCGTGGACGGTGCGACGCCTCTTCGAGAGCTTTGCCGCGTCATCTGGCCGTCGGTTCGAGCCGTATTTGCATGTGCATCCTTAGCCGTTGCCGTTTTGTCCCTGGGCGAAGTAAGTGCTGGAAAAATCGTCGCCACACCGGGCATGCCGAGCTATGCCACCGATATTTTCACGCAGATGCACTACGGTGTGACGAACGAACTCGCCGCGCGCTGCCTCGTTTTGCTTTTGCTTGCGATGGTGGGCGGAACGGGCGTCGTCGTGCTGGGATCACTCGCTCGGCGGCGGGGATGAGGCTCTGCGCTCGCCCGCGGTTCGCGTTGACAATGCGCTCAGCGCGCGGCACCGCGTAGACGGTACGGCACCTCCAGGCCATGTGCTTCCATAAGCGTCGCATCCGCCAGCACGGTTTGGGCGGGACCGTCGGCGATCGAACGTCCGCCGTCAAGAAGCAGGACGCGCTGGCACGTTTGCAAGATCAACTCCAGGTCGTGCGAGGCGATCATGCGCGTTCCGCCGAGCGAGTGCAACAGCCGTATCAACTCGCGTCGCCCGCGCGGATCGAGATACATCGACGGTTCGTCGAGCAGGAGGATACTCGGACGCATGGCCAGCACGCCAGCGAGAGCGACGCGCCGCTTCTCGCCGCCGGATAGATGGAAGGGGACTCGCTCCTCCATGCCGGTTAATCCGACGCGCGCCAGCGCCTCGTCGACCCGTTGGCGCACTTCATGCGGGGGCAATTCGAGATTCAATGGCCCAAAGGCGACATCGTCGAAGACGGTGGCGTTGAACAGTTGGTCGTCGCTGTTTTGAAAGACGATGCCGACTTGGCTGGGAAGGTGGCGGCGCTGACTGGGATCGCGCGGGTCCAACCCGCCGACGCTCAGCGCGCCGCCTCGCGCTTGAAGTACCCCGCTGAGGCACAAGAACAGGCTGGTTTTGCCCGCGCCGTTAGGACCGACGAGGCCAACGCTCTCGCCGGCGGCCACGTCAAACGAAACACCGGACAGAGCGGGCGCGCCGCCGGGATACGCGAACGTCAAATCGCGCGCTTGGATGGCGATCTCAAACGACACCTGAGTTCCCCGATGAGACGGCGATACATTCCCCGTGGCGGGCAAGACCACCCAACGACACTTGAGATTTTATGCAGAGGCTGTCCCAAATACTCGATTCACGGCGTCAACTCCAAGTATCGGTCCCAGACGAGCAATGCCGCCGCGCTTGCCGCCACGAGTACGAAGACAAGCACATCGACGGGGCGCGTGGAAAACTTTTTTAGCGAGCGGAATTGTCCGTTGAATCCTCGACAGCGCATGGCTTGACCGACCCGCTCGGCTCGTTCGTAGCCGCGCACCAGAAGCGTGCCGGCGACATGGCCGGCCGTGCGATAGTTGTGCCGATTCATGCCCCGCCGATACCCGCGAACCCGCAAGGCGATGCGAAGGCGTCGCAGTTCGTCGGCCAATACGAAAATGTACCGATACGAGAGTAGGCCCAATTGCACGAACAGTGAAGGAATGCGCAGCGCGTGGGCGGCCTTGAGGTTTGTCTCTAAAGGGGCGGTAGCCTGGAGCGTGAGAAACATCGTGAGGAGGGCGATCGCCTTGACGGCCAAGAGCAGGGCAACCTGAACTCCATGCCGGGATACTCGAAGGCAACCCAGACTCCAACTCATCCCGTCGTCGAGCAGCATCCAAGGCAGGGGTAGCGCGAACAGGGCCACGAACAGAGAGGCAGCGCCGAGACGCTGGAGAAACCAACGGCCCGGCAATCGCGCCAGCACAGCCAGGAACAGAGCGCCGGCACAGGCAGCGACGGCAACGGAGAGTGTCTGAAGGGTGGCGGTGACGGCGGCGGCGATCGACAGCGCGGCCAACTTCCAGCGTGGATCGAGCCGACTCAGCGGCGAGTCTGTAGGCGGCGGGAGGGAGAAAGCCAGCGTCATCGTACTTCCATTCGGGCAACGCAAAGCCCCCGCCGAGGTCGGCGGGGGCGGCGCTATCGCGTATACAAATCAAAAGCAAACGGCTCGATCAATACTTCGACGCGACCTTGCCGCGCGACGTCTCGTACTTCAACTCGGTCTCGGCTTCCAACCAGTCCATCATCTCGGTGCCTTGAGGTTGGCCGCGCTTCAGCCATTTTTCGTAAGCGCGCTGCGCGATCTTCTCTTGCGAGACGGACGGCGAAGGCGTGTTGGTCGACTGAGCCTGCGGCGGAGTCACAACGCGAGACATACAAGTCCCTCCTTGATCTAGTGTTGCCTGGACACACGAAACAATTCGACCGAACCATTGCAACAGATCGAGAACGATTTCGCAAGTTTTCTTCTCAGATTTTCTAAACGATAGAGTGTCTCTCGGGGAAGGCGTGTACGTTCGACTGTTCGCATTGTACGGGCAAGAGGGTAACTTATAATTGACCGTAGGGGATTCGATCGAAACCGTTCAATCGAGGGAATCTTGTAATGGGCGACGCTTTTCTACTCTCCGCTGCGCGAACTCCCATTGGTAAGTATCTCGGCGCATTCGCGGACATACCGGCTCCGCAATTGGGTGCGATCGTCCTCGCCGAAGCCTCGCGGCGCGCACAAGTTTCCGTCGATCGGATTGAGGAAGTCATCCTCGGCAATGTCCTTCAAGCCGGTTTGGGACAGAATCCAGCGCGGCAGGCGGCACTCAAAGCCGGTCTACCCGACTCCATCGCCGCTTTCACAGTCAACAAAGTCTGCGGTTCGGGATTGAAAGCCGTCATGTTGGCGGCGCAGGCCGTCCGCGCCGGCGATGCCGAGATCATCGCCGCCGGCGGCATGGAGAGTATGAGCCGCGCGCCGTATCTACTTTTCGGTGCGCGCTCCGGCTGGAAGTACGGCGATCAAAAGGCCGTCGATGCCATGATCCACGATGGCCTGTGGTGCGCCTTCGAGGACTGGCACATGGGTGAGGCCGCCGAACACATCGCGTTGAAATGCGGCGTGTCGCGCGGCGAGCAGGATCGCTTTTCAGCCCAGAGCCAGCAACGTGCCGGCGCGGCGTGGGAGAAAGGCACGTTTCAGAGCGAAATTGTCCCCATAACGGTAGGCAGCGGCGCGAAAGCGAAGACGGTGAACCGCGATGAAGGCATGAGGCCGGAGACGACGGTCGAGTCGTTGGCCAGGTTGAAACCGGCGTTCCGCGACGACGGCACGGTGACGGCCGGCAACGCTTCAACTCTCAGCGACGGTGCGGCCGCCGTGGTCGTCGGCTCCGCCCGCGCCGCCGAGCGCCTGGGAACCAAACCGCTCGCCCGCATCGTCGCCTATGCCACCAGCGGCGTCGCGCCGAAGGACATTTTCATCGCCCCCGTCTTAGCGGTGCGGCAAGTTTTAGATAAAGCCAATTTGCGGATCGAGGAAATCGACTTATTTGAATTAAACGAGGCGTTCGCCGCCCAGATGTTGGCGTGCGGCAAGGAACTGAAGCTCGACGAGGCCAGGGTGAACGTCAACGGCGGAGCGATTGCGTTGGGGCATCCGATCGGCGCTTCCGGGGCGCGCGTATTGGTGACGCTGTTATATGCCCTGGAACAGCGCGGTCTAAAACGCGGATTGGCCTCATTGTGCCTGGGGGGCGGCAACGCGGTGGCGATGGTGGTGGAACGGACGTGAATCGCAAGAACGACTTTCTGTCTGCTTCGAGAAACGGTGGCGGCAACCGACCGACGGCGTCGATTCTCCTTCTCGCCCTGCCCCCCAGCCTTGCTTTTTTTGGCATTATGGTGTGGGCTTACGGAGATGTGACGCGCTTCTTCCAGCACCCGGCACGATGGGGGATGGTTGTCGCCAGCGGGCTGATGGTCATCGCCGCCTTGTTCACCAACTCCAGCGGGTTGGGCAGCGGTCAAAGAGAGGATCGCGGAAACCGTTGGATTTTCCTGCCTATCACGCTGCTATCGCTGCTCCTCGCCTGGTTGCCCCCTTATTTGGATGGCCGCGACCTGTGGACGCTCCATGAACCGACCATCCCCTACATCGGTCTGACGTTGTTCATCGTCGGCGGAGTGCTTCGCATCGCGCCGGTTTTCGCGCTGGGGAGGCGATTCAGCGGCTTGGTGGCCATTCAGCAAGGACACCGACTCAAGACAGATGGATTGTATCGCTTCATCCGCCATCCCAGCTATCTGGGCTTGCTCGTTTCGTCCACGGGACTCGTGTTGATTTTTCGATGCTGGATTGGTCTTTTCATTGTTGCCGGCTTTTTGACCATCTTGCTCGCCCGCATCAAAGCCGAGGAAGCCTTGCTAGCCTCAACCTTCGGCGCGGAGTATGAAACCTATCGGAGTCGAACTTGGCGACTGGTTCCTTGGATGTATTGAGCGAAGGGAATCATGAGTACTATCGTAATTGCAGATCAGGTTCGCATTCCTTCCTGGGTGAACGATCTGGAATCGTTCCGCCGTTGGTGTCGAACGGACGACGGTCCCGAACGAGGATGGGTATCCTTCCTCGACGGCGAAATCTGGGTGGACATGGACATGGAACAATTGTTTTTTCACAACCGCGTGAAGACTCAGTTCACCATCGTCCTGGGAGGTCTAGTGGAAAGCGAAGAACTGGGGTACTTTTTCTCCGATCGCGTGCTCCAGAGCAACGAAAACGCGAACCTGTCCACGGAGCCGGACGGCAACTTCTGCTCATTCCGTGCTATTGAGGACGGGCGCGTTCGTCTCGAGGAAGGCTTCGAGGGCGGCCACGTAGAGATCGAAGGTACGCCCGACATGGTACTGGAAGTAGTCAGCAGACACTCGGTACGCAAAGACACCGAGGTCCTTCGCAAACTTTATTGGCGTGCCGGCATTCCGGAATACTGGCTCGTTGATGCCCGAAAATCCTTAGTGCAATTCGACATTTTATCTTGGACGGAGCGCGGCTACTCCGCGACGCGGCGCAGGCAGGGTTGGGTGAAGTCGAAGGTGTTCGGCCGCTCCTTCCTGCTGGAAACGAAACCGGACCGACTGGGACATCCGCAATTCTTCTT
>JAKBCS010000270.1 GCA_021807595.1 Planctomycetota bacterium | reverse complement strand
CCAGCTCCAGTCCCAATCGTGATGCCGTTTGCTCCACCCAGGCCGCCAACTTACGCCTTTCCGAAAGCGAAGGCAAGAGAAAAAAAGAACTGACACCATTTTCCCCGGTAAAGGGCGTTCTTGACGGGTGTAGTGGAATGTCTTCCGAAAGGAGGGCATTTTTATGGCCCGCGACAACACACACTCGATTCGAGCAGAGAACTGCGGTGGCGGCGATGGCGCAACAGCAGCGTCGTGTCGACGGATCAGGCCAGCGTGAGGCTGCGTCCGGCCGAGTTAGCCATGTTGCTGGATGGGATCGATTGGCCCAACGCGCGGCGGTCGCCGCGCTATCAGCGCCCGGCCAGCGGTTGAGTCGGCCTCAGGAGAGACGGCGAAAGTCGTCTCTCTTTTTATTCCCTTTTCTTGGAACATTTCGGGTCCGTCATGCGTCTAATACGCACGACCATTGCCGAACTCACGGCCAAGCTCGCTAGCCGAGGCGACGAGTCCCCCGTCGGCCCGGGTCGGCGAAGATCTTAAATGATCGCCTCGTTTCGTCCATAGCCCCTTCCGAAGGAGTCTCGCCTCGCTTCCCGACGGCATGACTCCTCGCCCACCCCCCACGCGGTTCGCCGGACAGACACCTCGCCCAATCCAAGTAGAACAGGCAGAAGTTCTCGATGTAATGTGGTGCGATCAGCGCGAACGCGGAGCGATGACAACTTCGCGCACTCCCGGTACTTTTCGCACGGCTTGGGCAAATGTCATGGCGTCGTCGCTGGAGGCGTTGCCGGGGTAGATGTAGACGGTCGCATCGCGTTCGAGGATTTGGATGTTTTGGAAGTGCGAATTCTGCCGGCGCAATGTCTCCACAACTGCGGGGAGAGCGGCGACGGGCGGGGTCGAGCGGGGATGCGCGGTCAGTTGCGTCGACTGCGTCGGGCAAACGGCGACGACGGCCGCCACCGGCGCGAACAGGGTAATGGATTGGGCGGGGCATTCGTTGGCCGTGGGGCGCGGCGAAGCAACGACTTCGGATTCCGTTGAGTCCAGCCTCGTTAAGGCAGGCGAGGCCGCCCGCGTTTGCGTGGGGCGTTCTTCCAGAGGAAGAGCGATCGTAAGCGGAGGCCGTCGCGTCGAAGGAACGACGTATAAGCCGTCGCCGCGCACCGTCAGTACGCCCTCGATTCGTCCGGCCAGCCGCAGCGCTTCTCGTTTGAGATCCGTCGAAGGCACGGTGCCGCCGAGCGTGGCCTTGCCGTCGGCGACGCGGACAAACAAACTCGCCTTTTTCAGTTCGACGTTGTTGCTGAGGGCGCGGTGAACCTTGGCTTCGAGTTCGAGGTCGTTCCCCGCGGCCACGAGAGGCGAAGCGACGAGCCAGGCTAACCCCGAGAGGGCGAGCCAACGGCCCCACCGGACAAGAGCGTTTGCCGGTCGATGGGCGATCGTGTTTCGCGTCGGATGCGTCATGGTTGTCCCGCAAAGGTCTGGACCCGGCGAGGAGATCGCTGGATCGAGCCGAGGTCCGAGGACGAGACACCATTATTGTCCGGGCGATGGGTGCGGCGGTGAATCCCAACTTGAGTTTTTTGGTCGCCTTCGGCGTGGAAATGGGTCGGCGCACACGGGGAATAGCGTTTGGAGGGGCAAGGTAGGTGGTGGTTAGATGTGGATGGCCCGGCGGTCGACGGCCAACGCCGCTTCGCGCACAGCTTCGGAGAGGGTGGGATGGGCGTGGCAGATCCGCGCGATGTCTTCGGCACTTCCGGAAAACTCTATCACCGCGACGCATTCGGCGATCAGATCCGAAGCGCGCGGGCCGATGATGTGAACGCCGAGAACCCGGTCGGTACGAGCGTCGGCGAGAATCTTTACCATGCCCTCCGACTCATCCATGCAACGGGCGCGCGGATTGGCCGCGAAGGGGAAACGGCCGACGCGATATTCTCGCCCTCCGGCCTTGACCTGTTCTTCGGTCAGTCCGACGCTGGCAACTTCGGGCCAGGTGTAGACCACGCTGGGCACCGTGTTGTAATCGACGTGCGTTTTCATGCCCGCGATGCGTTCGACGCAGGCGACGCCGTCGTCTTCGGCCTTGTGTGCCAGCATGGGGCCGTCAATGAGATCGCCAATGGCATAAATACCCTTGACGTTCGTTTCAAAGTTTTCGTTCACAAGAACTCGTCCGCTCTTCTCGTCGCAGCGGACGCCGATTTCGCTTAAACCCAATCCCTTGGTCAGCGGACGGCGTCCGACGGCGACGAGTACCTTGTCGCCCACAACGAGTAGATCCCTGCCTTTGTGTTGGGCGTTGACGCGGACTTCGCCTCCCTGCGAACCGGCGGCGACGACTTTCGTATCCAGCTGAATCGACAGCCCTTGTTTGCTTAAAGAGCGACCGAGCATCTCGGCGATTTCTCCATCGCTGAGCGGCATCAGGCGCGGCAAGAATTCGAGGACCGTCACCTTCGCGCCGAGCCGATTCCATACCGAACCGAGTTCCAGGCCGATGTACCCGCCGCCGACCACGATGAGATGTTGCGGCACTCGGTCGAACGCCAGCGCCTCGGTCGAACTGACGATGGTGGTACCGTCGAACGGCAGGGAGGGAAGGCCGGCGGGTTCGCTGCCGGTGGCCAAGAGGAGATGCTTTCCTTCGAGAACGATTTCATCCGCGCCGGCGCTTTTGACCGCAACCTTGCCCTCGCCCAAAAGCCGCCCCGCGCCGACGTAGGACGTGATTTTGTTCTTCTTTAAGAGAAAGGCGACTCCATCGGTCAGCCCTTTAACCACGCGATCCTTGCGAGAAATCATGGCGGCGAGATCGAGGCGCACTCCGTCGATGTGGATGCCGTGCGTGTCGAGGCGCGTCTTGGCTTCAACGTACCGTTCGCTGGAATCGAGTAGGGCTTTGCTGGGGATGCAGCCGACGTTCAGACACGTTCCGCCCAGGGTGGCTCGCTTTTCGACGACGGCCACGTTCATGCCCAGTTGCGCCGCGCGGATGGCGGCCACATATCCCCCCGGACCCGCACCAATTACCAAGACATCGTAGCGCTCGGCCATATTCCATTCCGTTCTCTCGCGGAGCGATGAGTACCCGTTTTGCTTTCGTTCGTTTTAGGATGCGCGGCGGGTTTTTCCAGAGCGATTCGATCCGGCCTTGCATGAGAGCTAACGAACAAAACTCTGAGCGGGGGTGCGTCAGCCCCCTGAGATCCGGGGATCTCAGGGGGCTGACGCACCCCGCTCGGGAAGGTTTGATCTCAGGGGGCTGACGCACCCCGCTCGGGAAGGTTTGATCTCAGGGGGCTGACGCACCCCGCTAGGGCGG
>JAKBCS010000139.1:9503-14435 GCA_021807595.1 Planctomycetota bacterium | reverse complement strand
GTGGGTGACGGGCAGCCGGTGAGCGTGAGCAGACCGCCGATGACGAGGAGCGCGAGCAGCTTCTTCATGGTGGAATCTTCCTTTTGGTTCAAACACTTGGGAAGCGGAGTGCTTCCAATGCCCGCCCCGATGGCGAGCGTTCCACAAAGTATGATACGACCTCGGCAAATTTATTCCCGAAAAATTCTCGCTCTGTCAAGCGGTTGCTCTCACTCGACCCCTAACGGCGGTGGCTGCCCCGTCGATTTCGCTGTCGAATCAGCGAATCAGATACAAAAAATCGTTGCGAACCGTGCCTCAAACGAGTATCGTGTAGAAAGGATTTTACTCCTCGTTCGAGGCGGGGGCACGACATGAGAAGCGTCGTTGTCGTTCGGTTGGCAGGAATCGCTCCGGCGTTTTTCCTCTGTGCCGTGTCGACGAGCGCACCGATTCACCCTCACGCGAGCATGGCGGCTCAACTGCGCATTCACATGCAGTTGCAACGCCAGGCAATCGAGCAGCAGCGCGCCCTCGTGAAGATGCAACAGAGGGCCGCCCGACATCAGATGGTTCTCGAAAAACAGATGCTTCGCGCACAGCAGCAATCGATTCGCCAACATCTCGCGATGCAAAAGCGCATAGCCCGCGCGCGCGTTCCCAAACTGTCGAGTAAGAGTCGTCCTTTGCTCCATCCCTCCCTTGCCCGCCGGACGACCGCCTCGCATTCTCTCGCGGCTCGCAAGATCGGCAATGTTTCCTTAAGGCGTCTGCATTCTTTGCCGTCCGCACTGAAAAAGACACAACACCTCGCTGCGCGCAATCCGCTGCCGCGTTCGAGTTGGTCGCCCCTCGGTCGGATGCCACATGCTCGCTTGCCGTATACCGTGTCTTACCCGATGCTTCCACCGGCATCGCTCGCTCCGGGTTCGCCGATGCCTGGGCTCGCTACGATTCAAGCCCCGTTGCCGTCGAGAGCGCTTCCACCCCAACCCGCGCCTCCGATTCCCGATCCGCCCGCCGCACCACCCGCTCCAGAAGCGTTACCTCCAGCGGCATCGTTGCTCGCGATGCACAAGGTGCGAACCGAGCCGGACGAGAAACTCGATCGTGGGGGCGAAGAACCCCGATCTTTTTTCGCGGACAGCATCGCGCCGCCCAGCGAACGGCTGACTCAGCCGGAGACGAGCAAGAACGGCGCGACGCAGCTGGTTTCCGCCCTGGCCAGACACAAAAGTCGGTTCGCTCGGACGCCGGTGTCGACCATCCAACTGGACTTGGTGCGGCGAATCCCGTCGTTGCCGTTGTTGCCGACGAACCATTTCGTCGCTCCGTTCATGGTCGTGGAATAGCATCCTATGTGGCCGGAACAACCACAGGTCGATCCACTGTTGGAAGAAGCGCGGCGCGGCGAAGCCGATGCCGTCGAGCGCTTATTAACCGTCCATCGCGATCCGCTGCGCCGCCTGATCGGGGCGCGGCTCGATCCCGCCTTGGCCGCGCGCGTCGATGCCAGCGACATCGTGCAAGACGTGTTGCTCGAGGCCCATCGCCGCCTTCAAGAGTATCTCAAAAATCCGGCCATGCCGTTTCATCTTTGGCTGCGGCACATCGCCAAGGATCACATCATCGACGCCCATCGTCGCCACCGTCAGGCCCAGCGTCGCAGTCTCGACCGCGAGCAACGGATTGTACCCGCAGTTCTAGCCGATCATTCGTCCTACGAACTGGCGGGGCAATTTATCGACCCCGAATTGACGCCGGCTTCCGAGGCCATTCGTCGAGAAATGCAACGCCGCCTTGATGCCGCCATTACCGACCTTGAGGAAGACGACCGCGAAATCATTCTGTTGCGCCACCGCGAACAGCTGGCGAATCAAGAAGCGGCCCGCGCGCTGGGATTGAGCGAAGCGGCGGCTTCGATGCGCTATCTGCGCGCGGTTCGCCGACTGCGCGAGGCGTTGTTAACTGCCGAAACCTCTCGGCCCACCAACGAAAATGAATCCTCCGACGACTGAAAAACGCGACGAGCGCTTGGCGGCGCTGTTGGAAGAGTTGGGCGAACAAAGGCGGCTCGGGAATCGCCCCGATCTAGCCGCCGTAGCCGCCTTACATCCCGACCTCGCCGACGAGTTGCGCGAGTTATGGGGCGCGGTGTTGCTTGCCGAGGAATTTGCTCCTCTATCGAACGAGGGGCGTCGCCCCCCCGAGCGAACTCTCAAAGAGCTGACGTCCCCCGCTTGGCACGTTGGTCTTGCGCGCGAACCGCAGTCGTTCGGCGACTACGAATTGCTCGACGTGTTGGGGCGCGGGGGCATGGGCATCGTTTATCGAGCGCGGCAACGGAGCCTCAATCGCTTCGTCGCGCTGAAAATGATTTTGCACGGCGACATGGCCTCGCCGGAGGATTTGTCGCGCTTTCGGACGGAAGCCAAGGCGGCAGCGCAGCTGAATCATCCTCACATCGTTCCCGTCCACGAAGCCGGCGAACACGAGGGACAGGCGTACTTCTCGATGCGTCTGGTCGAGGGACAGACGTTAGCCGCTCTGTTGGCGCGGGGGCCGTTGCAGCCGCGCGAGGCGGCGCGCTATCTCGCCACCATTGCCCGCGCCGTGCAGTATGCGCACGAGCGGGGCATTCTTCACCGCGATTTGAAGCCATCGAATATCCTCATCGACCGCGAATCCGAGCCGCATGTGACCGATTTCGGCTTGGCCAAGCGAGTCTCTGGCGAGGGAGCGCGGAGTGGGGGCACGGCCACCGGCGCGATCGTCGGCACTCCGGCGTATATGGCACCCGAACAAGTCAGCAATCGCCGAGGCACGCTCAGCCCCGCCAGCGATGTGTATAGTCTCGGAGTCATCCTCTACGAGATGCTCACCGGCCGACCGCCGTTTCAAGCGCCGTCGCCCCTCGACACGCTGCTTCTGGTTCTCGACCAATATCCCGTACCGCCGCGTTTGCTCAATCCCGGCGTCGATACCGATCTGGAAATGATTTGCCTGAAGTGCATCCAAAAGGAGCCGGAACTGCGCTATCCGAGCGCCAATGCTCTCGCCGCCGATTTGGAGGCCTATCTCCACGGCGAATCGCTGTCGGTACGTTCGGGACGGCTGATGAGTGTCTTCAATCGTACTTTCCGTGAGACGCCCCATGCGATCGTCATGGAAAACTTCGGCCTGCTCTGGATGTGGCACAGTGCCATCGTCTTGTTGATGTGCAGCTTGACCAGCGGATTGGCCTATGGCGACATTACCAACCCTCTATGGTACTTATTCTTGTGGGGCGGCGGATTGATCGTCTGGGCGTGCATCTTCTGGCGTCTGCGCAAACGGGCGGGGCCGGTGCTGTTCGTCGAACGGCAGGTGGCGCACGTCTGGGGGGCAGCCATCGCGGCCACCATCGGCGTGTTCGTCGTCGAGTATGCGCTGGGAGAACCGGTGCTGTCGCTGACGCCCATGCTGGCGGTGATCGCGGGCATCACCTTCGCCGTCAAAGCGGGGATGTTGTCCGGCGTCTTCTATTTCGCGGCGGCGGCCGAGTTTCTTATCGCCGTGCCCATGGCGCTGAAGCCGCTCTATCCGCGCTACGGCATTCTTCTTTTCGGCGCGGTGACCGCGACCTGTTTCTTTCTGCCGGGGTTGAAATACCATCGCCAGCGCGTGCGCGCCTCGGAGTCCGCGACGTGAACGAACCGAGAAGCTCTCTCGCCCACGCCGCGGGCCTCGACGATGCGTTGCGAAGGCTACACCGGTTCCAGCGCGACGCTCAACCCCTTGCCGGCGAACTGTTCGACATACAGTTCGGCACGCTCGAGATAAGTAGTCAGGATGACGGATCGGCCACAATGATATGCCTCCCACATCTTGTGCGTCGCTTCGGCACGGGGAAAGCGCGTCAACTCCATCACGCTGCGAACGACGAACATTAAGTCGTCGATGGCGCTTTGCAGCAACACGACCTTGAAGGTCGGCAGCTTCCGATTCTTTTTGACGAGGGGACTATGGTTCGCGTGGAGAGGATTGGGCAAACGCGGCACGTCCGGACGTTCAGCGTTGGGCTGGCTCATGAGTGGACCCCTTCTCGCGTTAGGTGCGGCTGAGAAAGGAGCGTTGGTGCCAACACACGGACCTCACTCCACTACCAACTATAACCGGACGACTCCGAGAACCCAAGCGCATCGTCTCCCCCAAAATAATAGGATGGAGAAGCCGGGTTCGGATTTACCGTTTATGCCGAGAATGACGGCGGAGAACCGATCTGCATCGCACGCGCCGTTCCTCTCCGCCCTCCGGACGCCGTGAAGCCTATCGGAAGAGCGGGGCAGCTGCGAAAAAAGTCCACGAATCGGCCTGTAAGCCGGGTTTTGTACCGCGCTGAGCGCGGCGACGGTCATTTCTCTAGTCCGCCGATTGCTCGACGGATCCAGCGACCTACCCGAGGGTCTTAACGGGCCGGACCAGCCCTGCCCCCTTATTTGGTCTTGCTTCCGGTGGGGTTTGCCGAGCCAACCTGTCGCCAGGCTGCTGGTGGGCTCTTACATTAAGGGACCGAGATCCCCCCACCATTTCACCCTTACCTCCTCGGCTATCGGCTATCGGCTTCGGAGTTGTACCCGCGGTCGATAGCCGATAGTCGAGGAGGCGGTATTCTTTCTGTTGCACTTTCCCTATCCTCGGTTCCCCCTCGCAAGGAAGGAGAACTTCGGACGGTGGGCGTTACCCACCACCGCGTCCTCTGAAGCCCGGACTTTCCTCTCTCCGCCTATGCGGACAGCGACCGTCCAGCCGACCCGTGGACTTTCGCTATTATAGCGAAGTGAGCAACACTTGCTGGCGAGCCGGCATCGTGAGTTGCCGGGTAAGGCGAACCGGCATCGTGAGTTGCCGGGTAAGGCGAACCGGCATCGTGAGTTGCCGGGTAAGGCGAACCGGCATCGTGAGTTGCCGGGT
>JAKBCS010000139.1:0-9403 GCA_021807595.1 Planctomycetota bacterium | reverse complement strand
CCGGCATCGTGAGTTGCCGGGTAAGGCGAACCGGCATCGTGAGTTGCCGGGTAAGGCGAACCGGCATCGTGAGTTGCCGGGTAAGGCGAACCGGCATCGTGAGTTGCCGGGTGCGCGGAAGACGAGACGCTACATGGCGGTTCAACAAATCGAATGGGATAGTTCTCCTCCCGCCGCTTGCCGAGGCGGCGCGGTTGCCATCGGCAACTTCGACGGCGTGCATCGCGGCCACGCCGCTCTGCTTGCCGAGGCGCGTCGCCAGGCGGAGGCGATTGACGGTCCCGCCATCGCCGTGACCTTCGATCCCCATCCCATCGAGTTGCTGCGACCCGCCCAAGCACCGCCTCGATTGACGACTGCCGAGGATCGTTCGCGGCTGTTGCTGGAAGGAGGGGCGGATCGAGTCCTCGTGTTGCACGTCACCCACGAACTGCTCGCGCTGACCGCGACGGAGTTTTTCATCGAGGTGATTCAAAAACGCCTCCAAGCCCGCGCACTGGTCGAAGGCTCAAACTTCGGTTTCGGTCGAGGGCGTGAAGGCGATGTGGCGATGTTGGCTCGGTTTTGCGACCAAGCGGGGATGCGTCTCCAGGTCGTGCCGCCGCTCGTTCTCGAAGGCGTCGAGGTATCGAGCAGCCGAGTCCGGACGGCTTTGACGGCGGGGAATGTGAGCGAGGCGGCGGAGTTGCTAGGACGGCCGTATCGATTGCACGGAACCGTGGGCAGCGGGCAACGGCGCGGCCAGAAGCTCGGCTTTCCGACGGCGAATCTGGAGCGGGCGCGGTCGCTCGTTCCCGGCGAAGGCGTCTATGCCGTGCGTGTCCCCCACGAGAAGCGGGTCTGGCCGGGCGCGGCAAATGTCGGCCCCAATCCAACTTTCGGCGAAGAGGCGCGGAAAATAGAGATCCATTTGATCGGCTATCGAGGCGATCTCTACGGTCGAGAACTCGCCGTCGATTTCATCGAACGCCTACGCGACACGCGGGCCTTCAAGGGCATTGCGGAACTAACCGAACAACTGCGGATCGACATCGAACGGGCCGCTCGAATTGCCGGCGAGGTGCGAACGTGACGCCAGAATCGAATCCGGACATCTATAAAAATGTAAGTAGATCGGATAAGTTCCAATTGACGCCGACCCGCCGCCGTCTCCTCCAGTGGCTCGCCGGGCTGGGCATCGGCTCTACCGTCTTCCACCGCGCCTTGGCGACAGCGGCGGAAGAAAACACAACCATCACCGTCGAGATGATCCAGCAGGCCGAATGGATCGCGGGTATCCCCCTCAGCGACGAGGATCGCGAAGCCCTCACGGGTAGTCTGAATCGCCAACAAAAGCATTACCAAGCGATACGCGCCGTATCGCTCCCGAACGAGATTCCACCGGCGCTGTCGTTTAGTCCCGCGCCTTGGCTGCCACCCTCTTGCGAACCCGTGCGACGCGGCGTCGAACCGATGGGGCGAGCCGCGCCGAAGAAGCCGGAACGCGACGAAGATCTCGCCTTTCTGCCCGTCACGGCGTTGGCGGCGTTATTGAGAACGCGGCAAATCTCCTCCGTCGGATTGACGAAACTCTATCTCGAACGCCTACGCCAGTTCGATCCGATCTTACATTGCGTCATCAGTTACACGGAAGAATTGGCCCTCAAGCAGGCGGAACGGGCCGACCGCGAGATTGCCGCCGGTCGCTATCGCGGTCCCTTGCACGGCATCCCGTGGGGGGCAAAAGATCTGATCGCGTATCCGGGCTATCGAACGACTTGGGGGGCAGCGCCGTTCAAAGACCAGACGTTGACCGCCAAAGCGACGGTGGCACGCCGTCTCGACGAGGCGGGCGCGGTCCTCGCAGCCAAGCTGTCGCTTGGAGCGTTGGCAATGGGCGACCAATGGTTCGGGGGGCAGACGCGCAATCCGTGGAATCTCAAACGCGGTTCGAGCGGTTCGTCGGCGGGTTCGGCGGCGGCGACGGCGGCGGGATTGGTCGGCTTTGCGCTGGGCAGCGAGACGCTGGGAAGCATCGTGTCGCCGTCGCGGACGTGCGGCGTCACCGGCTTGCGTCCGACCTTTGGGCGCGTCAGTCGTCACGGCTGCATGACGTTGTCCTGGAGCATGGACAAGATTGGTCCGCTAGCACGTTCGGTCGAAGACTGCGCACTGGTGTTCGCCGCCATTTACGGCTTCGATGGCCTCGATCCCTCGGCGGTGGATCGCCCGTTCGCCTGGCCGTCGCGGCGCGAATTGCACACATTGAGGATCGGTTATATCGAAGAAAAGGGCGGCATCGACCAACGGGACGAGGTGCGCGTTCTGCGCGATCTTGGCCTTCGTATGGTCCCCATCAAACTGCCGTCGAAGCTTCCCCTCGACGCCTTGCGCTTGATTCTCGACACCGAAGCCGCGGCCGTTTTCGACGACCTCACGCGCAGAGGCGTCCGCGAGGGGTTGAATGCCTGGTCGAACATTTTCCGCGCCCATCAGTTCGTGCCGGCGGTCGAATATCTGCGAGCCCAACGCATCCGCACTCTGTTGCAGCGCGAGATGGCCGAGGTGATGGAGCAAGTCGATCTCTACGTCGGTGGCAACGATCTGGTACTCACGAATCTGACGGGACATCCCACGGTGGTGCTGCCCAGCGGCTTCCGCAAAGTCGGCGGGAGAGAACAGCCGACCGCGTTGACTTTCACCGGCCGGTTGTACGGCGAGACGGAGCTGTTGGCCGTGGCCCACGCCTATCAACAGGCCACTGGACACCACCTCAAGCGTCCACCAATGGAAGAGTTAAAAGAGCAGAAATAGCCAGCGTTCGACAGGGCTACGGTGGATCTCGTTTCTACCCACCCTGCCACACGAGTCCCGAATGGATAACCTGCCGATCGTTAACGCTCTGCCTCCGCCCGTTCGTTCGTCGGAGCAGTCCGCGCCAGAATCTTTTGTACTTCGTCGATCATGCGTTCGGTGAATTTCTCGGCTCCGCTGCGGATCACATGATGGCCGTCGTCGAAATCCTTGAGGTCGAGCCAATCGCTGCCGTCGATGACCTCGGTTCCGTATCGGTCGCGCAACTCAGCAAGAACATTCGCCAATTCGGCTCTCCCTTGTGAATTATACAGGCTTTCAAACTGTTTTGTCACCGGCATGACCACGAGAGCGACCGGAATCCGTCCGCGGCGACAGCGGGAGAGCAGGTCGTGCATCGCTTGAAGCGGGCCTTGTCCGACGCGGAATTTCTGCAACGTCTCGCCGTACATATCGAAAGCGCCCGTCCAACGCCGCGCGCGAAACTCCGGCGTGTTGGGATCGTCGAAGAGTAACCGGCATCCCCAATCGTCCATCGGCCGCCGCGCTTGATCCCACGGGCGTTCCAAAGAGTGCTTCCCTTGGAGATGTTCGTGGATCGACCAGCGATAACCGTACCACGGAGCCAAACGCGCTTCGAGCCATTCGATGAGGATCCGTCTTTTATTCGACAAATACGGTCGCAGAAACACGACTTGCTCGGCGCTCAGCCAGGACGGGATCGTGAAGCGCTCTTCGGAGAGAATGCCGCGCCGCGATTGGTTCAAGTGGGTGGCGACGAACTCGACGAGGATCAAGCGCGGGCGAATGCCCTCGTCGAGAAACTCGTGAACGTACATCGACTCGTGCATCGGGCCAGTGGTCGGCACGCCGAAGTTGTAAGCGAGTAGTGGCCGTCCGTCCGGTCCCGATATTCCAGTCAATCGTCCGGCTTGAAAGGCCCAATCGGTGCGCGAACTGCCGAGCATGAGGACGAGGGGTCGATCGGGCGCTTCCGCGAGACGCTGGCGCAACTGTTGTTTTTTGTCGCACTCGACACGCACCCGATTGGGCTGCCAGTTCGGTTCGATCCACAACAACAGCGCGATTTGAGCGAGGACATACCAAAAGGGAATCCACCATATCAATCCGCGCGCGCCGCGTTTCATGCGCCGCGGCAGCGCCAGGGCGAAGACCGTCGGCTTCGGCTGGACCGAGCGTCCCTGGTGGCGCGACAACAGGCGGGTCAACACCGAGCCGGCCAGAGACTTCGGGTAACGGATCGGCACGCCGGCCGAATCCCCCACGATCGCCTGGCCGCGTGTTTCCGAGGTGGGAGAGGACATCGGGCTCTCCTCAGAATTGCATGTACAAGAATGGCTTCTCGAACACGGGAGCCATTACCATGCAAAGAACGAGGGCGACAACATAAGTGAATCCAAGGATCGGCGTGGGCATCCGAAGACTGAAGCGTTCCCACCACTGCCGACAGGCCGCCACATGCGCGAACGCGAAACCGGCGACGATACACCAGAAAAGACCATATCCATAGGGATGGTCGATACCATTTCCTCCGACCGGAACCCACAATCGCTCGTACATTGCTTGCGTTATCTCGAAGGTCTGCGCTCGGAATAGCACAAAGCCTTGATAGACGCAGAACAACGTCAACGCCATGCGCAGTCCCGTCCCGATCGCCGTCTGTAAGAAAGCGTCGAGGCGTTGCCGCGTCGAACAGTAGGTGCGGAAGAAACGATGGATCGACAGATAGAGTCCGTGCAACAGCCCCCACAAGACGAAGTTCCAACTCGCTCCGTGCCAAAGTCCGCCGAGAGTCATCGTGATGAGGAAGTTGCGGCTGACTTGCCAATTGGAGCCGCGACTGCCTCCCAGCGGAATAAAGAGATAATCGCGCAGCCAGGTTGAGAGCGAGATGTGATCGCGCCGCCAATAATCGGAAACGCTCGTGGCCACATACGGCATATTGAAGTTCATCGCCAACTTGTAGCCGAGCAAGTGCGCCGTGCCCATTGCCATGTCGGAGTAGCCGGAGATGTCGCAGTACACTTGGATGGTGAAAGCCAAGAGGGCAATCCAATTCGCCGCCGTGCCGAATGCTAACGGATTGGCGAACACCGGATCGGCGTAGAGAGCGAGTTGGTCGGCGACGACCCACTTTTTCAACATGCCGAGGAGGAAATACTCGCCGCCGAGTTGAAGCCGCGCCCAACTCCAGCGTTTGGAGCGGCGAATCTGCGGCAGAAAATCTCTGGCGCGCACGATGGGACCGGCAATCAAGTGCGGGAAAAACAAGACGAAGAAGAGCAGGTGCGCCGGATTGCGCTCGGCGGACACGTTGCGGCGATAGACTTCGACGGTGTAGTTGATGGCCTCGAAAGTGTAGAACGAAATCCCGATGGGCACGAGGATTTGCATCGTGGAGAACCATCGCGGCGAACCGGAAGCGATCAGCACCTCGTTGAGGGAAAGCAAGAAGAAGTTCGAATACTTAAAATAGCACAAAAGTCCTAAATTGGCCACGATGCTCAGACACAGCAGCGCGCGGCGCGCGCGTTGCTTCCGGCAGGCGTCGAGTGCCAGACCGATGAAGTAATCCGTCAGGGTGGAACCGACGATCAGCAGGGCGAGCATCTTACTCCACGAGGCATAGAAGTAAAAGCTGGCACCCAACAGCCACCATACGCGCAGTTCGTCGCCGGTCAACGTCCACCTTCGCGCACCCTTCAGCGGTAGCCGAAACGCAAACCGTTGCCACGGAACGATCCAGTAGACCGCGAAGACGATGAGGAAGAACTGGCCGAAATTCCACGAACAAAACAACATGGCGCTAGCCTCGACCTCAAGGGCGCAGACGGGGAGAGCGATGTAAGAGATCGTATCGTCGAAGAGGCCGATTCGAGGAGTGGGGAAACATTACTCAAAGGTCGGCAATCAGATCAACCCCAAGTAAAGGCGAAACGGTAGGATATGCTACAGCCGTTCCATGTTTCAAGATAGGCAAGCAGTCCGGCCGGCGTTTAGGGACTCGCCGCGAAAATCACGCCCCCGGCTTCCCAAACTGCAAACATTGAACTGCCCGAGGCGATGGCAGACCTGCTCGCAATCCGGCTTGACCCTAGCGCGCTGGAAATGCTACACCATTTTCCGTGCGCGGTACCGCGCGTACTCACCTTCGATCGAGGCGGATAGGCAAGGGAATGGCCATGAGCGGAACGAATCAATCCGATTGGGATCTCAACGAATTAAAGGAACGAATCCGCGCTCAAGCCGCCGAGATGCGCGAGCGCGTCGAATCGACAATCCCCTTGCCATCGCAAGGATTGTCGGCGTGGTCGTTCAATTGGCTGGAGGTCAAAGCGCGGCTGAAGCTCGCCGGCGGTCTGACGCGGATGGGCGAGATGCCGTCGCTGCCGCGCTTCCACGGCCTGCGCCGACGCCTGGCGCTGGTCGCCGCGCGCGGTGTCTTGATTTTGACGCGATTCTTAACCAATCGACAATCCGAGTTCAACGCCTGTCTGATCGAATCCGTCCGCGAGATGGGCTTGGGCCTGCACGCTCTGGAGAAGCGCGTGATGGACCAGCAAGAGCAAATCCACCGGCTCGAAAACTCGATCGCCCAGCTGCAAATGCGTCTACCCTCGCCGACGCCCCGTACAGCCGAACGCAAGGCGTCCTAATGGCACACGCCCTCTCCCCTTTCTCCTATATTCAGGGGAGAGGGGAGAAGGACGATACGATCGCCCTCCACGAGTTCCAAGATCATGCGTCGAATCGCAATCGTCAGCGAGGCTTTGTATTCCGGCGACGCCGTCAGCAACGACGCTTTCGAGATGCAGCGTATCTTGACGGCTCGAGGCGACGAAGCCGTGCTGTTCAGTTCGCAACGTGTGATGAAGTGCGAACGCTCGCGCGACATCTCCACCTTACCGGCCTTTCTGTCCAGCGATCCCCAGGCGATCCTGATCCATCACCACTGCATCGGCTGGAAGGGCGGCGTGGAATTACTGCGGCGAACGACGTGTAAACGGATCATCAAATATCACAACGTCACGCCCAGCCGATTTTTCGAGTCGTATTCCAACGACTTGGCGCGCAGTTGCCGGCTAGGACGCGAGCAATTGCGCGACTTGGCCGAACTCGAATGCGAACGGTATCTGTGCGATTCGGAGTACAATCGCGGCGAGGTGCTTGAGGCCGGAGCGTCCGAGGAACGCTGTTCGGTGTTGCCGCCCTTCCATCACATCGACCGGCTCGATTCGGTACAAGCCGACCCGCGACTGCTCCGCCACCTCGACGACGGTGGCACCAATCTGCTCTTCGTCGGACGCCGCGTGCCGCACAAGGGGCACCGCTATCTCCTAGACGCCTTCGCCGTTTACCACAAGCACTACGACCCCTCTAGCCGCTTGCTTCTCGTCGGCAGACAAGACGGCGCGGTGCTGGGCTATACGTTCGAACTGCGCGAACGCGCCCTGCGCTTGGGTGTTTTGGAGCGTGTGTTGTTCGTCGATGAAGTGACCGAGGCGCAGCTGAAGGCCTATTACGAGCGCGCCTCCGTGTTTGTGACGGCCAGCGAACACGAGGGCTTTTGCGTACCGGTGGTGGAGGCGATGGCGCTTCGCGTGCCCATCGTGGCGTTCGGCGACACGGCGGTTCCGCTGACGGTCGGCGACAGCGGGCTGGTATGGGACAAACCCGATCCGTATTTGTTGGCACAGTCGATCGCCGAGGTGGTTCGCAACGACACAGTCCGGCGGCGCTTGACCGAGCGCGGTTGGCGGCGCTATCGAGACACGTTCGCCAATCGGTGCATCGAGCGCGACTTCTTGAACGAGCTGAATTCGCTGGCCGCATAGCAGGAAGCGCTATCTCCCTCTCCCTGTACTCAGGGGAGAAGGGAGACAATGATGGCAGACTACGACTTCCATCGTTCTGGTACTTCAGAATAGCACGGTACGATTCGCCCTCTTCTCTGAGTGCGGGAGAGAGGGGAGAAGATCGAGTGGATGCCAATTTTTTTCCGGAGGCTGCATGGCGCGCGTGGGCATCGTAAGTCCGGCCATTCTTCCACACGATGCGACGGGCCGAGACATTTTTCACATGCAACGTATTCTCCGCGCGCGCGGCCACGAGGTTGGCTTGTTCTCGACGACCTGGGGCAAGCCACAACCGTGCGACGACCATGGCGTTCATGTACTCGATTATCTCGGACAGGACGCATCGGCCGTACTCATCTTCCATCACGCGATCGGCTGGGAACACACCTTGCCGGTGATGGCCGCTGCCAAGTGCCGCCGCATCGTCAAGTACCATAACATTACGCCCGCCTTCTTTTACGACAATCTGGACCCAGAAGCCGCCGCCCTGTGCCGAACGGGCCGCGAGCAGCTGCGTTCGCTCATTATGCTCGATTGCGATCTCTATTTGGCAGATTCGGCGTTCAATCTTCAAGAAATGGTGGAGGCGGGAGCCGATCCACGCCGCTGCGCCGTCGTTCATCCCTTTAACGATCTCGAGAGACTCTTTCAGGTGGAAGCCGATGCGGAGGTGTTGCGCGACTACGGCGAGGAGCGGACGAACGTGCTGTTCGTCGGTCGCCGCGCCCCCAACAAGGGGCATCGCTTCCTACTCGACGCCTTCGCCGCCTATCGCCGCGGTCGCAATCCCGACAGTCGACTCGTGCTGGTCGGCAAGGGAGACGAGCGGCAGAAAAAGTACACGCAAATGCTCCGGCATCAGATTTGGCGGCTGGGCCTTCAGCGGCACGTCGTCTTGTTGGACGGTGCGACGGAGGCCGAATTGAAGGCGCATTACCAATGCGCGGCGGCTTTTTTAATCGCCAGCGAACACGAAGGTTTCTGCGTGCCTGCGGTAGAGGCGATGGCGCTGCGCGTGCCCATCGTCGGCTACGGCACGACCGCCGTACCGCAAACCGTCGGCGACGGCGGCCTCATTTGGGACAAGAACGACCCGTATTTGTTGGCGCAGTCTCTCGATACCGCCATCGGCGACGCCGCCGCCCGCCGCGGTTTGATCGAACGCGGTTATCGGCGCTATCGGGAGCGCTACCACAACGAACGTATCGAGGATTCGTTTCTCCAAACCCTGCAGCCTCTCTCGCTCTAGGTCGAGCCTCGATCGCTTGCCGTTCCGAGCGGCTTCAAGTCGCCGTCGATCTCGCTTCTATCCCACGACTATGTTCACCAACCTCCCCGGCACGACGATGACCTTGCGCACCGACTTGCTTCCGATCAGCGCTTTCACGCGCTCATCGGCCAGAGCGGTTTTCTCCAACTCCGCTTTGTCGATCTCCGCCGGGACGGTCAGACGCAGCCGTACTTTGCCGTTGATCTGCACCGGCACTTCGATTTCGTCGGCCTTG
Source organism: Planctomycetota bacterium (assembly GCA_021807595.1). GTDB lineage: Bacteria > Planctomycetota > Planctomycetia > Gemmatales > Gemmataceae > JAJPHU01. The sequence goes on along the minus strand of JAKBCS010000139.1, from coordinate 228 downwards.
GTCAGGGCGGGATCAAACTTCGGCCACGGTTCGTAAGTCAGCGATTCTCGATGGCCCAGCGCTTGCCACAATTCCTCGGCCAGATGCGGGGCGAACGGAGCGAGCAGAAGCACGAACGGTTCCAGCACCGAACGCGGGCGCACACTCAACGGCGTCAGGTGGTTGGTGAACTCCATCATGGCGGCGATGGCGGTGTTGAACCTCAAGCTGTCCAGATCTTCGGTGACG
>JAKBCS010000269.1 GCA_021807595.1 Planctomycetota bacterium | reverse complement strand
TGTCCAATATGCCCCTTATAGGCTCCGCGAAGGGAATTGGGACGATTTGAAGGAGAGCTTCGCCGATCGTTGTTTCGATCTCGTCAATCAATACGCGCCCAATTTCAAGCGTTCGGTGATTGCCCGGCAGGTATTGTCGCCGTTGGATCTGGAGCGCGTGTTCGCGCTGACGGGCGGCAACATCTTCCAGGGGGCAATGACGCTGAATCAGTTGTTCTTCCTGCGGCCGGTTCCCGGTTTCGCCGGCTATCGCACGCCGATTCGCGGCTTGTATCTGTGCGGAGCGGCGGCGCATCCGGGCGGCGGCGTTATCGGAGCGGCCGGCTGGAACGCCGCGCGAACGATGCTGGGGAAAGCGTAGCACGGCTAGCGGCTATACTTTTCGAGGCAGGCTTACAATCGTTTTAGCCCTCACATGAGGGAAGGAGCGAACCATGCCCATGCACGATTGGACGCGCGTTGAGGCGGGAATCTTTCACGATTTTCATCTAACGTGGATCGGAATTATCAAAAATCAACTCAACTCGGGTTTACTCCCTCCCGATTACTACGCTTTGGCAGAACAGATCGCCGGTGGTATGGGGCCTGATGTTTTGACTCTACAAACGCCGCTGCCCGAAGCCGAAAGCGACGGCGGCGAGGTGGAAGGTGCCGTCGCCGTGGCATCCGCGCCGCCTAAAGTCAGTCACGTCGTGCGCCCTCCTGTTGATGAATATGTCTTCAAGCGACGATCTGTCGTTATTCGCCACGTCAGCAATCATCGCATCATCGCTCTGATCGAAATTCTTTCGCCCGGCAACAAGGCCAGCCGTCACGCCTTTCGCTCTTTTCTCGACAAAGTCGAAGCGGCTCTGGCGCACGGCATTCATGTGCTGATTATCGATCTGCATCCTCCCGGGCCGCGCGATCCGCGCGGCGTACTCGGCGCGTTGTGGGAACGATTGTTTGTCGATCTTGTATCGCCGCCGGAAAAACCCTTGACGTTGGCCGCTTATGCCGCCGGACCTGTACCCACGGCTTACCTGGAACCGATTGCCGTCGGCGACGCCTTGCCGGATATGCCGTTGTTTCTCGCGCCGGAGCAGTACATCAACGTACCGCTGGAATCTACCTACACCGCCGCCTTCCAAGGCGTTCCCCGTTACTATCGAACCATTCTCGAAGCGTGACGAGCGCGCTATAGCTTTTGCAAATCTTGGGTGCGCGGCAAATCGTCGAGACTGCGGAGTTGAAAGAGCGCTAAAAACCGTGAAGTGGTGCCGTAGACGACTTCGCGCTGACCGGCCTCGCCGCGCTGCACGGAGATCAACCCCAGCCGCACCAACTGGCGCAGCGATCCGCCGGAATCCGCGCCGCGCAGCGTCTCGATTTCTTGCCGGGCGATGGGTTGGCGATAAGCGACCAGGGCTAGCACGTCGAGTGCGGCCGGCGACAGCCGCGCCTCGCGCGCGGAGCCGTACAGGCGATCGAGGACGCCGCGATAGCGCGGCTGCAACATCAGTTCATAGCCGTTCTCGCGCGGCTGGATGCGATAGGGGCGACCTTGTTGGCGATAATCGCGATTCAGACTATCGACGCTCTCGCGAAACTGCTCCACGGTCAAGCCGCGCACAGCCTCGGCGGCGCGCTCGTGGGTCAACGCCGCGCCGCCGACGAACAGCATGGCCTCGACGATCCGCCGCAACGGCGGCGGCGCGGACGATTCCTCGAGAGCGTCGGACATGGGTGAATCTCCATCAGCCTATTTCGCCAACGAGACGCACACCAGTTCCTTGTCGTTGCGGGCGTACATCGACTGATGCGCGAAGGCGGGGTGCGACCAGGCCACGAGGCGGCCCGGGGACGGATCGGTCGGCGCGAGGATGTGCGCGCGATCGATCTCTTCGTAGCCTTTCGGCGTCAATTTGGCGATAAGCAGATCGCCTTTCTCGTTAAACAAGAAGAAGCGCTCGCCGTGGCCGACGAGGAAGGCGTTGGCCCAGCGGACTTTTTCATCTTCCACTTCGGTGGCTTTCAGGCTCATCCACACGCGCTTGCCGTCGTCGGCGTGCAGACAGCGCAGCTCGCCGTAGCTGCAAATTCCGTAGATATAGTCGCCGCGCAGAAACGGCGTGGGCATGATGCTGTTGAGCGTGTCGGTTCGCTCCGGAAGTTCGCTGGCTACCTTGCTCCGCCATACCACCGCCGGCTTGTCGCCCTCGAACTTCAGCATCATCGAGCCGTTGTAGAACGAAGTCAAAAACAAGCGATCGCCGTCCTGGCGCGGCGTGGGAATGGTGAGGTTGGCCCTCACGGCGAACGGTTGCGACCAATAGACCTCGCCATTGTCCGGATTAAGGCCGTTGACCGACTCCGGATGCCAGATAATCAACTGCCGTTTGCCGCCGAAAGTGTAGATCACGGGCGGGCAATAACCGATTTCATTGCCCACCGACAACGCGTGCCATTTCTCGTCGCCGGTCTTCTTGTCGAAGGCGACGACGACATGATCCTTGCCGCCGACGAGGCAGATGAGATTGTCGCCGTCGATCAGCGGGCTGGCCGCGAATCCCCACATCGGAACCGGGGCCTTGCAATCGGCCACCAAATCCTTGGACCAGATCACCGTGCCCTTGGCGGCATCGAGGCAGAGCAATTTACCCATCGTGCCCAGCGTGTAGACACGGCCATCGTCCACGATGGGCGTGGCGCGGGGACCGATGGCGTAGGAGACGCGATAGCTACAATCGTATTCGTGTTTCCACAACGGCTCGCCGGTCTTGTCGCTCAGGCAGAGAACGCGTTCCTTGCCGGGCACTTCCGTCTTGGTGTCGAACGAATTGGCCGGGTTCTTCGCCCCCTCGGCGAGCATACGGTCGGTGACGTAGACGCGCGCTCCGACGACCACGGGACCGGAATAGCCCGCCCCAATCGGCGTGCGCCAACGCACCTTGGGTCCGCCTTCGGGAAACTTATCGAGAATCCCCGTCTCGCGCCATTCGCCGTCGCGTTTAGGCCCCAGCCACTGCGGCCACTCGTCCGCCCGCGCCGCCACAGGCAAAGCCGACAACAGAGTCGGAAACACCATCAACCCGAACATCAAGCGAGCCATCGCCTTCATGCGTGATTCTCCCAGTAATCGACCCCGGCACCCTCGCGCCGGCATCTCATGATTGTACGACCAACCCCTGGAGATGGATACGCTCCATTCGTACAAGATTACAAATGCGTTAGGAACTTGACGGCATCGGAACCGGGTTTACAATGGGTCCACCGTTGTGTTCCCGCGTTGAGCGGGACGGGCGGCACAAGTTCATTCGCGGTTGCGAGCGCGGTCGAAGC
>JAKBCS010000016.1:43988-54934 GCA_021807595.1 Planctomycetota bacterium | reverse complement strand
CTCTAAGTGATGGAGTACGAACGAATCGATGTCATTTCGGACCCATTTCTCTTTCCCATGTTCCACAAGGGAACGCACAGTCGGCAATGAAGGACGTTTGGGTTTGACGAACGCCCAATGCTCGGCATACGGCGCGCCTTGGGCAATCCAGTCCCTGAGCAAGGCGACTTGCGAAGCCGTCAGCGGTTGCCCATTCTCTTTCGGCGGCATACGTTCGTCTTCATCGTCCGTGGCGACACGGTGAATCAGAAGGCTCTTCTCCGGCGCGCTTGGCACAATGGCCGCGCCGCGCTTTCGCGGCAATAGCGCCGTCTCGCGTCGATCCAAACGCAATTTGGCCGCACGATGGCCGTCGTCCTGACCGTGACAGGCAAAGCAATTCTTGGCCAAAATCGGTCGAATATCGCGGTTGTAATCGACGGACGCCGCGGCGGATCGTCCCAGCGGTGGGAGGACGAACAGGCCGGCCATGATCGAAGCAGAAAGCACTATCGGTTTCATCGAAACCTCACGGCGGTAGGGATAGCAAGCAGGAGCCTTTATTTTACGACACACGGCGCGCGAGAACAACTTCGCCGTTGGACCCTTTGTCGAGACGCCATAGAATTGTCCGCCGTTTGGTTGCAATAGAAATGTCCGCCGGTCGGTCTTTTCGCTTTCCACGGAATCCCCGAAGGCGAAACAAATCGCCGCGAGGTTCGCGTTGCCGCAGCACGCCCATCGAATCATTCTCATTCGCTTTTCATTTGACGCTGGTGTGGGCAGCCGTTAAACTGACGGGCGCATTTGATATGTATACATAAGAAATTTTCCGGAGAGGTCATGACATCGGGGCGCGAGGTGGCCAGGGCGCTGCGAGCCGCCTACTTAGCCCTCCATCGCCAAACCAACGACTGTTTCGCCAAGGACGGAGTGACGGCCGACCAGTTCGCCTTGCTTTCCGCCCTGGCGGATGGAGACGCGATCACGCAACAGGAGTTAGTGCGGCGTATCGGCTCGGACCCCAACACGGTGCGCGCGATGCTCCTATTGTTGGAAGGTCGGGGACTGGTCATCCGCGAGCGCCATCCGTCCGATGGCCGGGCCCGCTGCGTGACTTTAACGACAGAAGGACGACGGGTCTTCAAGAAACTTTGGAGAAAGAGCGAGCAGCTGCGTACACGGCTACTATCCGCTTTTCGTCTGGACGAAGTAACCGTGATGGTCGGGCTTTTGGGCCGCGTCGTCGAAGTCATGCGCGAGGGATGCGATTGACGCATCGTTCCCCAAAAGACGAAATGGAATCGAGAGGACAATGAGGCGGCATTGCCGTCTTGGATCACTCAAACACCTGGGAGACTTGTGATGAGGACGCTATGCAAACGCTTGTGGTTCGTGGCTGGACTCGTTCTGGCGACGGCACTTCTGCCCACGGTGGGCATCGGCCAAGACAAGGCCCAAGAAAAGAAACCGACGATTGCCGAGACGGCCAAGGGGCAGCGCATCTTTTTTGCCTCGCACAGTCTTATGTGGTACGTTCCCAAGCCGCTCGGCGAGATGGCCGAGGCAGCGGGAATCAAGAACCACAAGTTAGTGGGGCTTCAATCGTTGGGAGGCTCAAGGACTCTGCAACACTGGAATTTGCCCGAAGAGCGAAACAAGGCCAAGCAGACTCTTGAGAAGGGAGACGTGGATGTTTTCGTGATGTCGCCCATCCAGTTCCCCGATGAGGGCATCGACAACTTCGTCGAGCTTGGCCTGAAGCACAATCCCAAGTTGCGCTTCTTGGTTCAGGTCTCCTGGGGCGGCTGGGATGCCGATCCACAAACCTTTCCCAAAGGCGCGACCCGAACTGTGGATCGCAACAAATCTCCCGAAGAACTGAAAAAGATACACCGAGTCAGCATTGAGGCTGCCGAAGCCCAGGCCGACGCGATCAACAAGAAAGCCGGGAGGAAAGTCTTGTACTTGATCCCCAGCGCCCAAGCGAGCTTTGCCTTGCGGGCCGGGATTTACAAGAATGAGATCGCCGGATTGACCGACCAAGACAATCTGTTTCGAGACACAATCGGCCATCCCGCCCCGCCCCTGGAGATACTCAACACCTACCTGCACTTTGCGGTGCTTTACGGCAAAAGCCCAGTGGGTCTACCCATGCCCAGTCTTTTGAAAAATGCCAAGAAGGAAGCCTGGAACGAAAAGCTTAATCGGACCTTGCAAGAGATCGCCTGGGAAACGGCGTCCAAGTATTCCTACAGCGGCTTAATCGCGGCTCCCGAGCGCAAAGAGACTATGAAGTCCGCCGATTTCATCCCCGCTCCCAGCAACATTCGAGGAGTGGCCTATCCTCGCATTCATGCCGACTTGCGCGTGACTTTCCGCATCAAGGCTCCGGACGCCAAGAAGGTCGAGTTCGGATTCTTTTCCCCGAAGCGCTATGCTGCGGAGAAGGACAAGGATGGCTTCTGGACGGCGACCACCGATCCACAGGTTCCGGGGTTTCATTACTACCGCGTGTTTATCGACGGCGCGGAGGTCGGCGACCCCTCGAGCGAGATGTTCTACGGTACGGGAAAGATGACGAGCGGAATCGAGATTCCAGAAAAGGGCGTCGATTACTATCTGCCCAAGGACGTGCCGCACGGCGAGATCCGAGAGAAATGGTATCGCTCCAAGACGACCCAACAGTGGCGACGCATCTTCGTCTACACCCCGCCCGGATACGACGCCAACCGCGAGACCCGCTATCCCGTGCTGTATTTGCAGCACGGAGGCGGCGAGGACGAGCGAGGCTGGCCGAACCAGGGGCGCGTCGGCTTCATCCTGGATAACTTGATTGCCGAACGAAAAGCCAAGTCCATGATCGTGGTCATGGAACAAGGCTATGCCCGACGTCCCAGCGATCCGGCTCCCGGACAGAATCGCTCCGGCCCGCGCGACTTCAGCCAAATGTTCGCCGCGTTCGAGGAAGTGATGGTTAAGGATCTGATCCCCACCATCGACTCGACGTATCGCACCATTCCAGATCGTGAAAGTCGGGCGATGGCTGGGCTATCGATGGGAGGCATGCAGACGTTTCAGATCGCGCTCAAACATCTCGATCTATTCGCGTACCTTGGAGGCTTCAGCGGAGCGGGCGGAGGATTCGGTGGCGCTCCCTTCGATCCGAAGACGGCCCACAATGGTGTCATGGCCGATGCGGGTGAGTTCAACAAAAAGGTGCGTCTCCTCTGGCTGGGCATTGGCACGGCAGAGGGACGGATGTATCAAGGCATCAAGAACTATCACGAGGCTCTGGACAAGGCCGGGATCAAAAATGTCTACTACGAATCTTCCAACACGGCCCACGAATGGCTGACTTGGCGACGCTGTTTGCACGAGTTCGCCCCGCTGTTGTTCGTGAGCCAGCCTGCTACCGCTCGAACCGGCCCTCCACGACGCGGTGGACCTATCGAACTGAAACCCGACGATGTGGCCGCCTTCCCCGATCCGCCTGCCGGCTTCGACAAAGAACGCAAGGACGCACCGCACGGAAAGTTGGAGATGATCTCCTACGAATCCAAATCGGTCGGTGCAACGCGCAAGATGCAAGTGTACACGCCGCCGGGCTATTCCAAAGATAAAAAATATCCGGTTTTGTATCTCTTGCACGGCATCGGCGGCGACGAGACGGAGTGGCAGCGCTTCTGCAAGCCCAATGTCCTGCTCGATAATCTGCTGGCCGACGGCAAGGTTACGCCGATGATCGTGGTGATGCCCAACGGTCGCGCGCAAAAGAACGATCGGGCCGGGGGGGACGTCTTCCGCTCTGCACCGGCGTTCGCCGCCTTCGAGAAGGATCTGTTGCAGGATGTCATCCCGACGATTGAACGACGCTACTCGGTACAGAAAGATCGCGAACACCGGGCTTTGGCTGGACTCTCGATGGGCGGCGGTCAATCGCTCAACTTCGGCCTGGGGCACCTCGATACCTTCGCCTGGGTCGGCGGCTTCTCGTCCGCCCCCAACACGAAGCCGCCGGCGCAGCTAATTCCCGATCCGGCAGCTGCCCAGAAGCAGCTGAAACTGCTCTGGATTGGCTGCGGCAAGAAAGACGGCCTCATCCGCATCAGCCAAGGCGTTCATGCCTACCTGAAAGAGAAAGACATACCGCACGTCTGGCATGTGGACGGCAACGCGCACGACGCCACCGAATGGAAGAACAACCTCTATCTCTTCTCACAACGCATTTTTCGTTGATGAATGGCGGCGGACCAAGCGCAAGCGATCGGCGAGTATCGATCTCCTCCCTTCTTCCTCGTCGAACCGGGGGAGAGGGGGGGAGTTGAGGAGATCAACCATTCGATTCGCGATTCGCTCGTCGAAAAATAGAATTCCTCAATCTCGAATGGAATTGCGGCGAGTGGATTTGAACCACTGACCTCCAGGTTATGAGCCTGGCGAGCTGCCACTGCTCCACGCCGCGCCTTGTGAGAGCCGCTCCGCGACGCTGAGAAAAACAGCAGCGAGGAGCGGCTCTTCACTTTTATTCTACCCCACGAGTCAAGGGGGCGAGAGCAAATCGACAAGAATGGTCTTGCGAGGTTGCGCGCGTGTGGCAAAATAGAACGTCCACGACATGGGATACCGAGAAGACGGATTATGACCACCGCCAAAGATGCCTCCTCCTCTTCGACTTCGCGCGAATGGATGCCGCATGTGTGGGAGGGATGCGATTTCTTCGCTTGGCTGCGCCTCATCCTCCGCAACCGCCTGCGCATCGCGCCGAGAAGTTGGTACGTCGCCTTCATCGTAACCTTCGTTAGTATCGGCCATACGCTGCTGCGCTGGGCACAAAACGCTTGGTACGGTAGCCGACTCGACCGCGCCCCCATCTCGCACGCGCCGCTGTTCATCGTGGGACACTGGCGAACCGGCACCACGCTATTGCACGAACTCCTGATTCTCGATCCGCGCCACACTTACCCGAACACCTATCAATGCCTGGAGCCGAACCACTTTCTACTGACCGAAGAAGTCTTCAAGAGATGGTTCCGCTTCCTGATGCCGTCGCACCGACCGATGGACAACATGCCCGCCGGTTGGGATCGGCCTCAAGAGGACGAGTTCGCTCTGTGCATGATGGGGCAGCCGTCGCCGTATCTCACCGTAGCCTTTCCCAATCATCCGCCTCAAGATCCCGAAGCGCTCGACCTCGACGGTTTGCCACCTCGCGCCCGCCAAGCGTGGAAGGCGGCGTTTCTGCGCTTTCTCCGCCATCTCGCCTTCAAAGATCCCCGGCGTCTCATTCTCAAGTCGCCGACGCACACTTGCCGCATTCCCACGCTGTTGGAGCTGTTTCCCGACGCCCGCTTCCTGCACATCGTCCGCGATCCGCGCAGCGTCTTTCCTTCAACCATAAACCTCTGGAAAGCCCTGTACCGCTCGCACGGTCTGCAAAACCCGACGTTCGCCGGACTCGAGGAACAGGTCTTCGACACCTTCACCCACTTTTACGCGCGTCTCGACCAAACCAAGCATCTCCTGGCTCCCAACCGTTTCCAAGAAATTCGCTACGAGGATTTGATCGCCGATCCCGTTGGGCAAATGCGATTGCTGTACGAACGTCTGGAACTGGGCGGTTTCGACGAGTTCTTACCCCGGCTGAAGACGTATTTGGACGCCAACGCCGGTTACAAGACGAATCGCTATCCCAATCTCCCTCCGGCGTTGCGGCAGGAAATCGAACGGCGTTGGGGCCACGTCATCCGTCAATACGGCTACGAGAAATGAACCCATTGGAGCCGGAAGCGTATCCGGGGAGCAAGAGCTGTCGCCAACGCCTCCGGCTCCGATGGAGATTTCCAGCGGTTATTTCTCGATGCGGAGTTTGGCCGGGTCGAACGTCTCGTACTTGATATGCCGTCGATTCCAGGTGTAGGCAACGTGCAAGCGTCCGTCAGCGCTTTGGATGATGGCGGGGTAGGAGAATTCACCGGGTCCATCTTCAAGCAGCGCAACGCGCTGCCAGGTCTTGCCGTCGTCTTGCGAGCGGGCAAGGTTCAAAGGTGTTCGGCCCTTTTGAGTGTGATTGTAGATGAGGAAGAAGTCGCCGTTGGCCGCGCGAACGGCGTCGATACCGCTGTTGGGATTGGGCAAGTCCAACGGTTTGGCCGCCGACCAGGTTTCGCCTTCGTCCTTTGATTCGGCCTGACAAATCGCACCAATGCCGCGCGAACGACACAGAGCGAGGAGGCGGTTATCGCTCGTTCGCAGCAGGGTCGGTTGAATCAGGCCGTGCGGCTTTTCCGGCACGGCGATGGGGCCGCAGCGCTGCCAGGTCTTGCCGTCGTCGCGGGAGCGCTCCACCCACGCACACCAGGCACGATGGCTTTCCACCGAAGTTCCCGCGACAATCCAGCCGGAAGCGAGTTCAATCGGCTTGTTCTTGATGGGGCCAAGCAATCCCGCCGGCAGTTGTTCGACGCAGCTCCAGGTTTTGCCGTCGTCGTTGGAGCGGCGGACATAGCCGCTCCAACTCATCGGGCTGGGACCGGCTTTGTAAAAGAGGAACAACGTCTTGCTTCGGCTTTTGAAGAGTACCGGATTCCAGCAAGGAAATCCGGGTTCCTCGGCGGCGACGGTCGGCGCGGACCATCGTTTCCCGTCGAAGACCGCCTGCCAGATTTTAACGTCGGCCGCCCCCTCGGCCTTGCCGCCGAACCACGCGGCCAACAAACGGCCGTTGCCAAGCTCGACCAGTGTTGCGGCATGACAGGACGGAAACGGCGCTTTATCGAAGATCAACATAGAATGCTCCTTGTCTTACCAGCCCGCAGCGCCAGCAAGGGCGTTCCTTTCGTTTCTGGTGTTGCCACGCGGTAAACTCACATTGCTTCGTAAATCGTGGCAATGCCCTGCCCTGCTCCGATACACATGGTCGCTAGGCCCAAGCGCGCCTTGCGCGCCGCCATCGCATGAATCAAAGTCGTCGTGATGCGCGCTCCGCTTGCTCCCAAAGGATGTCCGATAGCGACGGCTCCGCCGCGCACATTCACCTTTTCCGGATCGGCTTTCAGCAGTTGGATTACCGCCAAGGTTTGGGCCGCGAACGCCTCATTGATCTCGATGAGGTCGATGTCCTCCAGCTTCAATCCAGCTCGCTGCAATGCCTTGTGCGTCGCCGGCACCGGACCGATGCCCATGACCGACGGATCGACCCCCGCCACGGCCATGGCGCGGACGCGCACTTTCGGAGTCAAGCCAAGCTCCTTGGCCTTCTCTTCAGACATCATCAACACTGCTGCCGCGCCGACGTTGATGGGACTGGCGTTGCCCGCCGTCACCGAGCCGCCTTCCGGCATAAAAGCGGGCTTGAGCGCGGCCAGCGCTTCGAGACTGGTATCGCGGCGGATGCACTGATCCTCGGTCATGATCTTGCGCCGCCCCTCTTCATCGCGGCCCCAGGTCGGCACAATCTCCTTGGCGAACGCCCCGGAGTCGGTCGCCTCGGCTGCGCGTTGATGGCTCCGCAATGCCCATTCGTCTTGCGCCTTTCGGCCGATTTTGTAGCGCAAGGCTAGATTCTCGGCGGTCAGGCCCATTTGCATCGTCGCGGGACTGTGGTGGTACCACAAGCGCGGGCTGACGTCGAAGCCTTGCTCCATCGGGATGTGGTGCATGTGTTCGACGCCGCCGGCAATGTGAACGTCTTCGGCATTGGCGGCGATGCTCTGCGCCGCGCTGTTGATCGCTTGCAAGCTGGAGCCGCAGTTGCGATTGACGGTGACGCCGCCGACCTCGATCGGCAACCCGGCGATGAGCGCCGCCATGCGCGCCACGTCGTAGCCCTGCTCGCCCTGCTGCTTGACGCAGCCCCATTGAATGTCTTCAATCGCCGACGCCGACACTCCGACGCGGTCCACCAAGGCGCGCATCAAATCCGCCGACAGATCGTCGGCGCGGACATCGCGGTAAATGCCTTTTTCGGCATGAGCGCGGCCAATCGGCGTGCGGACGGCATCAATGATAACGGCGTGACGCATGAGGGAGCCTCCTTGAAGAATGGGATGCAATGTCCTCTATTGTACGAACCGAAAGCATCCGCGAAGGCGGTGCTTCGCCGTCGACACAACGGCGGCGAAAAATTGAGGGACTTCACTTCACACACAAGCCGGAGGCCTGGGTGGCGTTATGGAGATGCCTGCAAAGGAAAAAGATCCTTTGCAGGCGTCGAAGGTTGGCAGGTGCGGCGTAGGTATCAAGGCTTCACGAGATCGATCGTCACTTTTTCGATCTTGCCCGTGAATTTATTGTCGCGTTCCTTGTAGTCCTCGGTCACTGGCGTGGCGTCGTCCTGGCCCACGTCAGCCGTCTCGTCGGCCGAGAAGATATAGCCGTTCGTGTGTTCGATACGTCCTTCGGCGGCCTTCTTGCCGTTGACGAAGATTGTCCCCTTGCCGCCGGAGCCGGGTTTGCCGCCGTCGTAGGCGAACTCGAAACGGATGGTGGTCTTGCCGGCGGGCAGAGGTTCCGCGCCGGTGATGGTGTAGCGCTCCAGGCCGACAAAGTTGTAGACATAGGAGACTTTGCCCTCCTTGGTGTACAGGCTCCAGCCACCGAATCGACCACCCTGGCAAAGGATCACGCCATTTGCGCCGAGCTTGGGAATCTCCACTTGCGCGGTAATGGTGTGCGACCGATTTTTCACATTGATGAAGACGTTCTCCATCATCCCGGTCATTCCTTCATAGACCGTCAGTTTGGTGCGACCGCCCATCACATCGGGGCGTCCCACTAACGAGGCGTTGAGTCGCTCCAGAAGGCGGTCATCGAGCGGCAGGACGTGGTACTTCGCAGCCTCCTTGAGAAACAGCGCTTGTAGTTCCCGAAGCTTCTCTGGTTTTTCCGCCGCTAAATCGTTGGCCTGACTGAAATCCTCGGCCACATGGTACAACTCCCACTTGTCCTTGTCGAAGGAATCCGCTCGGGATCGAGCCTCCCAAGGTGCTTTGTGAACGGTGCCGGCGACCCAGCCGTCGTGGTAGATGGCGCGGTTGCAGAAGATCTCGAAATACTGCGTATGGTGGCGGTCCTCGGCCTTGGCGTCGTCGAGCGTGTAGACCATGCTGACTCCCTCAAGGGGCCGTTGTTTCGTTCCATTCACTTCCTTAGGTTCGGGCAGCCCACAAGCCTCCAGCACGGTTGGGGCAATGTCGATGACGTGGTGGAATTGCGAACGAATCTCGCCCTTGGCCTTGATCCCCTTGGGCCAGTGGACGACCATACCGTTGCGGGTACCGCCGAAGTTCGCCGCCACTTGCTTGGTCCAGGAAAACGGCGTATCTCCCGCAACGGCCCAACCGGCTGCGTAGTGGTTGTACGACATCGGGCCGCCGAGGTCGTCGATCTTTTTGAGAAGATCGCCAATCTTTTCCGCGACGCCGTTGAAGTAGGTGCCCTCGTTGAACAGTCCCACCATTCCGCCTTCGGCGCTGGCACCGTTGTCGCCGACGATGTAGAAGAACAGGGTGTTGTCCATCTGCCCCATGTCTTCAATGGCATTCACAAGCCGGCCGATCTCATGGTCGGTGTGTTCGCCGAATCCGGCAAACACTTCCATCTGCCGGGCGAACAGCCTCTTTTCATCGGCCGTCAATTTATCCCAATCTTTGATCGCCTCGGGCTTGGGGGCCAGCTTGGTGCCAGGAGGCACGACGCCCAACTTCTTCTGTCGCTCGAGCGTTTCCTCGCGCAGCCTATCCCAACCCCGGTCGAATTTGCCCTTGTACTTGGCGACCCATTCCTTCGGCGCGTGGTGTGGTGCGTGGGTGGCTCCCGTGGCGAAATAGACGAAGAATGGCTTGTCTGGCGTCAAGGCTTTCTGATAGCGCGTCCACTCGATGGCCTGGTTGGTCATGTCGGTGGTGAAGTGATAGTTGGCCTTCTTCGGCGGTTCCATCTTGGTCAGGCCGTCGTAGATGAGAGGTGCCCACTGATTGGTCTCGCCGCCGATGAAGCCGTAAAACTTGTCGAAGCCGGAGCGAGTCGGCCAGCGGTCGGTCGGGCCGGACGGGCTGACCTCCCATACCGGCGTCTCATGGTACTTGCCGAAAGCGGCGGTGCTGTAGCCGTTCAGTCGCAGCATCTCGGCCATAGGCGCGATGTTGTTGGGCCGGTTCCCCGAATTGCCCGGAAAGGCCGTCGCCGTTTCCATAATCGAGCCGGTGTTGCACGAGTGGTGATTGCGTCCGGTGAGCAGAGCCATCCGTGTCGGCGAACAGAGAGCCGTGGTGTGGAAGCGGTTGTACTTCAAGCCATTTTTGGCCAATTTCTCGCAGGTCGGCATGTGGATCGGCCCACCGAAGGCGCTGGATTGGCCGAAACCCATGTCATCGATCAAAACGATGACGACGTTGGGCGCTCCCTTCGGCGCTTTGACTTCAAATCGCGGCGGAGCCTTGGCCTTGCGGGCATCGATCTCGGCGATCGGCGGCAGCTTTGGCTCTGGGATCGGCAGGATGGTGCGATCCAGCTTATACGAGTTGACCTTCTCTTCGGACGCCGCGGCTTTCGGCTCCGCCAACACGGCGCGCCGCGGGCCGAACGGAGCCATCATAGTCGTGTAGCCAAGTATGGCGGCGAGCGACACGACGACGAGTTTCGGCAATCTACAACGCTTCATTTTTTGTTCCCCTCACCCATGCTGTAACGATATGCGCGCCGCTGCAACCGTTGAAGAAAGTGCGCCTAACTTCTTGCACTGCAACAACCGAAATTGTTGCAACGGCGCGCAAAGCTCCGTGCAACGATTGCTCGGAGCGAGCGAGCCTTACCCTGGCAGCCTGTTCCCCACGTTTGTGACTGCCGCAGGAGACCTCATCAACGATGATAGTTATAGTGGTAGGCGGACCTACCAGTATACGGGTTATAGGCGCGCTAAACATTGGCAGACTTGCCCGTATAGGGGTTATAGTAGCTTCGGCTCC
>JAKBCS010000016.1:6517-43888 GCA_021807595.1 Planctomycetota bacterium | reverse complement strand
TGGGCATTTGTGATCTCGGTCTCGTCCATCCAAAAAGCGTCTACCCGCACGAGATGAGCCGGTTTTTCGTCCGGCCAGTCGAACTCTGAATCGGTGCCCATGTGAACTAGCCGCCGGGTATCCAGACCATGCCGGAGGCCGTCGCATTGTACTGGGTGAGCTTGATCGGTTCGAAAGTGGCTGCAAGCGCGCCAGCCGCGAGACCGACGAGCAGAATAGCTCGGGGCATATCGGACTCCGTTTTTAGCGCCCTGCGCCCCTCTGGCTGAATCGACACAACCAAGAACTGCGAGAACGCTGCATTCTCGCTTCTTCGATTTCCAAGAGACTCAGAGCCCTATACACGCTCCGCAAATGACGCTCTTGAAGGGAAGCGACCTATCGCTTCTCTACCGCAAAGCATGCTTCACCTGATCGAAGCCCAAAAGCTCGCTTGTTACGACAGCACCCAATACAATTTTGGAAACGCACAATACCCGCATTCGAGACAATTGAGGTAGGACAAAAGCATTTTTAGGACGCGCCCCCCATTCGTCAAGAGGACGAAGTATCGCTCAAGAGCGATCCAGAATCAACGAGTATGGGCGAACCTTTTCGCGTACCGAGAGTCTGACGCATATGGATCAGGACAAGCGCAACCATCGGCAACTCAAACGGGATCTGAAGCAGGCGGGAAATCGCAAAAGGCGACGGCATCTCCAACGCGAATTGAAGGACCATCCCGAGGACGCCGCTCAGACTGAGTTCAGCTTTGGCCGATGCTCCACGGCGGGACTCAACGGCAACGACCGCGATGCCACCCGGCGCGAACGCGAGGAAAGGATCGACGAATGACGCCTTATCCCGCCAAGCGGCGCGGCATCGCTTCGTCTCGCACCTCCGGTTGAGGGCGTACCGATGGGGCGCGGCGCGCGACGGCGCTCGCTCCCAAAACGACGACGACGGCGAGTGTGCCTGCGGCAAACTGCGCCGAAGAACCAAAACCGTCGATGGTCAAGCCGAACAAGACGGGACCAGTGAGGCTGCCGGCGCAGTTGCTCGCCAGGTACAAGGCGTTGGCGCGGGCCATTCCGTTGGACGGCACGCGATCTCCCAGCAACGCCAAACCCAGTGGATAGAGCGCCCCGCAACAAGTCCCCAACACAAACAAGGCAACGGACAGCGCGACTGTGCCGGGATACCAACCGACGACCAACAGCGCGAGGATCATCAGCAGATGACAAGCGAGTAAGATCGGCAACCGCCCGAGGCGATCGGCCAGCCAAGCCAACGGTACCTGACAGAGGATCACCCCGGCAAACAGTCCGCCCACCAACAAGCTAACCTGTCCTTCCGTGTAGTCGCGTTCCAAGAGATACATCGAGAGAAACGTGATGAGTCCGCCTTCGAGAAATCCTTGAACCCATGCCGTGCCGTAGCTGAGAAAGTTAGCCCGATAGGTCGGGCTTGTCGGCTCGGTTTCCGATTGTTCTTCCGGTTGAATGAGTTGCCCCGCAGGTAAGGCGAGCCACGCGACAAGTGCCGAAGCCAGCGTGATGAATCCGGCCAAGGCAAAGGCCAAGCGCGGCACGATCGGATACAGAGGCAGACCGACCAGGGAACCCAGCGCCACACCGAGAGCCACACTGAAGGCGTAGTAGCCGAAGTCGCGGGCGCGGCGTTCCTTCGGAGCATTGTGATTGACCACCGTTTCCATCGGGATCAAGCTCAGAGCCGTACCTACCCCTCCGAACAGACGTAGGACAAACCACAACGGCAAGCCATCGGTCCAGGGGAAGAGCGCGGTGACAAGGGCATCGGTGACAATCCCGGCGACAACGCACCATCGACCGGCGCGGCGCATCAGGTACGGCACGGCAAACGAAGCCAAAACGACGCCGAAATAATAGAGGCTGGTGTTGAGTCCGATGATACGAGGTCCGCGTCCGGCATCGCGCATCCACAACGATGCTAATGGCGCGCCGAGCCCAAAGCTGAAGGCCCAGCCGCAGCTGGCCAGACACAGCATCCAGAGAGTGCTGCGTGAATCCGTTCGTCTGGGTGACATCCGTGTCCTCAAAGGTGCGAACATCCGTGCGCGTCGAACCCGTCGCTCTCCCTCTCTATCGGCCGAGGCGAGATGGCCCGTGCAGGAAAAAGACGAACTGGCATCGTACGCCGCCGATTGGCGTTGTTCGTGCGACGCGCCTCAAATCATCGAGCGACCCAGACGACCGCCGCGCGGCAGCTTGAAAAGGGGCGGGAAAAGTTGTCCTCCGAACCAGCCTCCGACCATGCTGAGGGTTGTCGCGGCTACGGATGTGAGTCCAGCTATTTGCAGCCAACGCTCGAAGTAATGCAGTTCGATGCCGGAGAGGATGACGGCGACGGCCAAACCAACGCACAGACCCTGCTTGACGCCGTTGCGCGTAGTGGCACCGGCCAACGCGCCGCCGAGCATCAGCGCCAAAGCCTGGATTTCCATCGTGATGATGTTGTCCTGCACTTCGTCCGTCGTGCCCAAAGCGCCGTGGCCGAGGTCGAGGATTTTCTCGAAGAGCAAGGTTGCCATTAACGTGCCGCACACCGCTAATGCCGCCCCGAGTCCAACGCGCACCCAAGCCACGGGGCCGCTGAATAGACTCATGTTGTTGCGCAGGAAGTTGCGTTTACGGGGCAAAGGTGTCTTGGTACCGATCGTGTCGGACAAGGGTTTCCAGATCGACGCGCCAAGCCAGCCACCGACCACGCCGAATCCCGCCTGCAAGAGCGGCTGCCCCAAAACGGCAATCGGCGTCAGGGCTTGCGCCGGTCCAGACAGCAACAACACCGAAAAGACGCCGTTCCACGCACCGACCAAAGTGCCGAGGAACGCGCCCTGCGATTGTCCGGCCCCAGCGAACACCGAGCCGATTAAGAGAGAGAGAACGCACACGGCTTGGAGCAAGAGAACGCCGGAAGTGGAGGCACCGAGTTGCTCGACCGCCTCGTTACCCCAGACGGCCAACAACACGGCGGTGAGGAGATGGCGCATTCCATAGAACAAGCCCTGAGCGAGAACGAGTCCCAGAAAGATGCGACCCCACGGCTGTTGCTGCCAACGCGCAGGCCGCACCGGCAATCGATCCCCGATGCGCCGGGCGTCGTGATAAAGCAAACGCACTCCACACAACGGACATTGAAGGCGCTGCTCGTAGGTTGCGTTACACTGTGGACAAATCATCGACATGGGTCGATCACCTGTTCGATTGGACACGCCCAATCCATTGGGTCACGATACGAATTCCAATCAAATATAGGTCAGGTTCTCCTCGATGCAATCGAGACGGCGAGTTCTGGTTCCACGCCGGCGTGTCCGACGCGACATCGAATGGATGCACTGGAGGCTCTCCCTATGACAGTTCCCTATCTGTTGGCAATCGATCAGGGTACAACCAGCACGCGCGCCGTGGTTTACGACGCCTCGGGCCGAGATTGCGGACGCGCCGGCCGCGAACTGAAGCAGCACTATCCGCGTCCCGGGTGGGTCGAACACGACGCCGAGGAAATTTGGAACTCTGTGGCCGAAGTCGTGCCTCGCGCGATGACGGACGCTAAGATCGAGGCGCGCCAGCTGAAGGCGATCGGATTGACCAATCAACGCGAGACCGTCGTACTCTGGGAGCGCGACACCGGCCGCCCCGTCGCACCGGCCATCGTGTGGCAGGACCGCCGGACCAGCGAATTCTGTCGCCAACGGCAATCGGAGGAAGAGTGGGTGCGCGGGCGCACTGGCCTGCTACTCGATCCCTATTTCTCGGCCACAAAAATACACTGGCTGCTGAAACACGATGCTACCTTGCGAAGTCGAGCCGAAGCGGGGCAGCTGGCATGTGGAACCATCGACAGTTACCTTCTCTGGCGGTTGACGGCGGGCCGCGTCCATGCCACCGATCGCACCAATGCCTCGCGGACACTGCTGTTCAACCTTCATTCCACCGAATGGGACGACGAGTTGTGCCGCTTCTTCGAGGTGCCTCGCTGCCTATTGCCCCATGTGAAGGCCAGCCGGGACGACTTCGGCGCAACGGCGGGCTTGGCATTTCTACCGGATGGACTGCCGATTGCGGGCGTGGCTGGCGATCAACAAGCGGCGCTGTTCGGTCAATGTGCCTTTCGCGCTGGGGAGGCCAAGTGTACCTACGGAACCGGAGCGTTCTTTTTGCAGCATCTCGGCCCGCGTCCGATCCTATCGCGCCATCGTTTGTTGACGACATTGGCGGCGGGCGAAGCGAACGAACGACAATATGCGCTGGAAGGCAGCGTCTTCATCGCCGGGGCCGCCGTGCAATGGCTGCGCGACGGCCTACGCCTTTTGGAGAATGCGCCGGAAATCGAGGCTTTGGCGGCGCGATCCGACGCCGAGCAGCCGATCGTCTTCGTGCCGGGTTTCGTGGGTTTGGGCGCTCCACACTGGATACCGAACGCGCGCGGCGTTCTTTTCGGATTGACGCGCGGCACGTCGGCGGCGGATTTGGGCCGAGCGACGCTGGAAGGGGTTGCCTATCAAGTCGCCGACCTCATCGAAGCCGCCGGACGCGATGCCGGCGAACGGCTGCACAGCCTGCGCGTGGATGGCGGCATGGCGAACAACGCTTGGTTTTTGCAGTGCCAGGCCGACGTACTCGGCTTGCCGGTTCTGCAAGCCGCGGCATCCGAGGCGACGGCGCGCGGAGCCGCCTTTCTCGCCGGGTTACAGTGCGGCGTGTGGGCGAGCGAAGAGCAGTTGCGCGGATTATCCTCGCCCGCGCGGCCTTTCGAACCTCGATTGCCGGAAGCCGAACGCGAACGGCGCATGCACCTCTGGCATCGCGCCGTCCGAGCGGTAATTGCCTTCTATTCCGAAGAAGTGTAGCGAGCGAAGCTCTCGGCGGCGGTCATCGGTCGGGCTGCAGCACCCAGCCGTCGAGTGCGCGGCGCGCCTTGGCGGAGGGTTTGGGCTTGAGTTGCTTCTTTGGTTTCGGTTTGGCCTTGGCTTCGACGCTGGGTCGTTCCGGAGATTTTTCTTCTTTAGGCATCCAGGTTGGGCGATATTGCTCCATGAAGCCAAGGATGTCCAATTCGTCGTCGAGATTGTCGTAGCCGCACTTCTTCATCTCGGCGATGGCTTCAGCTTTCGTCCAATGCTCGAACTCCATGCGATAAATGGCGCTGTACGATCCGGCCCGATGGATGCCGGCGTAGCAATGCACGAGAACCGGATAGTTGTTCGGATCGGCCAGCACGTCGCGGAAACGCCGAACGCCAGCTTCGACCGGTACCGAACCGCCGTCGTCGCCCCAACGGCTGGGCATGATGCGCACGAAACGAACGTCTTCGCTCTTGCAAAAATCTTCTTCGTTTCGATCCACGGCCGATTGACCGTCGCGGAGATTGATGACCGTTTTTATCTGATAATCGTGAAGGATGCGCTGCAGACCCTCGCGCGTCATCTGGCCGCTGCGATAGAGAACGCCGGGGCGGACGACGCGGAAATTGCGCGTCCGCGCATGCTGGCGTAGGGCGTAAACGCTCGGCGTCACGATCAGGGCGACAACAACGAGACAGCCGGTCGCCAATCCACTGGCACGCAACATGAAAGACCTCCTTGGGCTACAACCATTCCCTATCGGCCGCGAGGGGAGCCGATCTTAACGCGCGCGTCGATGCTTGGAAAGGCGGCTTTGACGCTTAGGATACTTGCCGAGAAATGGGGCGGGATGGGCGGACGGGGCGCAGGAGGCGAACGAGGCGGCGCGCGAAGAGGAGCGAACGGCGACCGAGTCGCGACAACCAATCCGGAACGGGCGGCTGCGGTTGACACGCCGAGAGATTGGGACGAAAGACCAACAGAAGCAAGAGCGGCAAGTACCACAAGATATACAATCCACCGCGATCGGCGTACCAGAACTGAATCCCGATCAACAGGGCGGCGGTCAGGGCGATCACATGACCGAGATTCTTAGGCGAGGGCCAAAACACCGTCGTGCCGGCGAAGGCGACATAGGCGAGGAAGATCGGAAGCCGATAGGCCCAATGCGACGTTTCGCCCGCCCACAAGCCTTGCATGTCCTTGCCCGGAGGCAGCCAGGGCAGCCAAGCCGACAGCTTCCAACTCGACGCCAACGGTTGCGGCAAGGCGTCGTTGAGCCATAAAACGAGTCCGATAATCGCTAAACAGGAACCCGCCGAACCGACGAACGACAAGCCGAATCGCGACGCGCCCCGGCCTCGGTAAAAGCTGAGCCACAGCGGAAAGACGAGTACCGGAAAGAACACCGTCCCCGCCGCCAAGCCCAGAAACCCGCCGGCCAATGTCGGGCGGCGGAAAGACAGCACCGTCCACACGATGGCGGCCATCGGCCAAGCGTGGTCCCAGCGGCCCAAATCCATCGGCGTTCGCGGCATCAAGAGATAGGTGTAGGGCAAAAGAAGATAGAATGTCGCCGCCGCCATCCCAGCGTGCAAATCCTCGAAGTGACGCCAGCCTATCAGGATCAGTCCGACTGCGACAGACAAGTGGCACAAGACCGTGAACCCGCGCTCCATCCACAGACCCACCGATTCCTCGAGCAATTTGCGATCTACCTGCGGCGGAGCTTGGTCCACAATGACCTTCTCGCCGAGGCGTTTCACCGGCTCAAGAGTCACGGGGGCCGAGTCGCGGTGCTTGGAAGTGTCGTTGTCCCCCTTGTCTTGGGAGTTGGGATGCCTTCCCGCCACGGCAATGAGACTGACGAACAGCGCGCCGGCCAACCACACCAGGCCGCTGAAGTTGAGGTTCGGACTCAACGCCGGACGGCGCACCAACGTCAGATCGAACAGGCAACGCAGCAGATAAAGGATCGACGTGCCCAAAAGCCAAAGGTAGCCCCACAAGGGGCTGTTCTCGTGCGGATCGAGCAACAAAAAGCCAGGCATGGGAAGGAACAGCGCGAAAACGTCGGCGTTGCGAATGCTGAGTAATCGGGTGAACTTGAAAAACAACGCGACTGCAAGCAACGCCGAGAAGTAGAACCACGTCGTGGCGTTGGGCAACTCGATCTCGAAGAAGATGGAACCCGTCGCGATCATTCTGAGGCCCGAGTCGAATCGAAAAGCTTTTGAATATGCAATTGTAGCAAACTCTCGCCCGTCGTCCATCCTCGGCCCGCGAAGGGCAGGCGAAACGGTGGCGATCGACGCTGGGTTTTTGCCGTACAAAAAAAGAACGGCCGGCTTCCCGAAAGAAGCCGACCGACATCACGCTGTCGCCCAATCAACGTGATGGTTATAAGTTAACCCGGCCCGCCCTCGACCGCAAGTTCGATTGCATTACATCTTCGTAAGGTCGCAAAGATGCACAACCTCGTCGAGCCACGCCGGGAGAATTTCCCATGAACGCCGCAGCCATCGACGGATTGCTCGTTGTGGACAAGCCCTCTGGGATGACATCGCGAACCGCGGTGGACACCGCCTTGCGTTGGTTCCCGCGCGGCACGCGCCTCGGCCATACTGG
Source organism: Planctomycetota bacterium (assembly GCA_021807595.1). GTDB lineage: Bacteria > Planctomycetota > Planctomycetia > Gemmatales > Gemmataceae > JAJPHU01. The sequence goes on along the minus strand of JAKBCS010000016.1, from coordinate 36,393 downwards.
CACGCTCGATCCGTTGGCCACCGGCTTGCTGGTTCTCTGCCTGGGAAACGCCACGCGCCTGGTCGAATACGTCCAAAAGATGGGGAAGACCTATCGCGCCTCTTTCCTCCTCGGCGCGCGCAGCGATACCGACGACGCCGACGGCAATGTCGTCCCTGTCCCCGGCGCGGCCGCTCCGGAAGCCGCCGAGGTGCTGGCGTGCTTGGCGGCATTTCTCGGCACCATCGAACAGGTGCCTCCGGCTTACTCGGCGGCCAAGGTCGGCGGGAAGCGCGCTTACGATCTGGCACGGCGCGGCGACGAGGTATCGCTCCGCCCGCGCGCAGTGACCATCTCTTCGATCGAGATCCTGGATTACCACTATCCTCATTTGGATTTACAGGTGCGGTGCGGCAAGGGAACGTACATACGTTCGCTGGCCCGCGATACCGGCAAGCGCCTCGGCTGCGGCGCGCTGGTCGAGACTCTGCAGCGCACTCGCCTCGGACCTTTCATGGTCGAGGAAGCAGTGCCGTGGGACGCCGACGCCGAATCGGCGCGCGCGCGTTTGTTGCCGATGGAACGGGCCGTCGTCGAACTGCCACGTCTCTTTCTGAGCGAGGCGGACCTATGGCGATTGCGGCGCGGGCAGAGCGTTCCGTTGGCCGAAGCGCCGTCTCGCTTTGAAAGAGAAGGAGAGACGGCCATCTTCGATGCCGACGGTCGATTGGTTGCCATCGGCCGCATCGACTCGTCGTGCAAGTTACTCTTGCCCTCGAAAGTATTGCGTTCGTGAGCGGGTGGCTTTTCTCATCGCATTCTCATGGAGTTGTGGCGAGAGAAAGTAAATTTTATTGGATTTGAGCGGCGAGGAAGCTATTCTCAATCAAGACCCATTCCCGAAATCCGGAAGCGTTACCGGCGCGGTCGGAGAGCGGGACGAGGCCGTTGGCGAACTATTAGAGGGTACATCCATGTTTTCACGCATCAAGGCGTCCTTTTGGTTGCTGCGCGCGATGCCGGCGATCTTGTTCGTTTTCCTACTCGGCGTATCGGGACCGGGCGCGGAGGAGATCGCCTCGCGCGACCAGCAAATCGCCGACCTCGAACGGCAGATTCAAGAACTATCCAAAAAGCTCGAAGAACTGCGGCACATGCCGGCGACTCCCGCCTTGCCGCAAGCCACGCTTGCGCCCGAATGGACGCGGTCGTTGAACTGGCGCTGCATCGGTCCCGCGTCGATGGGCGGGCGCATCGTCGCGCTGTCGGTGTATGAGGCCGACCCCACCGTCTATTGGGTAGCCACCGCTTCCGGCGGCTTGCTCAAAACCGTAAACAACGGCGTCACATTCGTCCACCAATTCGACCGCGAAGCAACGGTTTCCATCGGCGATGTGTGCGTCGCCCCCTCGAACAAGGACATCGTCTGGGTTGGCACCGGCGAAAACAATCCGCGCAATTCGGTGTCCTACGGCGACGGCGTGTATAAATCGACCGACGGCGGCAAGACGTGGCAAAATATGGGACTGAAAAAGTCATTTCAGATTGGCCGGGTTATCGTCCATCCTAAAAATCCCGACATCGTTTATGTCGGCGCGCTGGGACGATTGTATGGTCCCAATGAGGAACGCGGTTTATATAAGACCAGCGACGGCGGGAAGTCGTGGCACCGAATCTTATATGTGGACGACAAAACCGGCGTCATTGATATGCGCATGCATCCCACGGAACCGGACACGCTGCTGGTGGCGACGTGGGAACGGCAGCGCGACGGCTTTGACAGCCATCGAGGCGAACCGGCGTTGCAAGACGGCTACGACGCCTACGATCCCATCAAGAAATGGGGACCGGGCGGCGCGATCCACAAGACGACCGACGGCGGCAAGACGTTTCGCAAGTTGACCAAGGGGTTGCCCAGCTGCTCCCTCGGACGGATTGGCTTGGATTATTCGCGGAAGAATCCCAATGTGGTTTTTGCCATCATCGACTGCGAGAAAATCGGCATGGGCACGCCGCCGAGTCAGGTCTATCTCGGCATCGCCGGCGAGAACGCCCCCGGCGGGGCCAAGCTGACACAGATCACCGCCGACAGTCCCGCCGCCAAGGCGGGACTGAAAGTCGGCGACATCATCAAGACGGTCGATAAGAAGTCCATTGGCAAGTACGAGGATCTGGCCGAACAAATCCGCGCGCACAAGGCCGGCGACAAGTTGACTCTGAGCGTGGCGCGCGGCAAGGAATCGCTTGAGCTTACCGTGACGTTGGGCAAACGGCCTCAACAACCGGGAGGCGGCGGAGCCCGGCAAGGGTTCCCCATTGGTTTTCGCGGCGAGGACGCCGCAAACGGAGTCCGCGTGGAGCAACTCGCTCCACAAGGAATGGCCGAGAAAGCAGGACTAAAAGTCGGCGACGTGGTGCAAAAAATCGACAAAACGGAAGTGAAATCGTTCAGGCAAATCGTCGATCTCCTCCGCACCCGCAACCCGGGCGACAAAGTGACGCTCAAAGTGCTGCGGGGCAAAGACATTAAAGATCTAACGCTGACGGTGGAACGTCGTGGACCGCAAGGACAGGCCAATGCCAATCGGCCTTATAGTTTTTGGTATGGCGGCCAGCGGGAGAATGTACAGGACCAACAGGGGCCGAACAGTTTCGAATACGGCGGATTATACAAGTCCAGCGACGGCGGCGAATCGTGGACGCGCATCAACAGCGTCAATCCTCGGCCCATGTATTTCAGTCAAGTCCGCGTCGATCCCAGCGACGAGAAATATATCTATGTTCTCGGCATCGGCTTATACCGCTCGGAAGATGGAGGCAAAACCTTCAAGACCGACGGCGGCGAATATCATCCCGATCAACACGCCCTGTGGATCGATCCGCGCGATGGACGTCACATGCTACTCGGCACCGACGGCGGCTATTACGTCACCTACGACCGCATGACGCATTGGGAATATCTCAACCACATGGCCATCGGTCAGTTTTATCATGTGGATGTCGATTCGCGGCTGCCGTATCGGGTGTATGGCGGGTTGCAAGACAACGGCAGCTGGGGCGGCCCAAGCCACGCCCTGGACGGGCGGGGGCCAATCAACGAAGATTGGGTCATGGTCGGCGGCGGCGACGGCTTCGTCTGCCGCGTCGATCCGCACGATCCGGATCTCGTCTACTTCGAATCGCAGGACGGCCGCATCACGCGACGCAACCTTCGCACCGGCGAATCGTCCGGCATTCGCCCGCGCGATCCGCGCGGCCTGCCGCCCTATCGCTTCAACTGGAACGCCCCGTTCATCCTGTCGAGCCACAATTCGCAAATCTTCTACTGTGGCGGTAATTACGTCTTTCGCTCCATCAAACAGGGCGACGATCTGCAGGCGATTTCGCCGGAGATCAGCCGCACCAAGCGCGGCACGGCCACGGCCATCGCCGAGTCGCCGCGCAATCCCAACATCTTGTACGCCGGCACAGACGACGGCAATCTGTGGGTGACGCAAGACGGCGGAACGAAGTGGAGCAATATCGCCGACAAAATAGGTCTGCCTGGTCCACGTTGGGTGGCCAGCATCGAACCGTCCCGCGCCGTCGACGGACGCGCCTATGTCGCCTTTGACGCCCATCGTTCCGACGACGACGCCCCCTATGTCTATGTCACCGAAGATTTCGGGCAATCGTGGAAGTCGCTGCGCGGCAACCTGCCGATGGGTTCGACCCGCGTGCTGCGCGAGGATATCGAAAATCCCAACGTGTTGTATCTGGGCACCGAGTTCGGCGTGTGGTTGTCGATCGATCGCGGCGTATCGTGGACGCGGATCAATAACAATTTGCCGACCGTCGCCGTTCACGAGTTGGCCCAACATCCGGGCGGTGAGATTGTGGCGGCGACGCATGGGCGCAGTCTGTGGGTGTTGGACGCCACGCCGCTGCGGCAGATGAAGCCAGAATCGCTCAAAGCCGAGGCAACGCTGTATCGTCCTGCGACGGCGATGCGTTGGCGGCGCGAACCGACGCGCGGCTCGCCCTACGGCATCGGGAACCATCTCTTCGTGGGGCAAAATCCACCCGGCGGAGCGCAAATCTATTACTCGCTGACCAAACAGCCGCAGAAGGCTCAGCTTAAGATCCTCGATTACACCGGCAAGGCGGTGCGCGAGTTACCCCTGAAAAAAGAAGACCTGACGCCGGGACTGCATCGCGCGACCTGGGATTTGGTGCGCGGCGGAGGCGCGGGGCCGGGGCAGGGACCGATGCGGCGGCGTCTGCTCAATCCTGCCACTCCCGGCATGTATCGCCTCGTCTTGACCGTGGACGGCAAGGAGTACGAGCAAGGTTTGCGCGTCGAGAACGATCCGCAGTTAAAGTCGGCCAACCTCATCGCCGACGAGGAAGAAGACGAAGACGAAGACGAAGAGGAACGCGAGCAGAGCGAGATGCGAGGCAGCCGGATCGACGATTGAAAAACGCAGCGACTGTAGCGTAAGCGAGGGCTTCTCTATCAAGGAGCGAGCATGGGTTTGCGGGTGACGTTAATTCAAGGCGGCGGCGCGGGACTCGATCAGGTTCCGGCAGTGCAAGCCATCCTGAGCGCCGCCGGGGCGGACATCGACTGGGACGAACACTTGGCCGGGTGGGCGTCGATGGAGCGTGGTGGCGAACCTCTCCCACAAACCTTGCTCGATTCGGTGCGCCAATCGGGGCTGGCGCTGAAAACGAAGTTGTTGCCGCCGCCGGGACCAATTGAGGGACCACGACCGGAGAAGATCAATTTCAACGTACAACTCCGTCGCGAACTCGGCCTGTTCGCTTCGGTGCGCCCCTTGAAGAACCTGGCTGGGCTTCCGGCCCGCTTTCAGGGCGTGGACATGCTCGTCGTTCGCGAGCTGACCGAGGATCTGTATGCCGCCATCGAGCATGAGATCGTACCGGGCGTGGTACAGAGCATCAAGGTCGTCACGGCCGCGGCCAGCAATCGCTTCTTTCGCTTCGCCTTCGAGTGGGCGCGGACGATGGGGCGCAAATCCGTCACTTGCGTTCACAAGGCGAACATCCTCAAATTGGCCGACGGTTTGTTTCTCGAATCGTTCCGGACCACGGCGCGCGATTTCCCGGAGTTTCAGACCAGGGAAATCATCGTCGATAACTGCTGCATGCAAATGGTGTCGCGCCCGCAGCAGTTCGATGTGTTGGTCATGGGTAATCTGTACGGCGACCTCGTCAGCGATCTGGGCGCGGGCGTGGTCGGCGGCATCAGTGCCACGGCGGGTATCAACGTCGGCGAGGGCGTCCACGTTTACGAATCATTCCACGGCGGTTTGCGCGAGGACATCGGCGTCAACCGCGCCAACCCCCTACCGCTGTTACTCCCAGCCATCGACCTGCTAGACACCGAAGGGCAAAAGCCCATCGCCCAGTGCATCCTCTCCGCCGTCGAGCGCGTCCTGACCGAACGCCGCGCCCTCACCCCCGACCTCGGCGGCCAGGCCACGACCACGGAAATGAGCCAAGCGATTATCGCCTCGCTGGCTTGAGGAGCGAATACCAGGCTCGTTGGGAAGAGAATTTCGCCTTGCTGGACTTGGACGACTAAGCCATCAGTCCAACTTTACGCAGTTCTCTACCGGGAAGACAAATTGAAAGCCAGACTTCAGAACGTGGGGCACATTTTCGCGCCACCAGGCCGCGGCTGTCGGCGAGCGAGTGGCGAGATACTCAAGGGCCACTCGCCCTTCCACTGCGTATCCAGTCATGAAGATCCCCTTCCACGATCGCACGCCCATCACCGCGAGTTTCCTTCCTTGATCTCGTGATTTCGCCAAAGGCAATTCAAGGCCAATCCACGCTTCGCGGATGCTCTGCGGTGCCTCTCCAGGCGGTGTGGTCACGATGCGAATCGTCCCGCCGGCGAACTTGCCACCCATCGCCGCGCAAATGATCAAGGCGAGGATCGCGAACAGACCAAGGCCGATGCTGAAGAAGGGGATACCAACCCCCTCATCCACGGGTGAGCTTTGCTTGCCGCGCGGTTCGTTCTCCTTTGAATGGTCCGTGCTTGGGGGTAAGTGTATGGGAGGATGGATGGGAGAACGAATCGGAGGGACACTGGGCAAGCGAACGGGAATGCGAGGAATGAATCGGAACGCCTGCCCCCACGAATAACCGGAGCAGATTTCGAAAAGGATAAGTATCCACGCCGCTGTGAAACGTGTTTTCATGGTGGACTCCTCTGAAAAGTGTCGTTTCGTTCGTCAGCAAGTTGGAACAGTCGCCTGCATTCCTTTCCCGTCCCGAAAAGTCATCTTTCATTGCGATGCGGACGCTCGATTACTAGCCATCGCGCCAAGTCCGGGCGTCCCTCCCAGTCGAACCGTTTACGAATATGACTCTGATGCTATATTCCATATCGCCATTGTGCAAGTCTGAGAATGCAGGATTCCGACGTTAGCCGTTGTCCACCGGCAAGGACAACGGTGGTTCCTCGTGGTAGAAGTTAACGATATCGCTCCTGCAACACGATCCGAACGGGGGCGGCAGTCCCCGTTCGGCAATTTGGCAATCGCTTGCCGAGACACTCTAAGGCAGCTCGCGGAGGCGGAGGTTCTTGAAGTCGATGGGCGATCCCTCGGCTTCGAGACACAGATAGCCTGTCTTCGGTTCGATGTGGTTGCCGCCGGAGACTTCTTCGCCGTTGACCCACAGACGAATCTCGCCGTTGATCGCCCGCACATAATAATGGTTCCATTGTCCCACGCCTTTGCTCAAGTTCTTACGCGGGAAGCTGCGGCTGCCGTCCGGCGAAGTCGGTGGAAACGGTTTCATCTTCGATTTGCCGACGGGGAATACGTCGCCGTTGGTGGTAAACCAGTCCGGTTTCTTCTTCGTCTGCTTCTGATACTGCTCGGTGTAGCCATGATCGAGAATTTGCACCTCAATGCCGGCGGAAGGCAATCGCCCCGGCTTGAGATCCTTGAGAACGTCGTCGGGAACCCAGACAAAGATACCAGAGTTGCCTGCGCTTTTGTTGTGTCGCCATTGGGCCGTCAGCTCGAAGTTGCCGACACGTTTCTTGGTCCGGCAGACGCCGACCGGCTTGCCCGTACAGTGAATGTCGCCGTCCTTTCCGGTCCAGGTGTCTTTGTCGCCGTTGACGTTGACGAAATCGTCGAAGGTTAACGCCTTCCAATCGGGGCCGCTATCGTCGATCCATGCCCTCGGCTGTTCCGCCGGCTTGTCCGCCGCAACGTCCATCAAAACTCCACCGATCATCAAGGCCACGACTAACATTCCCCAACGCGTCGCTTGCATGAACCATCTCCTTTGAAATTTCGGTTATCGGCGATGCTGGATTTGTATGGAGCCGATGGACCATCGCCGAAGCGGCTCGACCCTTGCCATGTGAAGCGGGCCGACCGGACAGCGCCGTCGGAAGGGGACGTGAAAATGCGTGCGATTTCGGTACACTAATTCCATCCGTAATCGCACCCCACCTTTGGCCATCGCAAGAGGTCTACCGATGATGTCTCCCATTCGTCCGCTGGTTTGCTTCGTTCTCGCCCTGGCTGGGCTGGCATGGTTCGCCTTGGCAGCGCCGGCGGATAGCGCCGCCAAGCCGTCGCGCTTCTGGGTTTTTGTCGGCACCTACACCGGCGGCAAGAGCAAGGGCATTTATCGCTGTGCTTTCGACGCCGACACCGGCAAGTTGGGCGCGGCGGAGCTAGTCGCCGAGACGGCCAACCCCTCGTTTGTGGCGCTCGATCCGAAACAGCGTTTCCTCTATGCCGTCGGCGAACTGGACAAGTTCGAGGGGAAGAGGAGCGGTTGCGTCACCGCGTTCGCCATCGATCGGGCCAGCGGGGCGTTGAAGCAACTCAATCAGAAGCCTTCGCGCGGCGCGGCGGCCTGTCATCTGGTGGTCGATAAGGCGGGCAAGCACGTTCTGGTTGCCAATTACAGCGGAGGCAACGCGACAGTGCTGGCCATCGACGACGACGGACGACTCGGCGAGGAAACCGCGTTCGTGCAACACACCGGCAAGGGCGCTGACCCGACACGTCAAGAAGCCCCGCACGCCCACTCCATCAATCTCGACGCCATAAATCGCTACGCCTTTGTCGCCGATCTCGGACTCGATAAGGTGCTGATTTATCGCTACGACGCCGCCACTGGCAAACTCGAGAAGAGCGCTCCACCCTTCGTCCGAGTCGCGGCTAAGTCCGGCCCGCGTCATTTCGCCTTCCATCCCAACGGCCGCCATGCCTACGTCATTAACGAGATGGCCAACACCGTCACGGCCATGAACTATGACGCCGACAAGGGAACCTTGACGCCGATGCAGACCATTACCACATTGCCCAAAGGGTACGACAAACCGACGTGGACCGCCGAGGTGCAGGTCCATCCGTCCGGCAAGTTTCTCTATGGTTCCAATCGCGGCCACAATAGCATCGCCGTCTTCGCCATCAACGAGAAGACCGGCCAATTGACCGCCGCCGGGCATCAGGCCGAAGGCATCAACATCCCGCGGAACTTCGGCATCGATCCGACCGGCAAGTTCTTGCTCGTCGCCAATCAAGACGGCGACAGCATCCTGGTCTTTCGCATCGATCCCAAAACCGGCGCGCTAACACCGACGGGCGAGAAGGCTCAAGTCGGCAAGCCGGTGTGCGTCAAATTCATGGCCCGCGAGTGATGTCTCTCCGCGTTCCCACGCTCCGGCACCCTCCTCGTTCCCACGCTCCGGCACCCTCCTCGTTCCCACGCTCCGGCACCCTCCTCGTTCCCACGCTCCGGCGTGGGAACGTGAGATCCTTCAATGAATCGCCAATGAAGCCCAGGGCTGCAATCGGACTGCAGCGGCAGGCAATCTGTCCGATTGAGGAAACCGATATTCAACCACCTGTTTCCAAGAGATTCCCACGATCGACCCGTCGGAAGATAGATCGAAATGCCTGTTTAGACGGTTCGGTGTCCACCGGGCGAAGTCAGGTACCGAAAACGGGGAAGACGAGCCGTGGCTCTGCTCACGATGGGCCTCGGCCATCCACGGCTCCTGTTCCCTACGTTTCGCAGTTGCGGGAATAGCTGCTCTGGAGTGCGGAGTCTTTGTCGTTCGTGGTGAAATGCCGATGTTCGCCGTTCGCGATGAACGCTTTCCATTTTCCAAGTCCGACTGAACCTTAAACACCGCGACATTGCCCTTCCGCTCGGCCCGCTCTTTGTGGTTTGATGAGCGACGTTTGCCGGAGATTTGCTTTCATCACGGAGCCGCATGAGGGGATATGCTGCTATTGAGTTGTGCCGGTCTTTCTCGCGGATTCGACGAGGGGCCGCTTTTTCAGGACATCGGGTTTGAATTACAAGGCGGCGAACGAGTCGGCTTGGTCGGTCCCAACGGGGCGGGCAAGACGACGCTGTTGCGCATCCTAGCGGGGCTGGATCGTCCCGACGAAGGAGCGGTGCGGTTGCACGCCGGGGCGCGGGTGAGTTTGCTGCGGCAACAGCCGGTGTTCGAGCCGGAACGCACACTGTTCGTCGAAGCGCGCTCGGCGCTCGACGAATTGCTCGCCGCCCACGACGACATGATCCACACCGCCGAGGCGCTGGCCAAAGCGACGGAGGAGATCGAACGCAAGACGTTGGCCGCACGCTACGACCGGCTCAACGAGTTGCTGCGCCATCACGACGCCTACAACGTCGATCATCACGTCGAACAGGTTCTCGATGGACTCGGCTTTCGCCGCGACGATTATGAACGGCCGGTCGAGACGTTTAGCGGCGGGCAGCAGAGCCGAGTCATGCTCGCCAAGCTGTTGCTCGCCTCGCCCGATGTGATGCTTTTGGATGAGCCGAGCAATCATCTCGACATCGATACCACGCGATGGCTCGAAGATTATCTCATTCGGCAGCCGGAGGCCATGCTGATCGTCAGCCACGATCGCTACTTTCTGGATCGCGTGGTGAACAAGGTATTCGAGTTGCATGGCAAACGCATCGACTCGTATCCCGGTAATTTCAAGCAATACTGGCGATTGCGACAAGAACGCTATGAAATGGAGCTTAAAGCCTGGGAAGCCCAACGCGAGTACATCGGCAAACAAGAAGAGTACATTCGCCGGGTTCATTATGGGCAGCTGCACAAGCAGGCGGCGTCGCGGCAGAAAGCGATCGACAAGATCGAACGCCTCGAGCGCCCGACCACGATCGAGACGCCGTACATGCACTTCGGTGGCGTGCGTCGCAGCGGCGATGTGGTGTTGCACGTTGAAGATTTAGCGAAGTCTTACGATCGCCCGCTGTTCAAGGATCTGAATTTCACGCTGCATCGCGGCAAGAGACTGGGCATCATGGGCCCGAATGGTAGCGGCAAGACGACGCTGCTGCGGGTACTGTTGGGCGAAGAAGAAGCGGACGGCGGCAAGGTGCAGCGCGGCCATCTCGTCGAGTTCGGCTATTACGATCAGCACTTGAATTCGTTGCCTCCAGAAAAGACTGTCATTCGTGCCGTGTGGCCGGAAGCCGACCCCGATGTCGTCGAACAGGGTATGCGCGATCTGCTCGGTCGCTTCGGGCTGACGGGCGAACAGGTGTATCAGCGCGTCGGCAATTTATCGGGGGGCGAGAAGAGCCGAGCCGCACTGGCTAAGCTCGTCGCCCAGGGGGTCAACGTCCTGATTCTCGACGAGCCGACGAATCATCTCGATTTGTGGGCGTGCGACGCGCTCGAGCAAGCGCTCTTGGAGTTCGAGGGCACGGCCATCGTGGTTAGCCACGACCGTTATTTCCTCAATCGCGTCGTCGATGTGCTGCTGGTTCTCGACGGTTCCGGCAATGTGCAGGTGATCCACGGCAACTACGATACCTATGAGTTGATGCGCTCGCAATCCGCGCGATCTGCGGGTGTCAATTCTCCACAGAAAGAAGCTGCGGGGCGTCAGACCCCCACGCGCCAGCCGAGCGCAGCAGCGACGGCGAAAGTAAAGAGAAAACGACAATTTCCCTATCGCAAGGTCGAGGAGTTGGAAGCGGACATCGCGGCTCTGGAGACGGAGATTCAGGAATTGGAACGGACCCTCGCCTCGCCGGATCTGTACCGCGACGGCGAGCGGGTCAAGCAGACAACCAAGGCGTTCGAGGAAGCCAAGGCGCGGTTGCAATATCTGTACGAACACTGGGAAGAGGCGGTGGAGTTGAATTAGCCTCTTCTCGGCTCGCGACGGGAGAAGAGTGAGGGCAAGGTATTGATAAGTCGAAAGATCGGGAATTGTCGAACTGCGAACATCCGCTCGTTGCCGGATGATTTCTCGAAGAGCCAGATATGCCATTTATGGACTATATGAATCCTCTCATGAGGCGAGAGTGCTATTCCCCGAATTCACTCGGAGTGTTCGATAACCCCTCGACCTGGAAGCCGGCTGCGAAGCAACCTGTCGGGATCTTCTCATCCGTCAAGTGGGATAGAGCAGATTGTGGGGCGTTTGACGATTGTGAGGGGGCCGCATATTTTAACCGAGTCGTTAACGTGCCAATTCACCTTCATCGAGAGGAACTCCCATGCTGAAACGTCCCAATGCCGTCACCTTCAAAGGCAACCCGCTCACGCTCGTTGGTCCACAACTGAAGGCCGGCGATAAAGCGCCGGGCTTCGCCTGCCTGAGCGGACTCGATGTCGTCGGACTCGACAAAACGCCCGCGAAGGCCCGGCTGTTCAGTGTTGTCCCGTCGTTGGATACGCCCGTGTGCAACCAGCAAACGCACAAATTCGACGAGGCTCTCGGCGCTTACAAAGACAAACTCGCCTGCTACACCATCAGCCTCGATCTACCGTTCGCGCAGAAGCGATTCTGCACGGCGGAGAACATCACCAACATGCAGACGCTGTCGGACGTTCACAATCATTCGTTCGGCCATAATTACGGTGTTCTCATCGAAGGACTGCCGTTGGCCCTGCTGAGTCGAGCCGTGTTCGTGGTCGATAAAGACGGCGTTATCACCCATGCCGAGTATGTGCCGGAGGTCGGCTCTCATCCCAACTACGAATCCGCCCTGACGGCCATCAAAGCCATCGTTGGCTAAGTGCAGCTGCAAGTCAAGGAAAGGGAGACTTTTCTATCTTTCCCATGTCTCCCAGACGCGCCTCAACCCTCACGGTCAAAACGTGGGGGTTGTTGACTATAGCGGATCCGACAGTTGTATCGGCGGCGTCCGGATTTTCCCAATGGGAATGCGCTCTCCTCTCTTGATCGACGATTGCAGGTAATTAAGGATAAAGAAGGATCGACGTGAGCCACGGGTGCGCCGATTCGTTCGAGAGGTTTCGTGGTGCGACTCCAGCGCGTGCTGGAGCTGTCGAGAGGCACCGAGAAGCAAACCCGCTGGGAAGGAGAATGTGCCATGAGACCCTTCCGGGTTTCGTTGTGGTGCGGCGCGCTGGCGGTCTTGGCCGTGGGGAACGGCTCCGCCGAAGCCGCCTGGAATAACGTCTTCCAGGTTTGTTGCCACAGTTGCCGGAGCGGATCGAGCTACGCGGCTCCGGTCGCCCCCGTCGCCGTGGCCGCGCCGAGCGGCGGATGCCAGCAATGCACGACCAATTATGTGCAGCGCAGCTACTATCAGCCGGTTGTCACCTATCGGCAGAGCTGCTATGCGGAACCTGTGACCAGCTATCGCACCAGCTATTACTACGAACCTTGCACGAGCTATCGGTACAGCTGCTACTACGATCCTTGTTCGTGCAGTTACCAGCAAGTCGCTCAACCTGTAACGACCTATCGGCTGCGTTCGCAATCTTGCCCGGTAACGAGCTATCTCCAACGCTGCTGCTTGCAGCCGGTGACGACCTATCAACAGGTGAACTATTACGAACCGCAAACAACGTGCTGCACGACCACCATCGGCGCTCCCGTGGCCGCGCCGCCGCCCGGATCGACGGGGGTAGCCGTGCCGCAACAACAACCGGCTGTCTCCGGGGGGCCGATGGGTACGCCTCCCGCCGTCGGGGGTCAGCCGAACGGCCCGCCCTCCGGTGGCACCGGGACAATCGAGCCTCCCGGCCAAGGCAATCAGACCTCCAACCGCATTCCGTTCATGCCGCCGGCGAAGAACGGTACGTCCTATCGTCCGCCGCAGCTTCAATCGCCGTTGCCGGCACAACCTGCCGCCCCCGCGACCACACCGCGTGTGCGCTACGACCGCATCACCTCGACTCCCAGCTACAACGCCGAGGGACGCTTGCTGCGCGCCGACCGCAGCCCGTTGGCCCGCGCCAAGATCGTCTTCGTTCGGGCCGATGACGAAAGCGGAAGGCAAACGACGATCGCGGATGAAGCCGGGAGATTTCGCGCGAAGCTACCGTCCGGTAATTGGTTGATGTACACGCAGGACGTGGAAGGACGTTGGACATTCCAACAGAAAATAAACATCGAAAAGGATAAGCCAACGGCTCCCCTCACCCTCGTCAGCCGGTAAGATCGGGAGTCCGCTTGCGGTTTCGATGGGAGCCGCAAGCGGATTGCACCTCGACCTTCACTTCCTATTTATCCGTGAGGTTGGTCTTGATCCAATCGAGGACTTCCCCGGCGTTCTCGGCCGGTTTGACTTTGGGATAGATCTTGCGAACGACGCCGTTCTTGTCGATGACGAAGGTCACACGATTGGAGTAGCCGCGTTCGGAGAGTACGCCGTAAGCCTTCGCGGTCTTTTTCGTTGGATCGGCCAGAAGGGGATATGTCAGCTTTTCTTTGTCCGAAAATCGCTTTTGATCTTCCAACTTGTCGACGCTGATACCCAGGAGGACGGTGTTGGCTCGAGCAAACTGCTCGGCGTGGTCGCGATAGCCGCAGACCTCGATGGTTCAGCCCCCGGTCAATGCTTTTGGATAGAAGAACAAGACGACGTGCTTCCCTTTGAGATCCTTCAGACTAAGAGTTTTGGCATCTTTCTTGTCCGGAAAAACTCTGTCGATGTTGACGGCGGGCAAATCGAAGGACGGCGCGGGTTTCCCCTCTTCGACCTTTGCCGACTTCTCTTCGGCGAAACCGGGGACGGCCAGGCCGACTAGGCCGGCCAATCCGAGAATGCGTAGCAAGCGCATGGCAAGCATCTCCTCGTGCGAAGGAATGGGGCGAGACTACCGCTATTCTCACCGCGGCAAGGGTGGAGGGCAAGAGGCTAACTCTCGGAAGGTAGCACTCACCCGCTCCGAGGCATCCTCCTCGTCGCAATTCGGCGCGCCGGCCGTAGCGTATTCGCTTCGGCGTCAGAGCGGACGTTTAGCGTTCCACTTCCGACAACCGTTCGTGGACTCTTTTGTTTTGGTTTCCTCGACGCTCTCGATGAGACGATAGCCCATTGTACCCTGCGCATTCAGTCCGGTCGTGGCAACTTCGTCTTCGCGCCGGCTCGATCTCCGGTAACAATGGGCGTGCCGGTTTGGGATACGCGCGGAAGGCGTCCGTCGTTGAGACGAGATCAAGGAGGATCGACGTGATCGATACGGGTATTGAGCCGAGTTATCGCACCACCTGGGGACAATGTTACGAGGGCGACTCCCTCGAAGTGCTTCGCCAGATGCCGAGCAATTCGGTGTCGCTGGTTCTGACATCGCCGCCATTCGCGCTGCGGAGACGCAAGGCCTACGGCAATGTTGAGGCATCGGAATACGTCGAATGGTTTTGGCCTTTCGCCGTCGAGATCCATCGGGTGCTGACCGACGAAGGGAGTTTCGTCTTTGAATTGGGGGGAGCCTGGAATCGCGGCAGCGGCACGCGCTCGCTCTATCAGTACGAGTTGATATTACGGCTCTGCAAAATGTTTCATTTAGCTCAAGAGTTTTACTGGTACAATCCCAGCAAGATGCCGACGCCGGCGGAGTGGGTAACCATCCGCCGCACGCGGGTCAAGGACGCGGTGACTCCGCTGTGGTGGCTCTCGAAGTCGGATACGCCCAACGCCGACAATCGCCGCGTCCTGCGCCCCTACAGTCGTTCGATGCGCCGCCTGTTGCGCGATGGCTATCAGACGGCGAAACGACCATCGCAGCACGACATCGGACCTCATTTCCGCAGAGATAACGGCGGCGCGATTCCCCCCAACATCTTGCAAGTCCCGAACACCCGCTCCAGCGACGAATACTTTCGCCGCTGTCGCGCCGCCGGTCTGCCGATCCATCCGGCTCGCTTTCCCGCCCCGGTGCCGGAGTTTTTCGTGAGATTTCTCACCGAGCCGGGTGAAATGGTGGTCGATCCGTTTGCCGGCAGCAACACGACGGGCCATGTCGCCGAGCAGCTGGAGCGGCACTGGTTGAGCATCGAGATCAATGCCGAGTATGTGGCCGGCTCGCAGCTGCGTTTTGGCGATTCGCTCATGGCCGCATAATCCGGTTGCGCAGCAGGTTGAGATGCCGGCCGAACCGCTGCGTGAGCTGCGTGTGGATCTGGCACATCTGAGCCACATCGTCGGAACCGATGTTGTGCCCGTCGCTGAGGTTGGCGCTGCTCATTCCCACAATGCGTTCGATGTCGGCCAACGCCGCTCGCACATGATCGAGCCGCGCATCGAGTATCTCGCCGGATTGATTCTCCGTGATGCCCCAAAATCGGCAGGCGTCGGCGAAGGTCAGTTCCTGGTGGCGTCCTTCGCGGCATTTTTCGTAAGCCGAGGTTTCAAACAGCCCTTGCATCAGCTTATCCTGATCTTTGGATAGTTTGATGGGGCGTTCGCGCTTGACGGTTTCCGGCGCTTCTTCGCCTTGCAACAGCCGACGTACCGCCCGTCGTCCGTCGTTGCTGAGCGAATACAACTTCTGTCCCATCTTGTTCAGCCAGCCGCGCCGCGCCAACCCTTTTTCCCCCATGATGCTGGCCAACACTTTATTCGAGTCGGGATACTGATCGTCGTATCCTTTGAGTCCGAACGTGCGCGGATACTTTTGCCAGGCCACGACAATGAGCGCCTCGGCGGAGAACGGCGATTGCCCCTGTTCTTCGAGTTGAAAGCCGGCCAAAAGTATTTTTTCCGGCACGGTGCATTCGGCGATGCTGTTCACGCTAATCCCCCTGCGATGTCTCTTGTATGCCGGCGCTGGAACTATACGATTTTGGCTTTTTTTGAACCTTCCTCGCAATGGGATTTGCCTCAATGCGCGAAGAGATCAGCTGAGGGGAACGGCGTACTCGCTACAATCGGCTCTTTCCGAGCCTGAACTGGAAGCGAGGTATAAGACTCCTCATCCTCGCCTACGCTTCCGGCTCGGAAAGAATCGCCTCGAGGAATCGCGGGTGCGGGACGATCGGCTCGTGGTTGCGATCGACGACGGCCATGCGCGCGTAATCGCGAGCCATCAGCTTGTGTGTGTCGGCATGGTAAATCTCATGGGTCCAAGCGGCTCCGACGGGCGACGTTTCACACAGCCAGCTGAGAATCTCGATCGGTTCTCGATCCACTGCCGCCGCGAAGTATTGAATCTCATGCCCCGATTGCACGACTCTCCCGCACCCGCGCAAGAGCGGTTCCAGTGCCTCGGCGCGGGCATCGAGCGCGTCTCGGAACGCCTGGGCGATCCACTGAAGGTACACGGCATGATTGACGTGCCCGACGGCATCCAGTTCGTGAAACTGCACGTGGCGGAAGGAAGTATAACGCCGCGCTCCGTCAGTGGGATGGGCCGCGGTTAAACGAATGCCGAGTTCTTCCGGCTTCTCCTTTAGATCGAAAGCCTCGGCCCAGGCATCGGGAATGCGCGTCGGCTCGCCGGTCTGGAAGTCCATGTACACCCATTCGGCCCGCCCCCTCGCCACTCGGCCTCCATCGCGCGTTCGGGTCAAATCGTATTCGCGGATCGAACGCACGCCACGCAGTCCCGATAGCCAAGTGGCCGCTGCTATCTCGTCGCCGTAAACCGTCGGAGCGTCGTGCCGCACCGATAACCGCCGGACTACCCAGCCGACGCCGTGGGCATTGTACCAATCGAGACTGAAGCCTAGATCGGTCGAGGCTTCGATGGCCGCCTCTTGCATGTAGCGGACGAGATTGATGTCGCTGACGAATCCTAGCGCGTCCAACTCATAATGGCGGACTTTGAAGAGTCGATTAAAGCGTTGCATCGAGCCATCTCCCTGGCGCGGACGAAACTCGTCTGTGGGGCGCGAACGGCGAGACCCCTTCGAGGTGAGATTATTTTAGGGAGAGGCGCGGCGAACGACGCTTTTCTCGCCTATCTGTATGTCGTATTCGACTTCCTGATCCCACATTCTTCCCTTCCCATTGCGGAGGGAGAGGGCGACACGGCAGCGAAAGCGATCGGGTGATTCGGGGGATTGCTTGGCCCCGGCGCTCAAAAAGCTCATCAGCTGATGCCCTGCCTTCCAGTCGGGATCGGTGCCCTGAAGGGGGCGAGAGGGATCGGCGAATTGGTCCACGGACTCGCCTCGACTCCAAGCCTCAAGGAATTGGTCCACGATCTCTATGGCCTTGTCCGCTGGTTGCTTGGAAGAGTTCTTGCCGCAGCCGATGGCCACAACCATCGCGAGAAGTGCGGCGATCGAGAGAGAGAAGCAAGAGCGATTCATGCGTTCGATCCATTTCGTTGAGGTTGGGAGACGGACGGGAGCGCATGGCCGCTCCCGCCCGTCGAACCGATTTTCAATAGTCGGGAGCTACCAGACCGTCGTTGCGAACCGCCAAGATTTGAAGCGTCGGAATGTCGGTTGAATTGGCCAAGGCGACCACATGGCCATCGGCAAAAACGAACTGGCAAATGCCCGGATGCCAGCTGCCGAACTTACAGTGAAACGGGCCGGTCGCATCGTTGGGGCCTTGTCCCAGATTCCATAACGTGGGGCCGGCGATGCGAGCGAAGTTGCGAGGATAATCGCCGTTCCAGATGGAGCCTTCTCCCCACATCCCGCTCTGCCCCCATCGGGCGCGAACCGAATGTTTCTCGCCGAGAAGAAACGTATTGCTCGTGCCGTCCGTGATGTCGTTCAGCCGAGTTTGCGAGGTCGTGAACGTGACCTGGTCAGAGTTGTTGACTTGGGAATTGGCGCTACACATCGCGCCTCGGCACAAGGGATTATCGACGATGGGACTATTCGCGTACTGTCCGCCGTTGCAGGCGTAATCGCCTTGGGTCCCTGGGTGCAATTGCGTATCGGGAATGCCGGTACTCGAAACTTCGTACTGCGTACTCGGCATTGGCAAGTTCCGCCGTGTCGGGCAAACATACTGCTTGACGAAGGCATTCTGCACTGCGGGCGATTGTTCGTAATAGTTGTTGGCGAGGTTCCATTGTGCGTACAGGTTATTCTGCTCCATGTACGGGAGAATCACCACGAACCAAGTGGCGTGCTGCGGCCCTACCCTACTGGGAGGCAAGGAGTTGTAGACGCCGTTGTAGTTGTGAATCGCCAAGCCCATCTGTTTGAGATTGTTCGCGCACTGAGCGCGCGCGGCGGCCTCGCGCACCTTTTGCACCGCCGGCAACAGCAGGCCAATCAGCACGGCGATGATGGCGATGACCACGAGCAGTTCGATCAGTGTAAAACCCGCACGCGGAGGGGCCAGCCTATCGCCGACCGTTCGTCGAAGTCGAATCATGGCGACTTCCTTTCTAATTCAGACGAAGAAGAAACAAGAGAACCGCAACCGCTAGGAGATTCCTCGCCTTTCGGCCCGACGGCGAAGAAGGCCGCACGGCGAGCCTTAACGAGAATCTGGAACTTCGGCGCAAACCGATAGGGACGGAACAGTACCGAGGACTCTTGAGAGATTGAAGCAGCTGAGCGCGGTCACGCCGTTAGCGAGAAGAGAGGAGTCAGGTGAAACCGGGACGCCGTGCGACCGACGCCGGTTGATTTTTTAGGAGATGGTAGGAGACGAACATCGTTGGGCAGCTCTGTAGAAGGACAATATCTCTCATTCAATGGTATATTTACTTCGATGGCGTAGCGTCAAGGGGACGAATCATAAGAGTCTGTCTCAGAAGCCCCTCTCTCCCTGTACTCAGGGGGAGAGGGGTTGGGGTGAGGGGGCGAGGAAGCGGCGAAAATCCGCCCCTCACCCCCAACCCCTCTCCCCTGAATACAGGGGAGAGGGGGGCTTGTGGGACAGTCACTAAGTCGATTCCTCACACAGAAGCGAGCGAGTTCGTCCCGCACCGCGAGACGAGCTCGCTTTTGGTTTCTTCGCTCGACTTTACTTCTCCTCCGTAACGAGCCATCGCAACACGCCGCCGGAGAAGCCCGATTGCAGTTTGACCTCCAACCGCAACTCGCTCGTTGTAACCGGCTCGAACGAGACGCGATTGAAGCGATCCAATGCCGTGCCGTAGCGTTCGCTCTTGAGTAGTTGAACCGGCTTCCATTCGTTGCCGTCGCGCCAGAGCAGCCGCCATTCGGCCGGGACGCGGCATGCACCGATGCCGGTGTCGTCGAACCAGTACACCGATGCGCCGGTCAGTTTACGCGGCTTCGTCGTACCGTAGGACAGCCATTCGACTCCGCCGCGATGATCCCACCACGTCATACGCCGAATGGCATGATCTTTCGAGGATTTCGGTTCGCTGGAGTGAGTTAGCTCTCCCAATGTATCCGTACTGTTGATGTGGGAAGCGCGAATGCGCAGCCCGCCGACGAAAACGCCCTCGGTACTCGGCAACTCGACTCCTTCCGGCTCCTCGGCCAACCAGACGATCATTTCGCCCGGACGGCGATTGTCCCAGGCGAAATACGGAACCGCCTTAAAAGACACTTTTTCTGTCTCTAGTTTTTCTTTCGGACGAGCAACCGCCAACGCTTCACCTTGGATAATTGTGACGCCGCCAAGGAGGTCCTTATCGAACTTCTCCGACAATTTGCTTCCCTTGGGCAAGCACAAATTGCGCACGCGCCCGTCGTTATCCACGCCCTCGAGACAATAGACGATCGGCCCCCGTTGCAACGCCACTCGGCCCACATCAGCTTTTACATGCGGATCGGCGTACACGCGCTGAACCGGCATCGGCAACGACAAGCGAATGACATCGCCTTTTTTCCACATTCGATGTAGCCGAACGTAACCGGCCTCGATCTCTACTTTCGCTTTCTCACCATTTACACTCAGGGTCGGTTCGGAGCGACACCAGCCGGGTATCCGCAAATGCACATCGAAAGCGAACGATTGCTCAGGCTCAATCGTGAACTCCATATCGCCGTCCCAGGGATAATTCGTCTTCTCGATTAGCTTCACCTTGCCGTCTTTCAGCGCGATCGTGGCCGTGTTGCTCGTGTAGAGAACGCTCCAGAGGCCATTGTCGCGCTGCGCCCATACGCGCTCACCCATACCGGGAATGTAGCGCACAATGTTCGTGGGACAACACGAGCAATCGAACCACGGCACGCGATGATGGCGACCTTTGCTGCCCAAGGGGTTGACGTAGAAGAAGCGGTCGCCGCTTAGCGACACACCGGAGAGCAAGCCGTTGTAGACCTCGCGTTCCAGCACGTCGGCGTATTTGCCGTTCCCGCTCATCAGGAACATGCGATGATTCCATAAGGCCATGCCGATGGCGGCACACGTCTCGGCGTAAGCGGAATCGTTGGGCAGATCGTAGGGCGCGGTAAAGCCTTCGTTGCTCGCCGACGGCCCAATGCCGCCGGTCACGTACATCTTGCGTTCGACGACGTCGCGCCAGATTTTCGTGATGGCATCGATCAACGGCCGATCGCCCGTGATGCCGGCCACGTCGGCCATGCCGCAGTAGAGATACATCGCCCGCACGGCATGGCCGGCCACTTCGTCCTGCTCGCGGATCGGCTTGTGATCCTGAGCATATTCGCCGAACAAGCGCCGCTTGGACTTGTCGCCGCGCACGTCGAGAAAGAATTGTGCCAATTTCAGATAGCGTTCTTGCTTGGTGGCGCGGTAGAGCTTGACGAGGGCCAATTCGATCTCCTCGTGGCCGGAGGTATCGACTTTCTTGCCGGGGCCAAACGTGCGGTCGATGTGGTCGGCCAAGCGGATGGCTACATCGAGCAACTTACGTTTGCCCGTCGCCTGATGGTAGGCGACGGCTGCCTCGATGAGATGGCCCGCACAATAGAGTTCGTGCCCATACTGGATGTTCTTCCAGCGATTTTGCGGCTCGACCAAAGTGAAATAGGTGTTCAAGTAACCATCCGGCTGCTGGGCGGCGGCGATCTGGTCGATGATGGCGTCGGTTCGCTTCTCCAATTCGGCGTCGCGCTGGTTGCTCAACGTATAGGCGATGCCCTCGAGCACCTTGTACAAATCCGAATCGTCGAACAACAATCCTTTGTGCTTGCCCTTTTCGAGCTTGCCGGCCACGGCAAAGTTGCGGATGCGACCGGTGACCTCGCACTGATGGAGGTTCGCTTCAATCGTCGCGGTGCGATTGGTATGAATGCGTTTGCTCCAAAAGCCGTCCTTTATATGCACTTCTTGAAAAGGCACGGGCGTAAGGCTGTCGGCTCGAGCCAACGAGGCCTCAACGCCCACAACAGCAGAGAGGAGACACGCACACTTCAAAAAACGACACATATTACTTTCTCCAAAACGCGAATGCCAGTCAGCGCGTCATTAGTCCCGCGTCGAGGACAAACTGCGAGCCGGTGATGAAGCGCGCCTTGTCGGAGGCAAGGAACACGACGGCCGCAGCCACGTCCTCCGGTTCGATCCACGGCACCGGCAACAGATTCCCCGCCGAACGCTCGGCGATCTCCTGAGGCGTCGCTCCCTCCAGGGCGGCCAGCCCATCGTTCATCGGAGTATTCACTCCCGTCGGATGCAGCGAGACTACGCGAATGTTATATGGAGCGAACTCCAAAGCCCACGACTTCGTCAATCCGACCAGCCCCCACTTCGAGGCGGCATAATGGCTCAAGCGCGCCATGCCGCGCAGCCCGGCGATCGACGAATTGTTGAGAATCACTCCAGCGTTTCGCGCCATCATATGCGGCACCACGCGACGCGTCACCATCCACGCTCCCTTGAGATTGATGTCGAGCATGGCGTCCCAGGCGTCTTCCGTCATTTCGTGCGCCAGACCATAGGCACAGATGCCGGCGTTGTTAAAGAGAATGTCGATGCGTCCGAAACGCGCCATCGTTTCTCGAACCGCCGCGGACACGGCCTGGTCGTCGCGCACGTCGGCGGCAAAGGTGAGGCAATCGACGCCCAACAGCCGGCACTCCTCGGCCAACGTCTCCAGCGCCTGGGGGGAACCGAGCGCGTATCCGGGATAGGCCAGCGTTTTCGCCACGTCCAGGGCCGCGATGTGCGCACCTTCTCGCGCCAACGCCAGGCCCGAAGCGCGGCCTTGACCGTGGGCGGCTCCGGTGATGAGAGCGACGCGCCCCGCCAATTCGTTCGCCATGATTTGCCTGCAATTCTGGGTTGGCCGCGACGCGCAGCAGAGCGCGCGACCGCTCCCGCGCTCCACTGCGCGTCGCGGCTAACAGGGAGGGTTGCGATACGGTTGCAAATAGTCGTCGAGGTCTACCTTCAGCGCGTTGTTGAACAGATTCGTGGCGATCATCAAGCCGCCAAACGCCGTCAGCGTCACAATCTGCGCAGGTTGAAAAAAGCTCGCCAGTCGCCGATACAGTTCGTCGGAGACTCCGTTTGCATCTCGCGCCAATTGCCGACCATACTCGACAACCGTTTCCTCGCGTTCGTCCAAAGTCAACTCGTCCGGTTTCTCTCCGGCGTCGAGGAGAATGCGGCGAAAGAACGTCGAGCAAATCAGACAATCGGTCTGGGTGGACACGGCAAATGCGAACAATACCGTCAAGCGCTGACCGAGGATCGGCAACACTTCATCGCGGAGCGGATACCACTGCATGAGAGCGTGCAACGCCGTCGGCGAATGGGCGAGCGTGCGTTTCATATTGGTGACGCGCCCGCCGGAGGCAAGCTGCGCGTCCAACTGCACGCGCGCGGCAGGTTCGACTCGTTCGATTTCCAGGGGTTGGATTCGAGCCATGCGGATGTCTCCCATTTAGCGTAGTGTCGTTTCCTCGATTGTGGCGCGGGCTAGAACGGCATCCATTCCACTCAACGATGCCGCTCAAACTCCACTCCCATCGCTCCCAATACTTTCATGCGTGCCACGACTCCTTTGGCATCCAGTGCGAATACCACGCGCGGTTCGTCCATGATCTCGATGGGCAGCGCAAAAGTGTCGTAGTAGCTGTGGACCAGCGCGGCGCTGTAACGATGCCACTGCCAGACTAATCGTCCGGATTCCAACGACACACGAACAGTGCCGTAGGCCGGATGTTCGTAGACGCCGGCATAGCCGGCCAGTTCGCGCGTGGGTCGCGTGGAAAGGAGGCGACGCTTCCGGTCTTCGCGCTCTTCCCGATCCGCCTCGGCTCGATCTCTCCGCGCCGCCTCGGCCACCGTTCGGTTCCAATCTCGATGCGGCAACTTCAACAGCGTTTCCAGAAGGCTATTGCTCAGCGCGATGTTCATGCGCGAGTGATGCAAATTACACAAAAGAACGATCCCCAATCGAGATTTAGGAACCATCGTGAAATGACAGCGAAAGCCGTCGATCGCTCCGGCGTGTTGCAGCAGGCGGTTCCCGAAGTGGTCTTGAATCACCCAGCCCATCCCGTAACTCATGCGATGCGTTTCCGGAAACATGGCGCGGTCTGTCGCGTCCATCCGCAGCACGATCTGAGGTGTATGCGTCTCCTCTAAATGGCGAGGCGAGACGAGCGGTTTGCCGTTCACCTTCTTGTTATTGAGGTGAAAGAGCAGCCATTTGCTCAAGTCGCCGGCATTGGACTGAATCGAGCCGGCCGGTTCGGGCACGTCCGTCGGATAAGCAGCGATAACATAAGGTTTATTGTCGCCGTCGAGGCGATGCGGACTTGCCTTGTCGGCGACTTTCTCGATGGCTTTGGTCGTGAATTGCGTTGCCTTCATGTCGAGCGGATCGAGCAACCGCTTTCGCACCAGTTCTTCCCACGTCGTGCCGGATGCCTTGGCGGCGGCGAAGCCGGCCACGGTAAACATGGTGCTCTGGTACTGAAATGTGGTGCGGAAAGGCTTGTCCAACGGCAAAAGGCCAACGCGGCGAATGATCTCTTCCTGTGTCCAAGGGGACCGATGCCAGAGCATGTAGTGGTCGCGCAGGCCGGTGCGATGCGTCACCAGGTCGCGAAGCGTTACATCGCCGTCGACGAGTGGATCGGACAGATGGAAATAGGGGACAAACTTGCGCGGCGGATCGTCCCAGCGCAGTTTACCTTCATCGACGAGCAACGCGAGCGCCGTCGTCGTGAACGACTTGGTACACGAGGCGATGGGGAACAGCGTATCCGGAGTCACTCTGGCGCGGTCCTCTACGGAGCGAACGCCGTGACCGCGCAGATAAATAACCTCGTCTCCGCGAACGATGGCGACGGCGACGCCGGGAACATGCCACGCCTGAAGCGCATCGGCCACAACCTTGTTGACGGCGTCGGCGTCGAGGGAATCGGCGCGGCAGTTCGAGCTGAGTGTCAACAGGACGACGATGGCCGGAAGCATGCGGATCGAAAAGAACGGACAGTATATCATGTTGACATTTCCTCTCCGCGAGAGCCTTCGAGACAAAAGATTGAACCTCTCCCTCAGTCGCTCGTCCAATCGAGGATAACTTTGCCGGATTGGCCGGACATCATAACATCGAATCCCTTTTGAAACTCGCTATAAGGAAAACGATGGGTTATAATCGGTCGAATATCGAGGCCGCTTTGCAGCATGACGGTCATCTTATACCAAGTCTCATACATCTCGCGGCCATAGATGCCCTTAATGGTCAGCATATTAAAAACGACGAGGTTCCAATCGATGGCCATTTCTTTTTCGGGGATGCCGAGCATGGCCACCTTGGCACCGTGGCACAGGTTGGTCAGCATGTCGCGGAAGCCGGAGGGGTTTCCGGACATTTCAAGTCCGACATCGAAGCCTTCTTTCATGCCCAGTTGTTTCTGCGCCTCAGCGAGACTGGATTCTCGAATGTTCAAAGCCAAGGTGACGCCCATCTTGCGCGCCAGATCCAGGCGATACGGATTGACGTCGGTGATGACGACATAGCGCGCGCCGGCGTGACGCGCCACCGCCGCGGCCATGATGCCGATGGGGCCAGCGCCGGTGACCAGCACGTCTTCGCCGAGAACCGGAAACGACAGCGCGGTATGAACCGCATTGCCGAACGGATCGAAAATGGCTGCCACATCGAGATCGATGGTCGGATCGTGATGCCAAACATTGGTCATCGGCAACGAGATATACTCGGCGAACGCGCCGGGACGATTGACGCCGACACCGCGCGTGTCCTTGCATAAATGACGGCGGCCCGCCAGACAATTGCGACAGCGGCCACAGACGACATGGCCCTCCCCGCTGACGATCTCGCCGGGGTGAAAATCGGCCACATTGGAGCCGGCCTCGACAACTTCGCCGACAAACTCATGGCCGACGACCATGGGCACGGGGATCGTTTTCCGCGCCCAATCGTCCCACTTCCAAATGTGAACGTCGGTGCCGCAAATGCCCGTGCGGTACACGCGAATGAGAACATCGTTGACGCCGATTTCCGGACGCGGCACATCTTCGAGCCACAATCCCGCCTCCGCCTTGCGTTTCACGAGAGCCTTCATAAACGATTCCTGATTCTTAAAGTGAGTCGAGTTCCTCGATCCACTTTACGATATGCTTTTATGCTCGGATGTCCGACTCAAATTTACTCTACAAGTCGGCGAGGTGAGGTCAGTGCGGGTAGAAGCGAGGAGATTGCGGCCTCGCAGAAGCTCCTATGCACCGTTTCACTGCAACCGGTGTTACTCGCTCGATTTGTGGACGTAGATGGTGCCGCCGGAGTCGCGGGATTGCACAGTCTTGCCATCGGGCGAAATGGCGACGACAAGGACGATACGTCCCGGCGCATCGTGGCCGGAGTTAAGCTCCTTCCTAATTCTACCGTGGACCAT
The DNA here is from genome assembly GCA_021807595.1 of Planctomycetota bacterium. Taxonomy (GTDB): domain Bacteria; phylum Planctomycetota; class Planctomycetia; order Gemmatales; family Gemmataceae; genus JAJPHU01. Next base: position 10,441 of record JAKBCS010000016.1, on the reverse strand, counting down.
CTTTTCTTTGGCCGATTCTCAACGGCGGCAAGCGGTTCAGGGCTTTCCAGCGGTACAGCCGTGCTTCCTCAATACGTCGCAAACTACACCTCGACGGGCGACGCTGGTACGCACAACGACTCGTACCCAAAAGAGGCTTCAACACACCCGCAATTCATTTCTGCAACGTCGCCACCGTCAACGCCGGAGTCCCATTTTCTCCCCGACCGGCTTACACCGTCAAAAACCATGTCGATGGCAGGATCGACCTCGGCGTCGGCCAAGATATCGTCGCGGCGAGCGGCAAACCACACGGTTCATGGCTCATTCTTTTCAGAGGATTCTCGTCTCCGAAAGTATCTTGTAGAAAGCAAGTTAGCTCTGGTAAAGAAACTGCTGTAGCCCTTCACTGTTCGGAATGTTGTGGCAGTAGTCCTATTATCCCAGGCTCGGTTTGTCAGAGGCGAATCGGCACAGCGAGAACGGATTGCCTTTCGGAGTTACCCTATTCCTGACTCAGTTCCTTCAGGTTCATCTCCACTGCTTGAATTTGTATCTGTAGATCGGCGACGAGGTCGCGTTGTTGTTGTACTACATCGGCGGGAGCGCGCTCGACGAAGTTGGCGTTGCCGAGTTTAGCTCGCGCCGCTTGCAGATGTTTCAGTTTCTCGGCCAATTGTTTTTCCAAGCGAGCCTTTTCGGCGTCGACATCGATCAAGCCTTGCAGTGAAGTGTAGACCTCGAAATCCGCCGTTACCTGGCTGGCGGCTTGGCGCGGCTTCTCGATGGCAGGACCGCACGCCAGTTGTCCAACGCCGGCCAAAGATGAAATGAACGGCGTAAGCGCGCGAAAATCCTCGGCGATGGACTCGGAACAACGCACGAACACATCGAGATTCGTTTTCAGTTCGACGGTGTAGCGATTTCGCACTTCGCGCACGGCGCGGACCAGCTCTTGCATTCGACCGATCCGCGCCTCCATCGTCGTGTCGCGCCACGATTCGGGCAGAATCGGCCATGCCGCGACCACGACGCTTTCGGCTGCCGGCTCCGGTGCTGGCAAGCCTCGCTCAAAGGCGATCTCATTGAACGCCTGCCAGATCGACTCGGCGACGAACGGTACGATCGGCTGCACGAGCCGCAAGATGCCATCGAGAAGCCCGACCAAAACGCGCTGCACCAATGGACGCGATGCGGGATCTTGCAGGCGGCGCTTGCTCATCTCGACATACCAATCGCAGAACTCGGACCAGGTGAAATCGTAGATCGTCCGCGCGACCTCGCTGAAACGATAGTTCTCCAAATGTTGCGTCACCGTCGCCGACGTCGTCGCCAATCGGCTCAGGATCCAGCGATCTTCGAGCGGTAAGTCCTCGAGACGAATCGCTTGCGGAGTATAGCCCTCTAAATTGAGGAATAAAAAGCGGGCTGCGTTCCACAGTTTATTGGCGAAGTTGCGACCGACCTCGAAGCGCTCCGATGCCTGCTTCGCCGTCGGCAAATCGGGATCGGGAGCGTGCCACGGCCCGCCGGGACGAAACGGCTTCTTGCAGCTGGGACAGGCGACCTTGCGCGTTTTGCCGCCGAGGTGTTCCATCTTCACGGGCACGAGGACATCGCAGTGCGGACACACGTTGGCCACCGGCATCTTGCTGTCCTGCGTCTCCGTGGCCAAATGCACCATTTGAAAGCGGAGCGCGTCGGCTCCGTAGCGCTCGATGATATCGAGCGGATCGAGGCCGTTGCCCTTGGTCTTGCTCATCGTCTCGCCGAAGGCATCGAGGATCTTCGGATGGATATACACCTGATGAAACGGCACTTCTTTGAGGTTGTAAAGTCCGGTCATCACCATGCGCGCCACCCAGAGCGTGATGATGTCGCGGCTCGTCACCAGAACGCCGGTCGGATACCAGTAGGCCAGTTCCGGCGTCTGCTCCGGCCAGCCGAGCGTCGAGTGCGGCCACAACGCCGAACTGAACCAAGTATCGAGGACATCCGGATCTTGTTCCAAAGGATATTTCGGACCAAGAATATCGTTCGGTAAATCGTTGAGGGCGCAAATGAGCCAACGGCCGTTCGCTTCGTCGAGCCGCCAGGCCACGTCATTGCGTCCTGCGAAGATGCGGTTCAATTCGGTTTCCGGACAATACGCATACCAAATGGGAATGCGATGCCCCCACCACAACTGCCTGCTGATGCACCAATCGCGCTTCTCGCCGAGCCAATCGAGGTAGGTCTTGGCATAGCGCTCCGGACTAAAGCGCACCAGCCCTTCCTTGACGGCGTCGATGGCGCGCTGGGCCAAACCCGGTTGACCGTCCCTATCGCCCATGCGCACGAACCATTGATCCGATAGATACGGCTCGATGGGTGTCTTGCTGCGGTCGCTGAGCGGGATGGTGTTCTCGATTTCCTCTTCGCGGTCGAACAGGCCGATGTCCTGCAAATCTTCGATCACTTTTCGCCGCGCTTCCTTGCGGTCGATTCCGGTGTACGAGAAGGTTCGACCGCGATATTCGCCGCGCCCCTTGTCGTTGATGGAACCGTCGGGATTCAAAATGTTGATCGGTTCGCCAATCTCCTTGTGGCGTTCCCAGACGGCATAATCGTTGGCGTCGTGAGCGGGTGTAATCTTGACCGCACCGGTCCCTTTTTCGGGATCAGCGTAGCGATCGGCGATAAGCGGAATTTTTCGTCCCACAAGGGGCAATTCGAGAATCGCGCCGGCGCGGGCCAACTCGGCGAGTTTCACGAGATGCGGCAGCATCTCGTCGCGACGGCGGCGCAGACGTTCGAGCCGTTCCTGGTTGTCGCGCGTCTCTCTTTCGTTAGCCTTGGCCAAACTCGCCTCTAGCTCGCGTTCGCGCTTGTCGAATTCGCGCGCCGGTTCGGGATGGACGGCGACGGCGGTATCGCCGAGCATCGTCTCCGGCCGCGTCGTGCCGATGAGAACGTGGTCGAGACCGCCGGACGCTCCCAACAAAATCGGATAGCGAAAGTAGTAAAACTTGCCTTTCTGCTTGACGTTTTCCACCTCGTCGTCGGCCACCGACGTTTGCAATTGGGCATCCCAGTTCACCAATCGCTTGCCGCGGAAGATTAGGCCGTCTTTGAACATCTTGAAAAAAGTGGTGCGGACGGCTCGAGCGCAGACCGGATCGAGTGTGAAGCGCGTACGCTGCCAATCGCAGCTACAACCCAATTCGCTCAGCTGGCTGAGGATTCGCTTCTCGTACTGATCCTTCCATTGCCAAATGCGATTCACCAATTCCTCACGACCGAGATCGTGGCGCGTCTTCTTCTCTTCGTCGCGCAGACGGCGTTCGACCACGGCTTGAGTGGCAATGCCGGCATGATCGGTGCCGGGCATCCAGAGAGTGGCGTAGCCCTGCATCCGTCGCCAACGCACCAACACGTCTTGCAGCGTATTATTGAGAGCATGGCCGAGGTGCAGCGCGCCGGTAACATTGGGCGGCGGGATGACGATGCAAAACGGCTGGCGGCTGACATCGGGTCGAGCGTGAAAGAAGCCGCGTTCGTTCCAGAACTTCAACCAACGCCGTTGGGCCTCGCGAGGGTCGTAGTGTTTCGCTAATTCGCTTGTCACGGGATTCGGCATCCTATTCGAAAACGGATTCCAGTAATTAAGATTGTCCACGAAGTTGATTCAGCTCTGCTTCCAGCTGGCGAAGACGAGCCTCAATTGCTCGTCGCGCTTGGGACTCCGCTTGAGCGCGCGCTTCGGCATCCTGTCGCGCTTGGGACTCCGCTTGAGCGCGCGCTTCCGCAACCCGTCGTGCTTGCATTTCGGCGCGTGTTTGGGCTTCGGCGCGTTGTCGTGCTTGGGCCTCCTCAAGTGCCTGAGATTCGGCTTCTTCGGCGCGTGTCTCCGCATCGACCACGGCGTTGATTGCCTCCGCCGGATCGAGAAGATAGCGACCCGAA
>JAKBCS010000016.1:0-6507 GCA_021807595.1 Planctomycetota bacterium | reverse complement strand
TTGGGCTTCGGCGCGTTGTCGTGCTTGGGCCTCCTCAAGTGCCTGAGATTCGGCTTCTTCGGCGCGTGTCTCCGCATCGACCACGGCGTTGATTGCCTCCGCCGGATCGAGAAGATAGCGACCCGAACCATCGCGGCAAACCAGACGTCCAGACTCAAAACGTATCCACAAACCAATCGAACCCAACGCCAACCAGCCCTCCGCGTCCGGCTCCACAACGACATATCCGTCTACACCCCGACGGTAAGCCAACAAACGCGGCTTCTCACCATCCTCATTCTGACGATCTACGATGACGTAATAGGCAATGCCCGCTCGATAATACTCGTCCACCTTGGCGTTCAAATCGCCTCGCCGCGTTGCCGGCGATGTCACCTCCAACGCCAACAGCGTCCGTGCCGCATATTCCGAAAGATAAAATGTGCCGCGTTGACCGTCCCAATCGTCGGGAAAACCATCCACGACCGCGAAGTCCGGACCATGCGCTTTGATCCCTTCCACACCCCAATCCATCCGATGATCGAAAAAAACGTGGACACCAGGGCGACCAGAAAGATGCGCGTCCAAAACCGCCTTCAAAAAGAAGCAATCGTTGGCATGATCGTCGTTGTTCACAATGAAATCGCCCTCTTGGGGATGGAGTACGTCCTCTTCGGTGAGAGGTACTTGAACCGTCTTCTCCGTCCCATCCGGCTCGATTTGGGTTACATAACGCCAACCGTAAAACCACGGATCTTGTTCGCTGGGCCGCGTCGGTTTGGTCGGCGATTCGACATGGCTACTCATGCCTTCTCCTCCCTCAATGCCATCGGTCACCATTGTCCACGCAAGCGATTCATCTCCGCTTTCATACGCTTAACGCCAACCATCGAAGTAGTGGTTGCGCTCGGATTGGACTTCCGAATTGGGGGTGTCAACCGGAATCTCATGTCCTCGCATCCATCTGTTTCATTCGTGATTCGGTCTCAGCATCCTTAAACAGTTTGTACTCAGTCGCGTCGGCCAACGCTAGCCAACTCGCTTCGATGATATTCTCGCTGACGCCGACCGTGCCCCATACGTCGTCGCCGTCCTTCCATTCGATGACCACTCGCACCCGCGCCGCCGTCTCCTCTCGCGCATTGACGACGCGCACCTTGTAATCGACCAGGTGCATCTCCGCCAAGCGCGGATAGAACGACAACAATGCCTTACGCAGCGCGCCGTCCAAGGCATTGACGGGACCATCGCCCTCGCTTACGGTGTGCATCGTGCGTTCTTGGACGCGGACCTTCACCGTGGCCTCGGTGATCGGCTTGCCGTCGGGGCCAGCTTCAATGTTGACGCGATAACTCGAACGCTCGAACAGCGGTTGATACAGTCCCGCCGCCTTCTTCACCAGCAGATCGAACGACGCCTCCGCCGCCTCGAATTCGTAGCCTTCGTTTTCGAGATCCTGCACTTGCAAGAGAATCTTGCGCATCAACTCTCGGTCTTGGGTCAGTTGATACTTGGTGGTTTTGGTAAGGATCGTCGATTGTCCCGATAACTCGCTCACAAGGATACGGCGTTCATTGCCGATGGCGGCGGGATCGATGTGTTCGTAGCTGGAAGTGTTGCGCGCAACGGCATGGGTATGCATGCCGCCCTTGTGCGCGAAGGCGCTGGCTCCAACGAAAGGCTGATTGGAGCGAAAGTTCATGTTGGCCGTCTCCCAAACGTAGCGCGAAACCTCGGTCAATTTCGGCAAGCTGCTGGGCAACAGTACATCGTAACCGCGTTTGAGCGCGAGATTGGCAAGGACGCTAACGAGATCGGCGTTGCCGCAGCGTTCGCCAATGCCGTTTATTGTCCCTTGCACTTGCGTTGCTCCGTGGGCCACTGCCACCAACGAGTTCGCCACGGCCACATCGCAATCGTTGTGGCAATGGATGCCCAGCGCGACGTGCAGTTCGCGCCGGATCGCTTCGACTGCAGAGGCGATTTCTTCCGGTAGGGTACCGCCGTTGGTGTCGCAGAGAATCACCACCGAAGCGCCGGCATCTTGAGCCGCCCGCAAGGTTTGAAGAGCGTATTCGGGATTGCGACGAAAGCCATCGAAAAAGTGTTCGGCATCGTAGAACACTTCGCGACCGGCTTCGCGGCAGTAAGCCACGGAGTCGGCGATCATGTGCGCATTCTCCTCCAATGATGTGCCGAGAATCTCGCGCACATGCAGATCCCACGTTTTGCCGACAATCGTAACAACGGGCGTCTGAGCATCGAGCAACGCTTTGAGGCAGTTATCCTCGGCGGGCGACACGCCTTTACGCCGCGTCATGCCGAAGGCGGCCACCCGCGCGTGACGCAACGTCAGCTTGCGCGCTTCCTGGAAATACTCGAAGTCTTTGGGATTCGACAGCGGATAGCCGCCTTCGATGAAGTCCACCCCAAGTTCGTCGAGTCGGCGCGTGATGTTTAACTTGTCTTGCAACGAGAAGTTTACTCCCTCGCCCTGGCTGCCATCGCGGAGGGTGGTGTCGTAGATGTGGATGCGCGTCATAATTCATTCCGCCAATAAAAAAAGCCCTGAAGCACTCGCTCCAGGGCCGGGTCAACTGAGCCATCACATTGCGTCAAAAAGCCCGGCACTAATCTCTCCATACGACGACGATATGGCGCGCTCCCCGCGCCCCGCAAATTACGATCGATCGATTCGTTCGGAGAAACCTTCGCACGGTCGAGATCCTCGCGGTCGATGCCTATACCCAACAATTATACATTAAAACAAATCGCCGGGCGTCCGTCCATTGGCGAGGCTGAGGGCTTCTTGTTCACAGACTGCGAAGGAAGCGCAACAGATCGTCTCTCTCTTGCGAAGTCAAGCCCGAGCCGACCTTGTGCCGATACTTCGTGAAGACTTCCTCCAGCGTCGCTGCTCGGTTGTCGTGCAAGAAACGGTAACCTTGTCCGACGCCTCGCAGTGAGGGGGGATTGAATTTGCGCAGACCGTTCTCATCGGCAAATCCCACGTCGTGCGTTTCGTGCGAAGAGTAGGTCAGCGGCGGGATATGGCAGCGAATACAGCCTCGCTCGTGAAAGATTACTTCTCCCCTCTCGATTGTCTCTCGATCCCTTTTGTCTCCTGTGGCCGGTTCCACGGGAGGTGGCGGCGGCAGTGTATGGAGATACGAAAGAAGATCGTTGATTTGCTCGCCGGAGACGGTGGGCGCGTGCATGGTGTCTTGCAACGATTTCTCAATCTGATCCTGAAGATACTTCATGCTGCCGTTCCATCCCCACGGATCGGTCAAGGCCGTGCCGCGCAACGTCAATGTTCGCTTGGGAGTACCGTAAGAGTTGTCGCCGAGCGTGTCGGAGAGCAAACCATTCGTGTGTCCGTCGGTGTGGCAGCTGTGGCAGCTAAACCAACCGTCGCGGGACAAGTGCGCGTCGAAGAACAACAACTCACCGCGATCGGCACAAGTGAGTTCGGGCTGCGAACCGAGGCGGATAGTCCCGACAACAAGCGCCTGACGCACATCGATCAGCGAGAGAGAATCGTCGAATGTATTGAGGGTCACGAGTGGCTGCCCCGCAGCCCCCCGCACCATTGCCGTTGGCCTGCGTTCGACCGAAACGCGGCGATTGATGTCGCCTTCATCGTTTACAAATGCCACTTCGTTCACTCCTGCCAGCGCCACGGCGAAAACTTCCGCATCCAATACCGTAATGCCTGCCGGATCACCTGCTCCTCGTCCGTTCCCTTTCAGCGAGATGATTTCTGAAGATTTATCGAGATCCTTTATCGGTTTCGTCAACAATTCGAGTGGCAGCGAGCGCACGACGTTCACCATCAGTTGACCGCGCCAAACCTTCTCTTCCAAGGTAGGCAATTGCTGATCGAGAATCTGATGGGCGATCAACAAGCGCTTCTTGTCGGGGGCGACAGCCAGACCGCGCAGGTTGTGGCCGTTGATCTCGTGATGGACAAGCAATTTGCCCTCGACTGCGTCGAGCAGCGCCAGTCCGCCGCCGAAACCGTCGGTGACGACGAGCCGCGAACCGCCCGGCAACGCGCACTGATTCCGGGGAGCGAACGGCAAGCGAAGCGTGTGACGAATCCGAAGCGTTGCCGAATTGTCGGTGGTTGACAACGGAGTCAGGTCTACGATCTGTACCCGGCGCGACCACGACGAGGCAACGCTCGCCCACTTCCCATCGGCCGAAACGACGACGCTGGCGGGATACGACGCCGTTGTCAATCGGGATCGAACGCGAACGCGCTCACCCATTATACGCGCTGCGATAAGTTCGTGCCGTTCGTCGTCGACGGCGAGAATCGTCTGTCCGTCCGGTAACAAAACAAGATCGTTAAGCCGTTTCCCGATCGTTGTTTCGCCGACAACCTTGCGGCGCGGGACATCGACGATGGAGATAGTCCCACTGCGTTGATTGGCGACGCACAAAGTCCTTCCATCGCGTAGAAAGGCGGCGGCGATGGGTCGGCGCAACCCCTCCGTTCGTGGAGGAGGCCGCTGCGGCGTCTGTCCCGCAATCGCGAAGTAACTGATGCAGGCGGCCAAGCAGAGAGTCAGCGCACCGATCCAAGCAGGGCGTCCGCGCAAGCGGACTGCGAGATACCGGAGACGGCACAGTTCACGAGAAAGCATGATAGATTCCCTCGGCCTCGGCACGGCCTCAATCTTTTCCACCTGCCCCGTAGAGCAGCGCCCGATGTAAATCCTCTTGCAAATCTTCCAAATCTTCGATGCCAACGCTCAGGCGGATCAAACCGTCGTCGATGCCACGGGCGATGCGGAGTTCGGCCGGGATGCTGGCGTGCGTCATCGTTGCTGGGTGACACACCAACGATTCTACACCACCCAGGCTCTCGGCGAGACTGAATAATTGCGTTTTCGTCAGGAATCGCTTTGCCGCCTCACCGTCACCCTTGAGTCGAACGCTTATCATGCCGCCGAAATCGCGCATCTGTCGCTTGGCAATCTCGTGGCCTGGATGCGACGGCAGCCCCGGATAGTAAACGCGCTCCGCTTGCGGCTGCTCGCTCAACCAAGCTGCCAAACGGCGGGCGTTGGCACAATGGCGATCCATCCGCACGGCCAACGTCTTGAGGCCGCGCAGCGTCAGATATGCGTCGAACGGTCCCGGCACGCCGCCGGCCGCATTCTGATAGAAAGCAATCTGTTGCAATAGCTCCTTGCGACCGACGACCGCTCCGCCCACCACGTCGGAATGGCCGCCAAGATATTTCGTGGTGCTATGTACCACAAGATCGGCACCCAAGGCAATCGGCTGTTGGAGATACGGCGATGCGAAGGTGTTATCGACCGCTAACAAGGCTCCGACCTTGTGTGCTGCCTCGGCGATGGCTGCAATATCGAGGATTTGCAAAAGCGGATTTGTCGGTGATTCGATCCAGACCAGCTTGGTTTTCTCGGTGAGGAGTTGGGCGAATCCGGCGGGTGTGGGATCGTCAGTGTAGCGCGCGATCAGTCCCCACGGTTTGAAGACACGTTCGAGCAAGCGATAAGTACCGCCGTAAAGGTCGGCGGCAGCGACGACTTCATCGCCGGGTTTGAGGGTGGAGAGAACGGCAGTCGATGCGGCCAGACCCGAGGCAAAGGCCAGCCCGCGCTCGCCGCCTTCGAGCGAGGCCAGACACGTCTCCAGAGCGGCGCGCGTCGGATTGCCGCTACGCGAGTATTCGTAGCCTTTGTGCTGTCCGGGTGCGGCCTGCGTGTAGGTGCTGGTGGCGTAGATGGGCACGACGGTCGCGCCGGTGGCGGGATCGGCGTCCTGTCCGGCGTGGATGGCGCGCGTGGCGAAAGCGGGCATTCGGGATTCGGTCATGATGTCGGAGTCTCCTTGCCAAATACGAAGGGGAGCCGTCTCGATTCCTACAAATATGCTAGGAAAACTCGACGAAGGCAGCTTACGCGGACATGAGCAATTACAGGCCATATCTTGGAAAACGTGATAATCTTGTGGCGGGCCAGGAACTCGTCGGCCAGGAGTTCGACCGGACTGCGTGCATCGCTGGACGCTGACATTCCGATTCTCCGCTCTGTGTCTGTCCGGCGAACCGCGTGGGGGGTGGGCGAGGAGTCACGCCGTCGGGAAGTGATGCGAGACTCCTTCGGAAGTGGATATGGGCGAAACGAGGCGATCATTCAAGAGGTTCGCCGACCTGGGCCGAGGGGGGGACTTGTCGCCTCGGCTAGCGAGCTTGGCCGTGAGTTCGGCAATGGTCGTGCGTATTAGACGCATGACGGACCCGAAATGTTCCAAGAAAAGGAAAAAAAGAGAGACGACTTTCGCCGTCTCTCCTGAGGCCGACTCAACCGCTGGCCGGGCGCTGATAGCGCTGCGACCGCCGGGCGTTGGGCCAATCGATCCCATCCAGCAACATGGCCAGCTCGGCCGCACGCAGCCTCACGGGACAAATGGTGTCAGTCCTCATGCAGCGCGCCGCACCCTGAAACCATGAAAATGGGTGCCGTTGCTGCTATCCTAAGAGACGGTTCT
>JAKBCS010000015.1 GCA_021807595.1 Planctomycetota bacterium | reverse complement strand
GACTCTTAATCAGTAGGTTGTCGGTTCGACTCCGACAGGGGGCATTGACTTACGGCGATTCGCCCTCGCCGACCTACCAAAAACCAACCACCGAGCTTCTTCTCGATCCACCGTCCTCCGAGGATGCTTGAGCTTTCATCGTCGTGACTTGCCGTTCGGCATGTTTCTTCTCCTGTTTCAGTGCTTCCGGTACCGGCATGTCCGCGACGGCCTCCTCGATTCTGATGGCCGGGTTGATGTATCCCAGGGTCGTTGCGATCCGATAATTGATCGCTCACTTTTTACTTCTACTCTGTGCCTTTCTTTGCCAGCGCTAACTTGTTTTCTACAAAAGACTTTCGGAGACAATAATCCTCTGAAAGGACTTAGCGATGAACTGCCGTTTTGCCGAATGTTGGGGCAACGCGGCCCGCAGTTGACACACAAGCGTGGATTCCCGGCGACGACGAGGAGATGGGGCCGATCGTGGTGCAGGTGGCGTGGACGTTGGTGCAAGCACGCACGGAGGGGCGCGTCCCGGACGTAGCTGAGACTCTAGTGGTATTCCGCGAGCGGCAGGGCGACGGCAGTTGGAAGCACGACTACCTGTTGTCGAATGCGTCGTTGTTGACACCCGTGGAAGAGTTCGCGCGTGTGTTCAAGGTGCAGCATCGGATTGAGGAGTGTTTGCAACGTGCCAAGGGAGAAGCGGGTTTGGCGTGCTAAGAGGTGCGGACGTGGCTTGGTTGGCATCACCACCAGGCGTTGGCGTTGACGGTGGCGACGTTGCAGAAATGAATTGCGGGGGTGGTGGAGCGTCGTTTGGGTACGAGTCGTTGTGGGTACCGGCGTCCCACGGCGAGGCGTCGTTTGCGTCGTCTTGAGGAAGCGCGTCTGTACCGCTGGAAAGCCCTTAGCCGCTTGCCGCCGTTGAGAATCGGCAAATGAGAATATGGCCCACAGTAGAAGTTGCGATCCTGGCCTAATAGCGTATAGAGGCGCTCAGCGACGGGCGGCAGGCTCGGGACGAAGTTTCTCCACCCACTCTCGCATCATTCGTAACGCTTGTCGATCGACCACTGAGGTGGCCAACGGCGGCATGTGGCCGGCCTCTCGGTGGCCGATGCGCCGCAATAACACCGATCGCTCCGGATGTCCCGACGCGATCAGTCTCGCCTCGGGCAAGCCGAAGGTATCGTGAACTGGCTTCTCATCGACGACGCGCATTTTGTTGAGCTTCGTCGTAAACTCCAGTTCCATTTGCGCGTTGCCGCCGCCAGCCTCGATGTGGCACTGTGCGCAGTTGGCGTGTAAATAAGATCGTGCCCGCAGCGTCAAATCCTGCTTGGGATCGTAGGGATCGACGAGTCGGCGATAGTTCTCCGGCGGCACCGACAATAACGATGACGGGGCGGAAGCACGCTGCAAGCGCGTTGCCGACTGACGGTCGAGATAGTCGTTGATGTCCTTTTCTTTCCTGCCTTGCGTTTCCGCGTCTCGGCGCATACGATCTTTGGTCTCTTGCATCCAGTTGACGCGGAGAACGCCCAGATGTTCCAAGACGCGCAGCTGATTGTCGCGGATGTCGCCGTATTCGTGATCCTTGTTCATCTGCACTTCGGTGAGGCCCAAGACAAAGTTGGCGGCGCGGCTGTGGCACACCATGCACTCGGCTCGGCTGGGATAACTCCATCGCTGGTTGCGAACGCCCTTTTCCGCGCGGATCGAGAAATCGCGTTCCTCTCCCTTCGCCTCTACGAGGAAGCCCTCCGTTTGCTGTTCGTTCCACCGATAGGAATAGCCGAACCACTCGCCCCGTTGTTTGGTCAAAAAGCGCGTCTCGATCCAGCGGCGTGAAGCGGGGTTGCCCTCTTCCATTTCCAGGGCGAACGATTTGACCAACACCGTGTCGTCCGGGAAATTCCAACCTCGCCCCGTTGTGAAGTCGATCCGCGAATCCTCGCCGGGCAAGGCAATCCAACGCTCCTTGTACGCGCCGTCGGACCACAAGGGAGCGTTGACGGAATAGGGAATCAAGGCCGGTTCCATCTTGTGGCCTTTCACGGATCGAAAAAGACCGCTTTCGCTGAGTTTGCGAGGAAACGTGGAAGGCGGCAGATCTTTCGGAGACGCCTCCAGCGTATAAAAACCGCCCTTTTCTTGTCCCCGATGATCGGCGATGAGGATTTCCCCGCGAGCATCGACGTCGAACGCGGTGATTTGCAGCCTGGAGTCTGCGATCTCTTTGTGCCAGACGATGCGCTTCCCATCGTGGCGAACGCCCCAGATCTTGCCCGTCGAGTAATCGCCGTACAGGTACGCGCCCCGCAATTCGGGCAATTGCGATCCGTAATAAACGATGCCTCCCGTCAGCGACCGCGCCTCGGAGTGCGAATGCTCGACGGTCGGCTTGCTAAAAGGCGTCGGACCCGCCTTGCGTTGGGGATAGAACGGATGGCTCCCTTCCATGACGCTCCAGCCGTAATTGGCCCCTTTCTCGATCAGATACGCCTGCTCCCACAGATCCTGACCGTTGTTGCCGACCCAGAGATGGCCCGTCTTCTCGTCGACGGTCATGCGCCAGGGGTTTCGCAGACCGTAGGCCCACGTCTCGGGGCGAGCGTCGTTCCGACCGACGAACGGATTGTCCTTCGGCACCGAGTAGCGTTTGCCTTCGTCGGGGTGGTCCACGTCGATGCGCAACACTTTTGCCGTCAATTTGCCGAGATCTTGCCCGACAATATGGGTATCCGAATCGGAAGTGCCGTCGCCGGAGGTGACGTACAACATGCCGTCCTTACCGAACGCCAGCGCGCCGCCATTGTGGCCGTCGGACGGCCATTCGATGATCGACGCCTCCGACTTCGGATCGAGTTTGTAAGGCGGGTTGCGCTCCATCGTATAGCGGAGGATGCGCGTCTTCTTCTTGGCGGAAGGAGCCGAGGAGGGGCCGTTCATGCCGAGATAAACGTAGCCGTTCTCTTTGAAATGCGGATGGAATGCGAAACTATAGGCCGTGCCGTCCAGGTCGAGGAGCGTCTCGGTTTGTTCCGCGCTCGGATCGTCCTTGAAGCGGAGGATACTCGTGCGTGCATACGGCGCGAGTTGAGTCACTGCCAGCAACCAGTTGCTGCCGGGCTGATGGGCGACGGCGACGGGAAAGTTGATTTTGAGGTTCGGATAGAGGCGGCGAACGCGATAGGGCGGCGGCGGTTCCGGAGAGCCGGCCACATGCGAAGTCGTCAGCGGAATGCGCCGCTCGATGCCGTAAGGTCTGGCCGTACTCTCCGTGGGGGGACCAACGAATTTCAGGGTGGCATAGTCTTCGTGGTGGTGAAAATCGGGACGGCCCTGCGTTTTCAAGGGAGCGCAAGTGGATAGCTCCGGCCCCTCGAAATCAACGGAGTAATCGTAGCGGCACAGGACGAATTTCCACTTCTCGCCGATCTCCGGACGCCCGCCGGTGCGTAGAAAATCGCTCCAAGGGATACGTCCTTCGACCGACCAACCCTGATCCGTGTCTTGCCAACGATTGAGCGTGCCGCGAAGCTGGACTTTGGTATCCAGGTGAAAATCGCCGTCGCTCTTGAAGCGTTGATACCCACCCGCCCCGCGGCGCGGCAGGAACATATCCATGACCGTACCGGCGGCGTTGACTTGAAACTCGTAGTACCCCGGCTTGTCGGCGGCGGGTTTGAAGAACAGCTCGAACACGTCGTTGTTCCACGTCTGCCCATCGTGATCCTTCACGTCGGCGTAGAGATCGGCGTCCTCCATGTCGGCGAAGAAGTAGAGATATTCGCGGTCCCACAGAAGACGCGCCTTTGTCGCCGTCTTGGCAGCGCGAGCCTTGGCACCCAGCCAAGGAAGATAGAAATTGTCGATAATCTGAGCCTGCTTCCAGGCCGGTTCGTCGGCCTTACCGTCGAGCGCAATCCGCGTCTCCGTCCAGCGGCATTCAAACGCAGTCGGGGGCGGCACAAACCGCTTCGGCCCATCCGCCGGCGTCTCCTCGCTCTTGAGGTAAAGCATCAGACCGAGTACCGGCAGCATCGGGAACAACCCTCGTCGTATCCACGGGAAGCGATTCATGCGAGCCACCTCAATTCGGAGTGATTTCGAGTCTTCCTTTACTGTTTCGAACTGAGGCCGTTTCGGCAAGCGCGTTTTTTTGTCTTGCCGACGCTTTTTCATCGGTTCGTCGCGACGTGGAGCGGAGCGCGACGTGCCGCGCTCGGCTCCGCGTCGCGGCGCACCGACCAAAGAACTATGGTCTTTATCGACTGCCCTGTTTTAGATCGTCGGCCCGCTCGAACGTCCACGCAGGCGAGACACGAGAAGCGAAAACGGCTACACTTCCAGCAATTCGGCATTATTGTCTTGGCACTCGATTTGCTCGCTCGTTGAATAATGGTGGAAGCATCACTCCGCCCTGTCTGGAAGGACTGTTCGATGGCACTCGTATCGACGCATGGTTTGCCCGCTTGCCTACCCTCACGTCTCATCATCGAAGCGGTGCAGCCGGAGATTGACGGCGGACGCTTTCCCATCAAGCGCGTAGTCGGCGAAGCGGTCAACGTGTCGGCGGACATTCACGCCGACGGTCACGATGCGTTGGCCGCCGTGCTGCGCTATCGACGCGCCGGCGAGACGGAATGGAGCGAATCGCCGATGCAACCGCTTGCCAACGACCACTGGGCAGCGCATTTTCTGGTGACACAACTGGGCGTTTACGAGTACACCCTGCAAGCCTGGATCGATCGCTTTGCGTCGTGGCGGCGAGATTTGTCGAAGAAAGTGGATGCGAATCAGGATGTGGCCAGCGAGCTGTTGGAAGGGGCTGCGCTGGTCCGGCAAACGGCCGAAGGTGTGCGCGGCGAGGAAGGCGAATGGCTGCGCGAGTGGGCCGAGGCCATGTGCAAAGACGACGACCGAACGGCAAGCATCGAAGCCGCGCTCGATCCGCTGCTCGCCGCCGTGATGGCGCGTCACCAGGAACGCGGGGGCGGCGTCGAATACGATCGCGTTCTCCGAGTGCGCGTCGATCGACAGCTGGCGCGTTTCGGCGCGTGGTACGAACTGTTTCCTCGTTCGTGCGCCGAGGAACCCGGTCGGCACGGCACGTTCGCCGATGTCGAGAAACGGTTGCCTGAGATCCGTGCCATGGGCTTCGACGTACTCTATCTGCCGCCCATTCACCCGATCGGCCATGCCTTCCGTAAAGGACCGAACAACAGTCTGAATGCCGGTCCCGACGATCCCGGCAGTCCGTGGGGCATCGGCGCGGCCGAGGGCGGACACACGGCCGTTCATCCCAATTTAGGATCGCTAAAAGAATTCGAGCGGCTCGTAAAAGCGGCGCGCGATTGCGGCATCGAGATCGCGATGGATGTGGCGTTTCAATGTTCGCCCGATCATCCTTGGGTGCGCGAGCATCCCGGCTGGTTTCGCCATCGGCCCGACGGCACCATCAAGTATGCCGAGAATCCACCCAAGAAATATCAAGACATTTACCCTCTCGATTTCGAGTGTTCCGAGTGGCAAGGACTGTGGCACGCCTTGCTCGATGTCGTCTCGTTCTGGAGCGAGCGCGGCGTACGCATCTTCCGCGTGGACAATCCGCACACCAAGCCGTTTCGCCTCTGGGAATGGCTCATCGAAGCAATGCAGTCGCGCTATCCCGAAGCCATTTTCCTCGCCGAGGCGTTCACTCGGCCCAAGGTGATGCGCTATCTCGCCAAGTCCGGTTTCACACAGTCGTACACCTATTTCACCTGGCGCAACAGCAAACACGAATTGACCGAGTATTTCACGGAGTTGACGCAATCGCCGGCGCGCGAGTACATGCGGCCCAATCTGTTCGTCAACACGCCGGATATTCTGCCGGAGTATTTGCAATACGGTGGACATCCTGCCTTTCACATCCGCCTCGTTCTCGCCGCCACACTCGGTGCGACCTACGGCATCTACGGGCCGCCCTTCGAGACCTATCAACACAAGGCAGTCAAGCACGGCAGTGAAGAGTATCTCGACTCGGAAAAGTATCAAATACGCCATTGGGAGTGGAATCGTCCCAATGTTTTCCGCGAGTTTATTGCGCGCGTCAATACCATTCGACGCAACAATCCGGCCCTGCATTCCAACGACCGTCTCCGCTTTTATGCGACCGACAACGAACAAATCGTCTGTTATGGCAAAACGACGCCGGACCTATCCAATGTTATTCTCACAGTGGTCAATCTCGATCCGCATCATGTGCAATCCGGCTGGGTGCGCATACCATTGGACGAGTTGGGATTGCAGGAAGGCGAACCGTATCAGGTTCACGACCTCCTGACCGAGGCGCGCTATCTGTGGAACGGAGAATCGAACTTCGTGCGTCTCGATCCTCATGCGTCGATCGCACACATCCTGCGGCTGCGCAAGCGCATACGCAGCGAAAGGGACTTCGACTATTTCGATTGATCCGGCACGGACATACCGATACGGAAATGGAGGCCAAAGCGATGTTCCCCACCTTGACCCTGCCGGGCGACTGGGAGGCGATTTTGGATGGTTCGGCGCGCTCGGAGTTGGAGAACGTCGTGCTGCCCAATTACCTGCGGCAACAACGCTGGTTCGGCGGCAAGGGGCGGCAAATCGACTCGGTGTGTCTCGTCGATTGGGGCGAATGGTCGGCCGGTGCCACGCGCGTCTTTCCGGTGTTGCTCGAAGTCAGCTTTCTCGACGGAAAGAGCGATCTGTATTTCCTACCCTTGGGGGTGACGATTGGAACTCCCACCGGCGATCTGTTGCCTTTTGGTTCACCGTGGGCCATTGCCCATTTGACGGGACCACAGGGATCGGCGCTATTGCACGATGCCTTGGCCGACGCAGAGACCTGCGCATCGCTGCTATCGGCGATCGGCATGGGACGCGAGCAGCCGATGCGACGAGGCCGAATCCGATCCCTGCCGACGGAGGCCTACGCCTCGCTGCGCGGCGATGCTTCGCAACCTCTTGCCGTGTCGCACGGCGCTGCCACTTCAAGCAATACTTTGATACGCTTTGGCGAGCGCTTACTATTGAAGGTGTTTCGCCATCTGGATTGGGGGATTCATCCCGATGCCGAGATAGGCCGATTTCTTACCGAAAACCACCGCTTCGACCGCATCCCAACCATGGCGGGCGCGCTGGAATACCATCGCTCCGGCTTTCAACCCATTACGTTGGCCATACTGCAATCGTTCGTCATCAATCGGGGGGACGGTTGGAATCATGCGCTGCAGGAACTCAGCCACTATTATCGGCGCGCTTCCGCGCAGCCGTTCCTTGAGCCGGAGAGACGCGGCTTGCTCGAACTCGCCGCCGCTTCGCCGTCGCCGCGGGTTCTCGAAGCGCTCGGCGAGTATCCGCACTCCGCCGCGGTTCTCGGTCGACGCACCGCGCAGATGCACCGCGCCCTGTCCGCGGACGGCGACAATCCCGACTTCGCTCCTGAGCCGTTCACGCCGCGCGACGCCGGCGCGGTGCGGCAAAGCCTGCGCGAGCAAGCGAGCGGCGCGCTCGCCTCGCTGCGCAACAATCTGGATCGTCTCCCCTCGGACGTGATTTCCTCGGCGCGGCATCTTTTGGAGAACGGCATCGAACTGGCGCGGCGGGTGGAACTAGGCGTGTCGGATCAGATGGCGTCGATTAAGATTCGTTGCCACGGCGACTATCATCTCGGTCAAGTGTTGCGCGTGGACAACGATTATTTCCTCCTCGATTTTGAGGGCGAGCCGGCTCGGACCTTGACCGAACGCCGAGCCAAGCAATTGCCGTTAAAGGATGTGGCCGGCATGGTGCGCTCGTTCCACTACGCCGCCTACGCCGGGTTGTTCGCCTTCACGGAAAATCGCGCCGACGCCTTCGCGCATCTACTGCCTTGGGCCGAGTTGTGGTATCAATGGGCAGCCGCCGCCTTCCTCCGCGCCTACCGAAAAGACGCCGAAGACGAACCGTTTTGGCCCAACGACGGCGAGACGGTGGCAAGGCTGCTCGATGCCTTCTTGCTCGACAAGGCATTTTACGAGCTAAATTACGAATGGAACAATCGCCCCGAATGGGTTCGCATCCCCCTGCGCGGCATCCTGGCTCTGATGGAAAAAGGATCGACTCTGTGATTACCGCCACGCTGACCGATTTCGATGTCTATCTTTGGTCGGAAGGTACGCACTACCGAGCCTATGAAAAGTTGGGCGCGCATCTGATGGTCCAGAACGGCGTCGCCGGGACGCATTTCGCCGTGTGGGCACCGGACGCGCGCGAAGTGTCGGTGGTCGGCGACTTCAACGGTTGGCGTCGAGGCGCACATCTGATGCATCCGCTGGGTACATCGGGCATCTGGGAGTGTTTCATTCCCGATGTCGGTCAAGGCGCTCTCTACAAATATGCACTCGTCTCGCGCGTTGCCGATTATGTCGTGGAAAAGGCCGATCCCTTTGGTTTTGCCGCCGAGATTCGACCGCGAACGGCCTCAAAGGTCTGGGAGCTGTCGGGGTATTCGTGGAACGACGGCGAATGGATCGCACGACGCCGAAACGCCCACGCGCTCGATGCTCCCGTGGCGATTTACGAAGTGCATCTCGGTTCGTGGCGGCGCATGGTGGAGGAAGGCAATCGCTGGTTGACGTACCGCGAGGCTGCCATACAACTGGCAGATTACCTGCACGACATGGGCTACACCCACGTCGAATTCTTACCATTGACCGAACATCCGCTCGACGCTTCGTGGGGCTATCAGACGGTCGGCTACTACGCGCCTACCAGCCGCTTCGGTACGCCGCACGATTTGATGTATCTTATCGACGTGCTGCATCAACGCGGCATCGGCGTGTTGCTGGATTGGGTACCGGCTCACTTTCCGCGCGACGAACATGGACTTGGTTACTTCGACGGCAGCCATCTCTACGAACACGCCGACCCGCGCCAGGGCGAACATCCCGATTGGGGCACGTTTATTTATAATTATGGTCGCAAGGAAGTCGGCAACTTTCTCATCGGCAACGCTCTCTTTTGGCTGGACAAATATCATATCGACGGTCTGCGCGTGGATGCCGTCGCCTCCATGCTCTATCTCGATTATTCTCGAAAAGAAGGCGAATGGACCCCCAATGAATACGGTGGACGCGAGAATTTGCACGCCATTAGTTTTCTGCGCCGTCTCAACGAAATCGTCTACCGCGAATATCCCGACGTCGTAACCTTTGCCGAGGAATCGACCTCCTGGCCGCAGGTGTCGCGCCCCATCTATTTGGGCGGGCTGGGATTCGGCTACAAATGGGATATGGGATGGATGCACGACACGCTCGATTACATGGAGCGCGACCCCATTCATCGAAAGTATCATTACAATCGATTGACGTTCCGAATGTTATATGCGTTCGGTGAAAACTTCGTGCTGCCCTTGTCGCACGATGAAGTCGTACATGGAAAGCAATCGCTCCTGTCGAAAATGCCCGGCGACGACTGGCAGAAGTTCGCCAACCTGCGCATGCTCTTCGGTTATATGTACGCGCAACCCGGTAAGAAACTTCTGTTCATGGGCGGCGAGTTTGGCCAACGAAACGAATGGAACGCGGAGGCGAGTCTCGATTGGCACTTGTTGGGCCTGCCCTTGCATTCGGGATTGCAGCGCTGGGTGCGAGATCTGAACACCTTATACCGCGGCGAGCCGGCCATGCACCTTCTCGACTGCGATGCCACTGGCTTCGAGTGGATCGACTGCTGCGACGCGGAAACCAGTGTGGTTAGCCTATTGCGCAAAGGTCGTTCGCCCGAGGATACCATCGCCGTCGTCGCCAATTTCACTCCGGTCCCGCGTCACAACTATCAGATCGGCGTACCTCAAGGCGGCTTTTGGATCGAGATTCTCAACAGCGACGCGCCGCTCTATGGCGGCAGCGGTCAAGGCAATCTCGGCGGCGTCGAGGCGGTGCCCGTCCCCTGTCACGGACGCGATTACATGCTGACCATCACCGTTCCGCCTCTCGGCATGGTAGCATTCAAACGAGGAGGCTAAGGGTTTCGGACTCAACCCTCGGATCCGGAAGGGTAAGCGACGGCAATCCGATCCGTCGCTTACCCTTCCGGCTCTGACGGTGACGCATCGAACTTCTATAATCACGGCAGACCAACCCACCGCCGTCCTAAGAGGAGAAAGATCGTGCGTGCCAATCCCGTCAAACAAGCGTTGAAGTCCGGCAAACCATCGGTCGGCACTTGGTTATCGCTGGGCAGTATCGTGGCCTGCCGTTTCCTGGCGCGAACCGGCTTCCCGTGGCTGACGGTGGATATCGAGCATACGCACGTCGATTGGGAGACGGCCACGCATATGTTTGCCGCCATCGCCGACGCTGGCTGCGTGCCGTTGGCGCGCGTGCCGGCCAATCGTCACGATCACATTAAGCGAGTTCTCGACAACGGCGCGCACGGCATCGTCGTGCCGATGGTCAACACGCGGCAAGAAGCGCTCGACGCCGTCGCCGCCTGTCGCTACCCACCCCTTGGCACGCGCAGCGTCGGCGGCAGCGTCCACGCGCTCAATTTCGGGACGACCGCCGTCGATTATTTCCAAAATGCCGATAAAGAGATTTTGATTGTCCTGCAATGTGAATCGCCGCAAGGGGTTGAGAACGCCGACGCCATTTGCTCGGTGCCGGGCGTTGATGCCTTTTTCATCGGTCCCAACGATCTGGCGGCCAACATGCGGAGCAAAGACGGCAAACCGCCCAGCGCACAGGCCACGTCTGAGGCGATGAAGCACGTCCTGGCTGCCTGCAAGAAAAACGGCGTCGCAGCCGGCATTCATTGTTTCAGCGTGGAAGAAGTACAGGCACGCATCGAAGAAGGCTGGCAATTCCTGGCCATCAACAGCGAGCTGCGGATGATGCTCGAAGGCGTCAAAAACGTGCTGGATCGTCTGGGCGTCAAGCAAGAAGCGGCGATGGCGAAGTATTGATTGCACCACAAGCCCACCAGCCCGGAACGCCGGCGACGGGCGGATGTGCCCGTCGCCGGCGCTCCGGTCTGGTGATGATCTTGAATTGCGGGGTTACCTTGGAGAAGCGCAAACTTCTGATTCAACTGGACGGCGATCCGCAGCCGAGCGTGTTCGATCAGGTCGTGGCCTACGACGCCGGCGCGGATGTGGTGATGAGTTACGGCGGCGTGACGCCGGAAGCGATCCGCGAGAAGGTTCACGGTGCGATTTTCACACGCGGGCCGAAAGATCTGCATCGCACGGCTATCTTTATCGGCGGCAGCGATGTTGCGCTGGGCGAGCGACTCTTGGCCGAGGCGCGCAAGCATATGTTGCCGCAGTTCGGACTGCGCGTGTCGGTGCTGCTCGACGCCAACGGCGCGAATACGACAGCAGCGGCGGCGGTGCGGGCGGCGGCGAGGCATCTCGATTTGAAAACGACCAAGGCGCTGGTCCTGGCAGCGACGGGTCCGGTGGGTCAGCGCGTCGCGTTGCTTCTGGCGCGGCAGGGGGCGGAGGTAAGGCTCGGCTCGCGGCAAGCATCGAAGGCGGCGGCGGTGGCCGAGGCGATCCGCGCCAAAGAGCCTCAAGCCAAGTTGGAGGCCGTGGCCGCCGACCCTGCGGGCGATCTCTCCACGGCACTCGCCGAGCGCACGTTAGTTGTCGCCGCCGGCGCGGCAGGCGCGCTGTTGTTGCCCTCCAGCGCACGGCGCTCCTGTCCAACTCTTCGTGTGGCCATCGATCTCAACGCTGTGCCGCCCGTGGGGATCGAGGGCCTCGGCATTGCCGACAAGGCCGTCGAGTACGACGGTGTCCTCGGTTATGGAGCGCTTGGCGTTGGGGATCTCAAGATGAAAATTCACAAAGCCGCCATCGCGCGCCTGTTCGATCGCAACGATTTGGTACTGGACGCGGAGGAAGTGTACGCATTGGGCGAGGGGCTATAGCGTTACGCCCGTTCGCGCACGGCGGTGAATTGCCCTCTCTTCGCAGGACGTCCATAAACACCGTGTTCCCGTCAAGCGTCCGCAAACGGTCGCCTCACACCAACCCAACTGCCGCTCCGCCTCGGCAAACGACTTGTCCTCCAGATGGCACAGCGCCAAGGGCGAGCGCTCTTTCTCCGACAAGCGATTCAATTCTTCGTCGAGCAGAGTATGTATATCGCGCTATTCCACTTCCGCGAAAGGATCACTCGACTTCGGCTTGCGGGGCGAATCATGCGACCAATTCTCGTGGGCAGTCAGCCTCCGTCGTTTCCGATTATCCTGAATCATGATACCATGCTTAAACTCATTCATCCGGCCGATGTTCCGTCGCGATTTCATCGTGGATTCCAAAACGCGCTTCGGCCCAGTGTTGCAACTACATCAGCATCTTGCGAAAACTCAAACGGCCCAAGTCCAGTCGCCGACCGCCACACCGCCGACGCGCCAACACTTGCCAATGCAGCCACACCCACACGTTGCGCAGGATCAACGCTATCCCCACAAACAACAAACGTAGCAGTGGGTCCCGAATACACGTCCGAACCCTCCCCTGGTGCATCTGCCGATAACTCGTCGCGATGGTTCGACTGTCCGAGTTCGGCGGCCTGATACACCACAAACCGCTTTGGAATCATCACTTGCGGCAACGGACTTGGGAGCTTCTGAGGTAGACTCCTTACTTCGCTGCCGGGTCCGGTGCCTTCTCCGCCGCGAGTTGCGGATCGATCACCTTCGTCTTGACCACAAACCCGGCATATCCAGCCGAGGCGAACAGGATTAACAAAACGAGCCATCCCTTCCAACGAAATAGATTGAAGAGAGCGAGTACGATGTGCGAGAGCAGTCCCGCAGCGACCAAGCCGCCGCTGACGGCGATCGCTTGAGCGAACGACGGTCCATGCGGTGGCTCCAGCCGCGCCAGCCACCAGAAACCAATGTCCGCGACCTGCGCCAAAAGGGGAAGAGGACAAAGCAGGACGCGCAAGAATCGAGGATAACTGCTAAAAGCGAGGATTAGCCCCGTCAGACCGTAGAGCATGGAGAAGCCGAGCAAGTGAACGTGCGTCGTTTGGGCCAGTTTCTCCAGCGACATGCCGCTCGATTTTTTGACGACCGTATACTTTTTGATCTCCGCATAGGTTGTCAAAGGATATTTCTGTCCCTCACCTCCATCCATGTGACAGGTTGCGCAGCGTTCCTGAAATAGGGTTTGGATCTTCGCAGCCGGGGGTTCGGCAGGCTTATCTCCCTCGACAACCAGATATTTGCGAGTGAAAGGACGTTTCGCCAACTCGCCGGGGAGGAGATATTTATCCTCGTTGTACTCTTCCTCCTTGGCACCGCCGCGAACCCAGGCGATCATGACCAAGCGTTCGCCATCGCGTTCCTTGTCTACCTCCGACTTTGCCTCTATCTTGATCTCTTTCGTCACACTTTTCTGGCCCCGTTTCTTCGCCAATTCGGCGGCCTTTTCGCCAATGGTATCGTCGTAGTCTTCGGCGCGTTTATAAAACGCCGAAGTCATCTGTCCCTGGCCAGTCATTTTTTTGTCTTTGAAATCCTCGGGCAGCAACTGTTCGATCTTGCTCATCTGTTTGTCGCCGACATCGCCGTGAAAGATGCGAACGGCGTCCTCGCCGCTCGGCAGTACCGCTCCGGGCGCGGCGTGCTGAAAGTGTAGTTGCACCAATGCCGCGACGTAACCCAGACCGACCGACAGTAAAAACAAAGCCAAGGTCAGTCGAGCGGCGAGGGGGAGATCGCGCAGATTGTAGGGGTGGGGTGTGGGTAGGGAAGGGGCTTCATTCATGGGTGGGACTCCTACGGACGATCAAGGTGTGGAGAGAAGCGCCTCGGCGACCGCATCGAGAACGCGAAGCCGAGCTTCATTCAGGGAGGTTTCGAGAATCGCTCCAGAGGCAAGGCGATGCCCGCCTCCGCCGAAGCGCTCGGCCAGTTTCGCCACATCGATGCTCTGGCGCGAACGAAAGCTGATTTTGACGCCGCCTCGCGGTTGCTCCATGAACAATAAGCCGACCTCGACTCCGGCGATGCTGCGAGTGTAGTTGATCAGATCTTCGCTATCTTGGGGTGTGGCTCCCGTGGCCTCGTAGTCGTCGCGGCGGATTTCCGTATGGGCTACCCTGCCCTCTTGTGCCATTTGCAAGCGCGACAGCACCAGACCTGTCAGCTGAAGCCGCGCCAAGGTGTTTTGCTCGAAAAGGCACTCGTAAGCCTCGGTGGCGCGGGCACCGGCGCGAACGAGATCGGCAGCAAGAGCGAAGGTGGCGGGCGTCGTATTGTTGTGCCGAAACCAGCCCGTATCCATCGCCAACGCGACGAACAAACAGTGAGCGGCTGCCGGTGGCATGGGCACGTCGAGGGCGGTAATCGCTTCGTAAACTAGACGTCCCGTCGCCTCGGCGGTGGTATCGACAAAGCGAAGCGCGCCCAAATCGTCTTGCGTGAGATGGTGGTCGATTACCGCTTTGGACACCGGCAGCGATTTCAAGAAGTCGCCGAAATCGCCCAGCTGGTTCCATGTGCCGGTGTCCAGAACGAGAGCGGCATCGACGTTTCGATAGAGGTCGCCGGGCGGTTCAAAGCGGTGGATGCGCTGCGCAGGATCGAGAAACCCGTAGCGCGGCGGAAGAAAGCTGGCAACGGTTAAATGCACCGTCTTGGAGAGGGGCGGCGCTTCGAGTGCCTCGGCCAATGCCAACATCGAACCGAGTCCGTCGCCGTCTGGCCGAACGTGTGTGGTCAGCACGAAACGCCGATGGCGATGAATCAGATCGACAAACGGTGACCAGTCGAGAGGCATGGATCGTCCTTCAAGGCAAGCAAAATACGAATTATAGAAACACCGTCCGCCTCGTGGAAGGGGACAGCGCGACGAGCGCGTTTCGGCTAGTAGGGAAACAATTCGTCCATCGGGGAGGCGGCCAACTCGACGAGAAAATCGCCGAGCCGTTCGATTAACACCTCCATCAAGCGTCGTCCCTTTTCGGCGGTGGCGGCTCGTGGATTGCCCAAGCCGGTGTTAGCGCTGACCAGATGCCAGGGGCGTGTAATGTTGACCCAGCCGCGATTGATGGCGTCGAAGCGCGACGGCTTGGCCGCTCCCTCGTCGGCCAATTCGGGCCGAAGGAGATCGGGAAAGAAGGCCAGTCCCAAACTCGTTTCGACCTCGTCGGCGTGTTCGCCGGGTGCCTCGAATAGCTGCGGGTACACGTCGGCGGCCATGCGAAACCAGTCGCAGACACATAGAAAGACCGAGCTGCGATGGTGCAATTCGCGCGTCAGCGGCTTTAACTCGTTGCCACCGTGGCCATTGAGTAAGACGAGCTTGCGCACTCCCTGCCGTTCCAACGAATCGACGAGGTCGGTAAGCAGGTGGAGTAGGGTCGTCGGCGTCACGCTGCAAGCCAACGCTCCTGGGATCTTCAGATGATTGGTGTTGACTCCATACGGGATGGCCGGCAAGAGAACGACTTGAGCGCCGGCTCGATAGGCGCGCTCGCAGGCGCGTTGCGCCAGGGTCTCGACTTGAAACGTATCGGTGCCGTAGGGCATGTGCAGGTTGTGAGGTTCGGTTGCTCCAAACGGCAGCACTGCCACTTGCCATGCCCGTTCGCGGACGAAGGCGTGCGTCTGTTCGGCCAAAATGCTCTCGCGCATCCGTTGTAACCTCTCTACCCGATAGCTCTCGTCGCCGTTTCGACTCCAGGGGGGCAAAACCCGCGACCATTCCCGATGGTACTCGCTCGCTAATCCGGACGAAGTTGTTATAATGAAATCTTCCCCATCTGGAGGTGGAGTATGCCACGGCCGACCGCGCCGACGACGATAGCACTCGACGATCCTTCCTTATATTTCAACCGAGAATTGAGTTGGTTGGAATTCAATCGGCGGGTTCTGGAGGAAGCGCAGGATCCGAGCGTGCCTCTGCTGGAGCGGCTGAAGTTCCTGGCGATCTTCGAATCGAATCTCGATGAATTCTTCATGGTGCGCGTTGGCGGTCTGCAACAAAAAGTGCAGTCGGGGGTAGCCTACGGTTCCGGGGCCGACCGTATGCCGGTCAAGGATCAACTCGAACGAATCAGCCTGATTGTCCGCGAGATGACGGGGCAGACGTATCATTGTCTGATGGATCAAGTCTTGCCCACTTTGGAGAGCGAGGGCATCCTCATTCTGCATCCCAAGGATCTCAGCGAGGAGCATCGCAAACATCTGACGGCCCTCTTCCGGCGCGATGTTTTCCCGGTCCTCACGCCGTTGGCCGTCGATCCGGGGCATCCATTCCCGCACTTGCTCAACAAATCGCTCAATTTGGCCGTCATTCTCCAACGTCCGGGCAATCCCGAAAAGCTCTTTGCTGTCGTGCAGGTGCCGAGCGTGCTGCCGCGCTTCTTCGCCCTCCCTACTTCTGGCCTCGGCGATGCCACGGGCGGGGCGGCGGCGCGCCACGTGTTCGTGCCTCTCGATGCGATCATCCGCCTCCATATGCCGGAGCTGTTTCCGGGCATGGAGATCGAACACGATACCGTTTTCCGCGTCACCAGGAACAGCGATTTTGAGATCGACGACGACGAGGTGGAAGATCTCCTGAAGACGATTGAAGAAGAAGTGCGACGGCGGCGGCGCGGCGCGGCGGTGCGCCTGCAAATCGAGGCCAATGCTCCCGTAGAGATCGAGCAGTTTCTGATGGGCGCGCTCGATCTCGATCCGAACGATGTATACCGTCATCCGGGACTGCTCGATCTGACCGGGCTGTTTCAGATTCATGGCCTGCCGGGATTTCCGCACCTGCGCGATCCGCAATTCGTACCTCAATTGGTGCCGGAATTCGTTCAGGCGACCAATCAGTGGGCGGCAATCCGCAACCGCGACATCCTCCTGCATCATCCGTATGAGTCGTTCGGCCACGTCGTCGATTTCATCGATGCGGCGGCGAACGACGAGCGCGTTTTGGCGGTGAAGTTAACGCTGTATCGCACCAGCAGCGATTCGCCGGTGGTGCGCGCGCTGGCGCGAGCCGCCGATAACGGCAAGCAAGTCACCGCCGTCATCGAATTGAAGGCACGACTCGACGAGGAGCGCAACATCGTCTGGGCGCGCGAATTGGAAGAGGCCGGCGTCCACGTCGTCTTCGGGTTCATCGGATTGAAGACGCACTGCAAGGTAGCGCTGGTGGTGCGGCGCGAAGACGACGGCATTCGCCGCTACGTTCATTTGGCGACGGGCAACTACAATCCGCAGACGGCGAGGTTATACACCGACCTCGGCTACTTCACCTGTAATCCCGACTTTTGCGAAGATGTATCGGCCCTGTTCAACTATCTGACGGGCTACGGCGAACTACCGCAATGGCGCAAGCTGATCGTCGCACCGAGCCGACTGCAAGCCTTTATGATCGAAAAAATTGCCCGCGAAACGCACCTTCAACAGATCGGTCGCGAAGGACGCATCCTCGCCAAGATCAATGGCATCCTGGAACCGGCGATCGTGCAAGCGCTTTACCGCGCCAGCCAGGCCGGCGTCCGCGTCGATCTCATTTGTCGCGGCATCTGTTCGCTCCGCCCCAACGTGCCGGGGATTAGCGACCACATCCGTGTCATCTCCATTGTGGATCGCTTTTTGGAACACAGCCGCATCTTCTATTTCGGCAACGACGGCGAGCCGGAAGTCTACATCGGCTCGGCCGATTGGATGGATCGCAATTTGAGTCGGCGCGTCGAGGTCGTCTTTCCCATCGAACCTCCCGAATTGAAGCAGCGCTTGATTCGTGAGATCTTGGCGACCTCGCTCGCCGACAACGCCAAAGCGCGTCTGTTGCTTCCGGATGGGCATTACGAACGCATGAAACCGATCGACGGTCAGATGCGCGTTCGCAGCCAGGAAGGATTCTTGGAGATGGCCGCGCAAAATGCCGCGCGTCCCCTCGTGGACAACACCCCGCCCCCGCTGCCGTTCGTCGAAGATCGCCCCACCGCCCGCCGCCACCGCAAGCGCCAGACGAGTTAAGCTCGACTCATCGCGAGGGGTCGTTTGCAATTGCGGATGCGTAACGATGCGTGGGTTGCGGTCGTCCGGGACGGAAACTCTGCATGGTGTGAAATACTGCCGAGGCGGCATGCGCCGCGCATACGGACGTCACCGTTCGTCGCACTTGTTCCGCCAGCAATGCCGGATCGACCGCTGCGCGCGCGTTCACAATCAAATCCAGTTCCTTGACCGCGCCTCGGGCCGGGAGCGATAACTCGGGCGGCGAGAAACTACTGACCAGATTCGCCACGCCGAACGATACGTCGGAGAGACCGATCGCCTTCAAATGCGCCACTTCACCGAGATCCTGCAGGGCTTCGCGCATCCGGTCGATGGTATCGAGTAGAAAATCGTCCACGGAGAACGGTTTGTCGGCGACCACGCGGATGCTGCTGTTCAGCCAGCCGAGTTCCGCCTCGCCCTCGGCGTACACATCGTAATCGATGTCGAGAATCTTGCGGCCGAAGTTGCCTTCTTGGTCGATCAACTCCGTGAGGGCATCGAAACCAAGCCCCGTTTTGGCCGACATTCGCAAGAGCGGCGTCTCGGGGAAGGTGGCGCGAACGAGATCGGTCAATTCGTTGAGTGAGTCGGCGTCGAGTTCGTCGAGACGATTGAGAACGATCGCGTCGGCTTCTTCCAGCTGTTTCCGGAAGATGTACGCTGCCTTAGGGGAGAAGCCGGAGTTCTCCTCCGATTTGAGGATGCGTAGACCGTGGCTCGGCTTGAACAAAACCGGATAAGGCGCGACTTGGAAGCGGTTGCCATACAAATCCTTTAACGGCTGTACGACGGTTGCGACGAGATCCGTGCAGCTGCCGACCGGCTCGGCGAGAATCACATCCGGCCGCTCTTTCGCCTCCAGCATTTCGACCCGTTCGACGAGATCGTTGAAACGACAGCAGAAACACGCGCCGGGAACCTCCTCGACAGGAAAGCCTTGCGAGCGCAGGCTCGTGGTATCGACGAGATCCTGGGCTTGGTCGTTCGTCACCAAACCGATTTTTTGGCCGCGATCGAGATAGAATCGGGCCAGACGCGCCAACGTCGTCGTCTTGCCTGCTCCGAGAAAGCCGCCAATCATCACGAAGCGTAAGGATTTCATTGGCCGTCCTCAACAAGATTTAGTCCACGCGCCCCGCCCCAGCGACGCGCGCCTCTGTAACTGATGCTACGGAAGGCCGTTCCGACTCGCCAGCGCTGTCGCGATAGAGCCTTGTTTCACCATACTACCTATATTGCCGCGGCCTGGTCTTCTCCATCGTGGGAATCGCTTTCGTCGGACGAAACGGTCTCTTCGCTTCCAGCGGCGCTTTCGCTACGGTTGCCGTCTCGCGCGGTCTCGGCATCGTATATCTCCTCATTGCCATCCTTCCGTCGGGTCGATGAAAAACGCTACCATGAGAGACGTGCTTCCTTAGAGTTCGTTCCTCCCTTGCCAGTCCGGGCGGAGTCCTGGATGCGTGGATAGCTTCTCTCGTTCGACACCTTGCCAAGGAGGGCATCTTGTCATGTTTGTTTCTTTGTTCCGGCTTCTCAATCGCACCGGGCGCTGCAAACTCCGAGCGAAATCAAAGTCCCACGGCGCTCCGATGCTGGAAGCGTTGGAAGAGCGTTGGATGCCGAGCGTCACACCCGGCATAGGCAGCATCAATTCGTTGCTGTACAGTGCCACCGCGAGTACGACCACCACACCCACAACCACCGCCACAGCGAACGCCGCGACCCAAACGCAACAGGTCACGGCCAACTTTACCCCGTTTGTGACCGGGGGCACGCAGACGCAATCGGCGGCTCAGTTCAATCCGTCTCTGGGCACACTCAACAGCGTGCAGATTCAGTTTAACGGCACACTCAGTAGCGATGTGAAAGTCGAGAATCTCGATGCCTCGTCCAGCACGGTGAACGCGCAGGTCAACGGCAACCTGTCGTTGTTAGGACCGGGAGGCAGCAGTCTCCTTTCCGCGACACCGACGCTCAGCGAGAATACGTCGTTGTCGGCATTCGACGGTACGCTCGACTACGGCGGAACCAGCGGCCACGATTTCGGCTCACAATCGGCGTCAGCGCAGCAGTCGGTCACGCTGACGAACAATCTGTCGGCGTGGGAAGGCACCGGCAACGTCTCGTTGACCGAGAGCGCTCAATCCTCCTCCACAGTTTCCGGCTCGGGAAATCAACAAGTCCAAATTGCGTCGCAAGGGTCCGGCGTGGCGACGGTGATATATAACTACACTCCAGCTACGACGCCGACTACGACTCCTCCTCCTACCACAACGCCGCCGTCAACCGCACCTTGCGCGCCGCCTACTGGCCCCGCAACTATCACGGGCATTGTCTATAACGACGCGGGCAATGCCGGACAGTACCAGACCAGCGATACGGGGGTCGGCAGCGCGACGGTAACGCTGAGCGGCATCACCTTGACGCAACAGATGGTGTCGGAAACGACCACGACCGCCGCCAATGGAACCTACAGCTTTACGGGCCTTCAACCGGGAATCTATTCGTTGAGCGATCAACCGATCCCCTCGCAGTTCACGGCGGGAGCGGCGACGGTGGGCAGCCTCGGCGGCACGGTCTCGAACGGTCAGCTGATCTTGGCGCTGCCTCAAGGCGGGGATGCCATGTGCTACGACTTCGGCCTGGTTCCCACCTCAGCACCGAGCGTTGGACCGACTTCAGGAACCACCACGCCGACTTCGGGGACAACGATCGCGCCCTCCGCGCCCACGCCTTCCGATCCGGCGACACCCACCGATCCCTCGTTGGGTCTCAGCAAACGCTCGCTGCTGGGAGACGGCTGGCAATCGTTAGGATAACGGCACGAGACGCTCGACTTCTCCCCTCTCGCCTGTCCTCAGGAGAGCGGGGAGTAGCGCCGCACTGCGATTCGGGGAAAAGGAAGGTGACACCATGACCGTGCGATACCCCCTGTGGATCGCGGCCTTGGCCGTGATGTTATTTTCTGCCGTCACGGTTGCCGCCGAGGAACCGTGGCGGGCGGTGGATGAGATCCCTCCCTCGCCCATCAGTGCCGCTCAATCCGCCGTGGTCCTCGAATCGCCTCGCTCCGCGGATGGTAGCTCGGTGGCGCACGAGGCCACGGAGCCGATGCCAACTCCGTTTGCGCGCGTGTCGTTCGAATCTCCCAACGGCACGCCTCCGGCTTCGGACCAGCCGATCACGCATATCGCCTTGCAACCGCCTGAATCTCCCTTGCCGCCCCAAGGTGGCAGCCCTATCGCTCCGCCGTTGTTCGGAGACGCGCCCGTCAACCAGGGGGTAGTCATCGACAAACCGTTGCAGCACTCGTTTTGGGATCGCTGCAAGGATTACTTTTCCAGCGGAGGCAGCGAGCGCGTCAGCGCTTCGGGACGTTGTCTCTTCCAGAGCGATCATTCGTTCGATTACATGGCCTCTCCCGTCACCAATCCGTTTTTGTTTGAAGATCCGCGGGCGTTGACCGAAATCAAACCGCTGTTCATCTACGCCGGCGCGCCCAATACCAATCCGATCTTTCGGGGCGGCAATACCGAGTTTTACGGTCTGCAAGCGCGATTGGCATTCACCGAGCGGCTGTCGATGACGGTCAACGAATTGGGGTTCATGACGCTCAATCCGTTCGATCCGGGAGCCGGTCCTCCCGGTGCGTTCAGCCAAAGTACGGGCTTCGCTCAGGTGGGTCTGATGCCCAAGTACACCTTTCTCCGCTCGGAGGACTGGAAGACGGTGGTGGCCGGCGGCGTCCTCTTCCAGATACCGGCGGGGTCGCAGAAAGTGTTTCAAAACACCGGCACGCTCGGCATCGCGCCGTTCGTGTCGGCGGCAAAGAACTTCACGCTGCCGGCCGGTTGGGGCAGCACGAACTTAATGGGTACGACCGGATTCAACTTCGCCGTCGATAACAATCGTTCTGAGTATTACTATTTGAATCTGCATTGGGATTATAACGTCGTCAACATGAATCGTTTTTTCCCGTTCGTTGAAATGAGCTATTTCCACTACACGCGCGGCGGCAACGCCAACGTACCCGGCTTCGGCTTCGAGGGATTGGATCTTGTGAACTTCGGATCGAAGGACGTGGGCGGCCGCGATTATCTCAATATATCCCCCGGCATGCGATTCAAATTGAACGAGAACATCCAATTTGGCGCGGCGGTGTCGTGGCCGTTGCTCAAACAAAAGGAAATCAACGACTACACATTGACCTTCGATATTATTTTCCGCTATTAGAATCTCTCAATTTTGTAATGACCGAGATGCCGATGCCCCGACCGCGCGGCAGTTTCGGCGTGGGGCGGTCGTGTTCGTCCTCAATGTCGCCCACGATCTCCTCGATTATGTCTTCCAAGGTGATAAGTCCCAGGATCGCGTTGTGGTCGTCGCGCACCAAAGCCATCGGTCGGCGGGCGCGGCGGAACAGGCGCAGGGCATTGGCCATGCTCTCGTCGGGCTTGAGAAACAACGGCGGATACATGGCGTCTTGCAAAACGACGATCCCCTTGAGACTAAAAAGATAAAAGAGGTCTTTCGTGTTGACAATGCCGGCGATGTTGTCGAGGTCGGCTTCGTAGACGGGCATGCGCGTATGCGCACCGGAGCGGACGGCCTCCAAAACCTGATCCGGCGGCGCATTCAATTCCAGTGCGGCCATCTTGTCGCGCGGCACCATGCAATCGCGGATGTGCTTATTCGATAGTCGGAAGACATTCTGTACGAACTCGGCCTGGTCGGCGTCGAGAACGCCCGCTTCTTCGCTGTCCTCAATGAGGAGCTTCAACTCTTCGACCGAGTGAACCATCTCCTCCCCGGAGGCGGGTTGGTACCCGAGCAGACGGACCACGAAGTTGGACGTGCCGCTCATCATCAGAAGCAGCGGCCGGCTTAGCCGGGCAAACACATTCAGCGGCCCAGACAGCCAAAGTGACGCGCGGTCGGCGGTTTGTAGAGCCAACGTCTTGGGAATCAACTCGCCGAACGCCACATGCAGGTAGGTGATGACGAGAAACGCCAGCAGTGTTGCAAGCGAGTCGGTGGCAGCGCCGCGCCAAGTTGCGGGAAGATAATCGGCCAAGGGACGCAGCAATCGAGCCAGGGTCGGCTCGCCGACGAAGCCCAACCCAATGCTCGCCAGGGTGATGCCCAGCTGTGTCGCCGCGATCGAGCGATCGAGATGCCGCAGCGCCGACTCCACCGAGCGCGCCGACTTGATGCCGCGTTCCACCAACTCCTCAACGCGCGTCTTCCGCACCGAGACCAGGGCGAACTCTGCCGCTACGAACAGACCGTTCAACACCACCAGCGCGGGAATTAACAACAGTCCCGCCGCGTCCAACCACCAACGATCGTTGCTAGTCAAATTGGAGAACACGAGATCGAATCCCTCCGTTTTCCAGCAATCCAATTATGCTTCCACAATAATAATCGAAAAGTATCCATTTTTCACCGGCAATCGACTTGACAAGCCGAAAATTCGCATCTAAACTCTGAGCTTAACTTCCTCGCCTCCTGGATCACCGAAGAAAGCGGTCGCTCCGGTCATCCACTTCCAAAGTTGCTGGGAGTATGTCGATCAACTCCTGGCTTGCTTAACGATTGTATCGATTCGCAAAAGATTCGCCGTCTCGAGCAGTGTAGCTTAGCGGACGTATTGCACTTGGACCCGTTTCAATCTTCCGATAGGAACCCCTTCACCATGTGGCTTGCATCCCTTCGTCGCTCGCTTTTCGGTAAATCCAAACCCTCCTCTTCGAAGCAAACTCGGCGTCAACGGCGTCGGGTGTGCCTAATGCTCGACCATCTTGAAGATCGCATCGTACCCTCGACGCTTCAAGTCGATGCGACGAACGGAGTCGGCGACGTTAATGGGACTCCGCCGACGGGATATTACAGTTTGGTGGGTGCCATCAATCGAGCCAACACCGATAGCGTTAACGGCATCGCCGACACGATCAGCCTGGCCGCTAATAGCACCTATACGTTCACCGCCGCGAACAACACGACCAACGGCGCGAACGTCTTGCCGGTCATCTCGGCAACCAATCTTACCGTACTCGGCAATGGCTCGAAGTTGAACGCGGCATCGTTCGGACGTCTGTTCGACGTAGGCTCCGGTGCGGGGCTGACGGTGGACAACCTCACACTGACGGGAGGGTTGGCGAGCGGAGCCACGGCTCAAGGCGGCGCGATCCTCAACAACGGTGGAAGCGTAACGCTGACTACGGACGTGATCGGCGGCAATCAAGCGGTCGGCGGGGCGAGCGAGAACGGGCAGGGGGGTGCGATCTATTCCAACGGCGGAACCCTGTCGCTCAGCAAAGACATCGTGGGGAAAAAGGTTACTAAATACTACAACTCCACCTTCGCCATTACCAAACAATCGACCTTCGGGAACTCGAACAAGGCAACGGGAGGCGTCGGCGGAGCCGGTCAGGGTGCGGGGCTGTATGTCACCGGTGGAACGGTGAAAGTGTCGAACGGAACCTTCGCTGCCAATTATGCCACAGGCGGATCTCCCGCCACGGGAGGCACGGGTGGAAATGCTCAAGGCGGAGCTATTTACTCGAATGGAGCCACCCTCGATCTCAACAAAGATTTCATCGGCACTAAAGTCATTAAGCACTCCAATTCCAACAACGCCCTAACGAAACAAACGTCGATCGGGGTTGCCAACAGCGTCAAGGGAGGCAGCAGTGGAGGTTCGGCACAAGGCATCGGCCTGTTCGTGAGCGGCGGCACGGTCAAAGCGACGAATTGCTCGATCAGCGGCAACGGTGCTTTCGGCGGAAACGGCCTGTCGGGCGGCGCGGGTGGCAGCGCTCAGGGTGGAGGGATTTATGCGAACAACGCGACGCTGACGGTTTCGGGCGGCTCGTTCCGAAACAATTTCCTCATCTCCGGCAACGGTGGGACCGGAGTAGCCGGAACGGCGAATCATCTCAACGGAGGCGTCGGCGGTGCTGCCGGAAATGCACAGGGGGCGGGTATTTATGCTCAAGGTGGCTCGCTCACCGTTGGCAATGGAGCTATTCTGTCATCGAATGGTGCGATATCTGCCGGTGGAGGGAGTGGCGGAGCCGCAGCCACTGGCGGTGTGGGCGGAGCGGGTGGAGTGGGCGGAGCAGCCGAGGGCGGGGCGATCTATGCGGCCAATTTAACTACCTTCCAGATAAACGGCAGTTCCCAATTGGTGACGAACATCGTTTTGGCTGGTACCGGTGGTTCTGGCGGGCAGGGCAACGTCGGTGGACAAGGGGGCCAGGCTGCTGGCGGAGCTGTTTTTGCAACCAAAACCGCGGTTCAAATCAATGGCGCAACCGTTCTCAACACGAATCAAGCGACTGCCGGAGCGGGCGGAACCGGCGGTGCGGGCGGTGCGGGCGGTGCAGGTGGCAGCGCTCTGGGTGGCGGCCTCTACTCGCAGGGCGGCAGCGTCACGCTCACTGGCAACGCTCAATTCAACGGGAACAAGTTGAACGGTGGCACGGGCGGTGCGGGTGGCGCGGGCATCTCAACAATCCTTAATGGGGGTGCCGGAGGAAACGGTGGAAGTGTCGAAGGCGCGGGTGTGTATACCGCTGGTGGAAATGTCACTTTGAACTCGGTACAAGTCCAGTCCAACCTTTCCGCGAGTGGCTTGGCCGGAGCTGGCGGACCAGGCGCGACCAATGCGGCCGCGAATGGTGTCGGCGGAGCGGGTGGCGCGGGCGGAACCGGCGGAGCCTTGATCGGCGGCGGACTCTGCGTCAGCGGCAATAATCTCACCGTTAACATCACCTCAAGTTCGCTTAGCTACAATCAGGAGGGGACTCCGTCGGCAAACGGCGGAGGGGGGGGTAAGGGTGGCGCTGCCATCAACGGCACGGGAGGAGCGGGAGGAGCCGCAGGCAACGATCCCAATTCGGAGGGAGGCGGCGCAGCCTTTTTGGGCAATAACACCGTGACGCTCACCGGAGTCAGCGTGGTGTACGACCACATCCTCGCCGTTGGACCCGGTGATGCCGGAGCGGGAGGTTCAGGTTTGGTCGGTGGTGCTGGAGGCAATGCGGGCAATCCTGGAGTCCTTCAGGGTGGCGGTGTCTTCGTCAACGGGGGTACTCTCACGATTCAAAGCGCTTCTGTCGTTGAGAACAATCAAGCTCTCGGTCAAACGGGTGGTAGAGGAGGCAGGGCGGGTAAGTCGACCAACAACGTCTCCAAAACTCCAATCCATTCTGGCCTCGGTGGAGCAGGCACCGACGCAATCGGAGGCGGAATCGCCGCTACAGGAGCAGCCCTGATTCTCAATGTCACTCTTTCCGCAAATTCCAGTATCGGAGGTCCGGGGGGAACAGGTGGTGCCTTCAGCAATTACGAAAAGACAAATCTCAGTTTCTATGCTTCGGGAACGAACGGCGTTGGCGGCTCG
This sequence comes from Planctomycetota bacterium, assembly GCA_021807595.1. Taxonomy (GTDB): domain Bacteria; phylum Planctomycetota; class Planctomycetia; order Gemmatales; family Gemmataceae; genus JAJPHU01. The sequence goes on along the minus strand of JAKBCS010000015.1, from coordinate 28,657 downwards.
GCGACGGGAGGGGGACTTTTTGCCGCGAATGGTTCACTCACGATCGAAAACGGGAGTAGTGTGACAAATAACGTTGTGAGTGGAGGCCTAGGGGGGCCAGTTCAGTACAACGACTACAAAGCAGCTGGGTTCAATCCCGTCGTTGTTGCTCCCGGAGCTGCGAAGGGGGGAGGGGTGGCAATCGAGAACATGACCTCGGCCGTCACTCTTTCCAATTCGACCATCGATAGCAACCTCTTGCAAACGAACGACGGAGGAGCTGGCGATGCAAATGCACCTAAAAATTATACCGCCTCTGGGCTCTATCCAATGAATGGACACGTAGGCGGGAGTGGAGGGCTTGCGCAAGGTGCGGGACTTTATGTGCTGAGTTCCACATTAAACGGCACGGGAGCCACGATTACCAATAATGGAATTCAAGTCGGCAACGGCGGCAATGGTGCCAACGCCCTCAAGACGACCAAGTTTGTGCAGACCGGAGGGAATGGGGCCAACGGTGGGGGACTGAACACCGCGCAGGGCGGCGGTCTCTATGCCACAGGAAGCACCATCAGCCTGACCAGTTCCACTCTCGTAGGCAACAGCCTGTCGGTCGACAATGGCGGAAATGCCGGCGTGGGCAACAGCGGCAAGCCCAACGGAATTGCGGGCACGGGAGGATCGGGCGGCATCGGCGAAGGAGCCGGACTCTATGCCAGCTCAACGAGTTCCATCTCGATGTTGGATACCAGTGTTTCCAACAACACCACGACCATCGGTTTCGGCGGAAACGGCGCTCCGGGCGGGGCGGGTGGAGCGGGCGGGAACGCCGGCAGCGGTTTTGGCGGTGGCGTCTATAGCAGCGGGACTTCGACGCTGAAAGCTATCAACTCGACCCTCGCCGACAATCTCATCAAAGTCGATTTTGGCGGGAACGGAAGTGGGGTGGGAGCGGGAGGTGCCGGCGGCGTGGGAACCTCGGCCACGACCAGCGGCACGGCACAGGGGGGCGGATTGTTCGCCGGTTCCAGCACCCTTACCCTCGTCAATGACACCTTGGCTGGAAACGCCCTTAACGTCGCCTTGGGAGGCAACGGAGGCAAGACTGGCGTCGGGGGAGCGGGTGGCGTCAACAGCGGCACGGGGCAGGGAGGCGGCCTGTATCTCTCTGGGGGAACCGCGACGATTCTCAACGACACCATTGCCGCCAACGGCGTCATTGTGAACCAAGGTGGCAGTGGCACCACGGTGGGAACCAGCGGCAGCACTTACGCCGCGCAAGCGGGTGGACTGTACAACAATCCCAACGCTACCGATTCGGTCGCGCTGGAAAACACAATCGTTGCCCTCGATACGGTTTTCACTTCGCCCAACGACATTCTCGGAACGATCGCGTCCAGCGATCACGACTTCATCGGCAATGGCAGTGGAGCCACGTTTACCACCAGCAGCGGCGATCAGATCGGGACAGCTGCAAGCCCCTTGAATCCCGGACTTGGCTCGTTAGCCAATTACGGCGGTCCCACGTTGACCATGCTTCCGACCAGCGGCAGCGCCGTTATCGGAGCGGGGGATACCGCCGCGCTCTCGGCCATCGCCACCTACGAAAACACCACGTCCGCCAACACCACCGATGAACGCGGCTACGCACGGTCGGTGAGCAGCAAGATCGATATCGGCGCGGACGAATACCAACCTGGGTTGAACATCTCCGGGACCGTCACTCCCACCAATGTCCAGGCTGGCGGTGACATTACCTACACCTTTACCGTCACGAACCCCGGCCAGTTCGCCATCAGCGATCTGACCCTGACCGATATACTGCCGACCAACACCACGTTCGTTTCCTTAACGGCTCCGAGCGGATGGACCCCGACGGTTCCCACCGTCGGCCAGACGGGAACCGTGACCGCTTCCACCACCTCGCTCGCGGGCGGCGCGTCCGTCACCTTCACCTTGGTCGTCCAAGTCAATGCCACGGTGTCCGGCGGCACGACGATACAGAATACCGCCACCGTTGCGACGACCCAAACGGGTTCTCAAATCGGCAATGCAAGCGTCGCGTTGAGTGCGACGGTGGGAACGCCGTTCAATGTCATCACCAACGAAGTCGCGATGCTCAAAACGCCCATCATCCCCGACTTCGACGATGGCAAGGGCCATTACTTCCAGTTGCTCCTCCTCATCAACAAGACGCGCACGACCATCACCGGGCCGGTCGCCTTGGTTCTAACTGGCTTGCCTACCGGCGTGACCTTGACGAATGCCAGCGGTACCTACAACGGCAGTCCCTATATTAACATCGTCTCCGCGAACGGTTCGTGGAGTCCGGGTTGGTGGAACTTTCTCTTCGTGACGCTTCAGTTCAGCGATCCCAACGGCGTGCCGATCACCTACACACCGGAGATCGTACAAGGTCTGTAATGCCTCTCTCGTCTTCGACGGTGGCGCTTGCGCCGAGCGATTTGGTGCGAGCGCCCCGCTCGAGATGGGAGAGGCGTGCGACAATCCGATGTCAGAGGGTCTCCGGAATGGAAGACAAACTGCAAGTTGCCATCCAGCACCATCAACGGGGACAACTCCAAGAAGCGGCGCGACTCTATCAGGCCGTTCTCGCGCATAATCCCAATCACTCGGATGCGTTGCATCTGCTCGGCGTGGTCGCCCATCAGTTCGGTCAAAATCAGCGAGCGGTCGACCTGATCGCCCGCGCCGTGTTTTTGCGACCCAACATCGCGGCATACCACGCGAATCTCGCCGAGGTTTATCGCACCTTGGGACAATTGGACCGTGCGTTGGAATGCTGCCGCGCCGCACTGCGACTCCAGCCCAACTATCCGGAGGCGTTCAACAATCTCGGACTGGTGTTGTTGCAAGCGGGTAGCACGAACGAAGCGATCGACCAATTCCGAACGGCGGTCGAATTGCAGCCTCGCTTCGCCATGGCCCACAATAATCTCGGCAACGCTCTGCGATCGAAAGGCGAGATTCTCCCAGCCATGGAGGAGTTTCGGTGCGCTATCGAGTGCGATCCGGGATTGGCCGAAGCCCATAGTAATCTCGGTCAGATGTTGTGCGAACGGCAAGAATTGAACGAGGCGCTCACTCACTGTGAACAGGCCGTTCGGTTGCGTCCGCACTTTGCCGAAGCCTTCAGCAATCTCGGAAACGTGCTGCGCGAGAAAGGCCGCCTCGACGAAGCGCGCCTGCACTACACCGAAGCGCTGCGGCTCAATCCCTCCATCGGCATGATCTACAACAACATGGCCCAGTTGTTGCAAGAAGAAGGCCATTACGATTTGGCACTCGGCTGGTACGAACAGGCATTGGCTCGCGACGCGCGAACTCCGCGAATCTACTGCAATCTTGCGAGCGCGCTCAGCGAAAAGGAACGCTACGACGAAGCGGTTGTCCATTATGAGACAGCGTTGCGGATCGACGCGGACTGCGCCGAGGCACACAATGGCCTCGGTTTCGTCCGACACGAGCAAGGCCGCGACCTTGAGGCCAAGACGCACTATGAAGCCGCTCTGCGCAGCAAGACGGATTTTGCTCCGGCGCACTGCAATCTCGGCACGCTCTTGGAAGAGTTAAACGATCTGGAAGGTGCGGAAATCGCGTTTCGCAACGCCCGGCGCTGCGACCCGAATCATGCCGGTGCGCTATCTCAGTTGGCGACGCTGCTGCGCGGCAAACTTCCGGATGAGGATTTAGCCTCGCTGCGGAAGATGCTGGACGAACCGGAGCAACTCGACGGCCGCCGCGCCGTGCTGCATTTCGGATTGGCCCAGGCGCTGGACGCGCGGAAAGAATACGCCGAAGCCGCGCAGCACCTCCGCAATGCGAACGCCCTCGCTTTAGAATCGTGGAAAAAGCGCGGCGAAATCTACGATCCCATCAAGCACTCGCAATTCGTCGATGACATGCTGGCAGTCTCCACGCCGGAGTTTTTCGCGCGCACTCGCGGTCTAGGCTCGGACAGCGAACGTCCGGTATTCATCGTCGGTCTGCCGCGCTCGGGAACAACCCTGATCGAACAGGTGTTGGCCAGCCATTCTCAGGTGTTTGGTGCCGGCGAGCTGCGCCTGACTCGAGAAGACTTTGAACTGTTGCCCGCGGCGATGCGAAGCGGGGCGGACGCCATGACCTGCATGAGTCAAATCACTCGTGAGGCCGCGCAGTCCTTGACACTCAGGCATCTCGATTGCTTGAATGCGCACAGTGCGACGGCGGCGCGAGTGGTCGATAAGATGCCGGACAACTATATGTATCTCGGTCTCTTAGGGGTGCTGTTCCCCAAGGCCAAGTTCATCCATTGCCGCCGCGATCTGCGCGATGTGGCTGTGTCGTGCTGGATGACCAATTTCCGCCAGATACGTTGGGCGAACTCGCTGGATCACATCGCGTCGCGCTTCCATCAGTACGAGCGTTTGACCGAACACTGGCGGAAGACTTTGCCCGTGCCGGTTTTGGAGATTTACTATGAAGATACCGTGGGGGACTTCGAGAATGTAGCGCGCCGACTGGTCGCTTGGTGCGGCCTGGAATGGGAGCCGGCTTGTCTCGAATTTCATCAGACCGAGCGGCCAGTGCGCACGGCCAGCGTCACGCAGGTAAGGCAACCGTTGTACACGCGCTCGGTTGCTCGGTGGAAGAATTACGAGCCGGCTTTGAAAGATCTGTTCGCGCAGTTGGTTCCCGCTTCCTCCGCCGACCACCAGCCGAGCCAGTAGCGCACTCGGCGCGAAGTCGAGGGGTCGGAGCGCAAGCCTAACAGGGAGTCGCCATCGTGAATCGTTCATTCGTCCGCCGGATTCTTGTGGTGTTCGCGGGAAGCATCGCTTTTGCTCCGTTGTTTGCGGGCGGATTGGGCGACAAGAAACAAGCAGTCAAGGTCGAACACTTTAAGGGCAAGGTTGTCCCCTTGGTTGAGCTTGCCGCCAAATCTGGAGCGAAACTCGACGCCGATGCCGTTCCCCATTGGTTGGCGCTCGTGGCCGACGACGGCACAATCTATCCGCTCGTTAAAGACAGTGGATCGCGCATGTTCTTTAGCGATCGCGAGTTGCTCCATCGGCCCATGCGCCTTACGGGCAGGCTTCTGCCCAAGAGCCAACTCTTGCAGGCGACGGCGGTTCACAGTTACGTCAAGGGACAGTTGCACGAGATTTATTATTGGTGCGAGGTCTGTTCGATTCGCCGGAGCGAGAAGAACGATTGCGAATGCTGCGGCGCGCCGATGACGCGGCGTGAAGAACCGCTTGAGAAATGAACGCTCCGTGCGAAGCGACCGCGCCGAAAATACCTTCCAATCCAGCGAAGCATCGCCTGCCTCATCTTCCGTGTCCGCTTCGGACACAATGACGATATTTTGTGAACTTCAGCCGTCATCGTCCGCCGGATGGGGAAATAGTAGAGTGCCTCTCGCGCCGTTGTGCTTAGGGAGTTGTTGCCATGCCCAAGGATGCCAAATTCGGGATGGTCGTTGGGATCAGTCTGGTCATCGTCGTATCGGTGTTTTTCTTCCGCAAAGAAGCACCGTCGCTCGATTCCGCAGCCGCCACGATTGTCAAACCCGTTCCCGATATTACTCCGCCCTCCATCCCTTCGGGCAACGGTCGCAGTGTGCAGGCTAATGCGATGGTCCATACTCCGATTGACGAACCATAATCCTACGGCAGCCATTCCGCTGGAAGAAAGGGTCGTACCAAGGTGTAGACCACGAGTGCCGCGCCGGCGGTGACCGTCATGCCGAGTAGCAAGTGCGTGAGCCAAAGCCCGGCAGGAGCGCTCGGTTCGGGGGGCGGCAGCAGCGAGGGAATCGGCGTGGGCAAGGCAGTGGGACGAGGCGGACGCGCCGGAGCGGATTGGGAACGCGGCATCGGCGCTTCGAGCGATGGGCGTTCCAAAGGAACGACGACCGGCTTGCGCGCGGCGGGACGATTCAAGTGAGTCGGTTTGATGGGCGGCGTCGGGACCGTGGTTCGTTGCGGCTCTTCGCGCAACGCGTACACTTTCAACGGTTCCATCGGCAGAGTGGGTTCGTCGCGGATCTCGATCAGCGGAGCCGTTTGAGGCACGACACCCAACGTGCTATTCCCCGAAGAGTTGGGGGGCGCGGAGGGCGCGCCGTCGCGGAGCGTCCGCAAAAGGTTCTCCGCCGTCTCCATCGGGTAGTTCACTTGCAAATCGTGGATGTAAGTCTGGATGTTCGTCGATTGCAATGCCTGCGCAAACGAGCTGAACGGCTTCAGCATATGGTGCGGGTTACCCTGTAATAGGCGCTGCCGAAGGCGTTCGGCTTCGTCGGGATTGCCTGCGGAGTAGGCCGCCTCTCCCGCCAAAATGAGAAAGCGATCGCGCATCGCCGCCGCACCTTGACGCTCGTACCAATCGGCCAATTCTCGGTATACCTGCAAGGTTGCCAGCGTATCCATGTCCGTTGCTCTCAACGAGAAAAATGCGGCCTCGGAACCCGCGTCCTAGTGTATACGATTTTCGCCACGGCTCCAAGCAGAGTTCGATCCGGAGGACGCCGTCGCACGGTTCGTTGGTGGAACAGTGGGCGATTGTCGGCAACCGCCCTTCTTGTTAGGATAAGGAAAAGGAAATTCTCCCTACCCACCACGAGACAAACCCATTATGCTCCATCACATGCTCTGGTCCCTCGGACGGCTAGCGCTTGTCGCCGCGATACCGATGACCCCCGCTTTTCTCTTCGCCGAGTCGAAGACCTACACGCAGAAGCCGGAAATTATCGTCGGCGAGGTTCGCGGCGAGCCAGAGAAACCCGCGACAAAACCGGAGCAGCGGCCCAACGTATTCAAGCCTGGTCCAACTCCATCGTGGATCTGGGGCGCGAACGACAATGCCCGCTACCTCCTCCGCAAAGAGTTTGAGGGCGGCACGACAACCGCGCGCATTAAAGCCTCTTGCGACAACCGCATGAAACTATCGCTCAATGGACGCGAGATCGCGCGGGGTGATAATTGGCAGACTCCGGTCGAGGTGGACGTGCAAAAACTCCTCAAACCGGGCAAGAACGTCTTGCAAGCCGAGGTATCGAACGAGGGCGGAGTCGCGGGATTCGTCTTGAAGCTCGTCCTGGCAAAGGATGGCGAAAAGACGCGGTACATCGTCAGCGACGACAGCTGGCAAGCGACCGAGCTAAAGAAAAACGCGAAGCCATCCGCAGTGCGCAAGGTTGCCAAACTTGGCGACGATCCGTGGAAGGACGTGTTTTCCGCTCCCGCTCAACTCGCCGCTGGATCGAGCGCCTTCAACGTCTTGCCCGGCTTTCAGGTCGAGCGCCTGTTCACCGTGCCCAAGGCCGAACTGGGTTCGTGGGTCAGCATCGCCTTCGACAACAAGGGTCGACTCATCGCTAGCGACGAGGGAAAACATGGGCTGTGCCGTATCACGCTCCCCCCCCTCACCCCCAGGGGAGGAGAGGGTAGGGTGAGGGGGGGCAGCAGCGACGAGGTCAAAGTCGAACATCTCGACGTGAAAATCTCCGGCGCGCAGGGTTTGCTTTGGGCTTTCGACAGCCTCTATGTGATGGTCAACGGCGGCGGCAGCGGACTCTATCGGCTGCGCGACACCAAGGGCAACGACCAATTCGACGAGGTAGTGAAACTGCGCTCCATCGCCGGAGGCGGCGAGCATGGCCCGCATGCCGTTCGTCTGTCTCCCGACGGCAAGTCGCTGTTCTTCGTGTGCGGCAATCACACCGACCTACCGCCCAAGATCGACGCCAGCCGTCTCCCCCGCAATTGGGGCGAGGATCTGCTGCTGCCGCGCCAGTGGGACGCCAACGGACACGCGCGCGGACGCATGGCCCCCGGCGGCTGGGTCGCTAATACCGATCCAGAGAGTAAAAAAATCGACATTTACAGCGCCGGCTATCGCAATGCCTATCGCATTGCCTTCAACGCCGACGGCGAGTTGTTTGCCTACGATTCCGACATGGAATGGGACATGGGTATGCCCTGGTATCGTCCGACGCGGGCGATGCACGCCGTCAGCGGCAGCGATTTCGGCTGGCGCAGCGGCACCGGCAAATGGCCGGATTACTACGTCGATAGTCTGCCGCCTATGGTCAACATCGGACCCGGTTCGCCGGTCGGCATGAGCTTCGGCTACGGCACCAAGTTCCCCGCCAAATATCAGAAGGCTTTGTATCTCCTCGATTGGACCTTCGGCACCATTTACGCTCTACACCTTGAGCCTTACGGAAGCAGCTACAAGGCGACCAAGGAAGAATTCCTGTCGCGCACTCCGCTGCCTCTCACCGACATCGCCATCGGACCCGACGGGGCGCTCTACTTCACCGTCGGCGGACGCGGCACACAATCGGAACTGTATCGCGTCACCTACGTCGGCAAAGAAGCGACGGCGAAGGTGGATGCGCACGATCCGCGCCATGCCGATCTGCGCGAACTGCGCCACAGGTTGGAACAGTATCAACAAACGCCTTTTGTGGACCCAAAGCCGGGACCAGAGGCGGTAGCGTGGGCCTATGGGTTCCAGACCCTCTACTCATCGCTCGGCCACCGCGATCGCTTTATCCGCTATGCCGCGCGTGTGGCCCTGGAACATCAACAGCTCAGCCTTTGGCAGGATCGCGTCTTGGGCGAAAAGGACGCAGAAACGCTTATCACGGGCGCTGTGGCATTGGCGCGACAGGGCGACAAATCGCTCCAAGGAAAACTCCTCGCCGCCCTGGACCGTCTCGATTACGACAAGTTGACCAGCGAGCAGCAATTGGAATTATTGCGAGTCTATCAACTCGTCTTCATCCGCATGGGCGAGCCGGATGCCGCCACGGCCTCGCGCCTGGCCAAGAAGCTCGATTCCCACTATCCCGCCAAAACCGATCCGTTCAATCGGGAATTGGTGATGCTGCTCGTCTACCTCAAGTCGCCCACCGTAGTCGCCAAAACGATCCAACTGATGCGGCAAGAGTCGAAGACGACTAACTTGGAACGTATGGAAGATCTGCTGGCGCGCAATCGCGGCTACGGCGACACCATCGCGCGCCTTCTCGCCAACGGAGCCGATCTGCAAAAGCTCCATTATTTGTTCGTGCTGCGCAACGTCCGCGACGGCTGGACGATGGACCAACGCAAGTTTTACTTCCAATGGCTGGGCGATGCTCGTTTGCACAGCGGCGGTGCGAGCTATCAGGGCTTCCTCACGAACATCGAGAAAGAGGCTTTCGACAATGCCACCGACGCCGAGCGCTTGGTCATTGAGGCGGCGGGTATGCGCAAGCCGTTCAAGGTCAAAGTGCTTCCCAAAGCGATAGGACCTGGCCGCGATTGGAAGCTCGACGAATTGGTGAAGTTCGCCGAGCCAAAGCTGAAAGGCCGCGATTTCAAGAACGGCCAAACGATGTTCGCGGCGGCGCGGTGCATCGTCTGTCATCGTTTCGACATCGACGGCGGGGCGACCGGGCCGGACCTCAGCCAAGTGGCCGGTCGCTTCAATTTGAAGGATCTGTGCGAATCCATCGTCGAACCGAGCAAGGTCGTCTCCGATCAGTATCGCGCCTCGGTCGTGACCACAAAGAGCGGCAAAGTATACTCGGGCCGCATCATCGCGGAGTCGCGCAAGAGTCTGACCGTCTTACTCGACCCGGAAGATTCCACAAAGATCGTCGAGGTGAACAAAAACGGCGTCGAGGAAATCAAACCCTCGACGATCTCGCTCATGCCGGAAGGTCTGCTGAAGACGCTCAACGAAAACGAGGTACTCGACCTCCTCGCTTACCTGTTGTCACGCGGCGATCCCAAGAATCCGATGTTCCGCAAATAAGCCCGTCCCGATTCAGGCGAACCGGCAGCTTACCCTGCCGGTTCGCCGAGAGTTTTGGGCCATGCGTACACTTTCCTCGTCGCTCCCCAACAATCACAGCTGCGTTCCACCGCTCGTGAACGGCGAACGCATGACGCAATCGGAATTTCACCGGCGTTGTCGAGCATCTGGTTGTGTGCATGGAAGAAGGAAGTTCACTCGTACCATATTCCGAGCGGCAAAACGATTCAATCCATTCGGGAGAGGATCGGTCGTTCGCTGGTGTTTCCGGGTCTGTGGCTCTACACGGCAACCTCATTGTGTCTCAATTCGGCGCGTCTGTTGGAGGTGCTTGTCAGCCGCGAACGCATCGCGTTCGTCGAACGACTGCAAGCTACGCATCGCAAACGAGATTCACAATCGTCGTCGAGAGGATTTCTCCCGGCGGTCACAGCGGTTTTCGTTTCGCGGACAACGGGCGACAGGATGCCTATAATAATGAAACTGTCGCCGATTAACCTCCTCGCTTTGGGAGTTGCGTAATGGCTCAAATGACTCCGTTGCAATCGCTGGTCGCATGCGGAACTAAACTGTGGTTGGATTCGGTCGATCCCGAGGAGGTGAAGGCTAATCGGGCCTTCGGTGCCAGCGGGGCGACCTCCAATCCGATCATCATCTCCGATCTGATTAAGACGGGGCACTTTGACGATCTAATAAGTAAGTTCATCCGCGAAGGTCAAGAAGACAACGAAGCCCTCGCTTGGAGCTTGACGGATCGTCTTGTCCGCAGTGCCCAACAAGAGTTTCTGCCGGTTTGGGAGCAGTCCAAGGGCGAGGATGGCTACGTCAGTTTCGAGTTGGACCCGCTTCTGGAGGACCGAGCGAACCCTATGACCGCGGAACAGCGGTCGGCGCGGTACATCGAGCTAGGAAAGAAGTGGAGCAAGGATCACAAGAATCGCATGATTAAGGTGCCGGCGACCCCCGGCGGACTCGGTGCTTTGGAGGAGTTGGCGGCGGCGGGATTGAGTCTTAACGTGACGCTGATCTTCGGCGAGGAACAGTATCGGACGGCATGCGAGGCCGTCTGGCGCGGCGCGCAGCGGCGCTCCGCCGGCCTGACGCACTTCAAATCGGTTTACAGCATCTTCGTCAGCCGGCTCGACGTTTACACCGAAAAACACGCCCCGACTTTGTCTCCCGCATCTCAGGGGATGGTCGGCATCGTCAACGCCAAGAAGATTTGGCAGCTCAATCAACAGTTCTGGGCCGCGAAGAAACTTCCGCTCAAGCAAGAAATCATCTTCGCCAGTACCGGAACGAAGAAGCCGAGCGACCCGCCGTGGAAATACGTCGAGGCGTTCGCCGGTTCCGACATCGAAACCAACCCGCCGGCCACCAACCATGCGGTGCAACAGAGCGGACGGACCTTCACGCGCCAAGTCGATCAAATGCCTCCGCGAGAAGTTCTCCACGAGATCGAGGAAAAGGTGAACATGAAGCATCTCGTGGATACGTTGATGGATGAGGGATTGCGTAAATTCGCCGATCCGCAGCACGCGTTGCTGAAGTTGATTGCCGAGAAGCGGGCTTCGTTAACGGCGACTGCAACTCGATGAAGCGTGGAGGCCGCATCGTGAAGACGGCCCTGTTGCTGATCGCGCATGGCAGCCGACAGAAAGAGGCCAACGACGATCTCTTTCATCTCGCCGACCGTCTGCGCGAGCGGGAATGGTCGATTGTCGCGGCGTCGTTTTTGGAACTGGCCGAGCCGAGCATCGCGGATGGCGGCGCGGACTGTGTCGCGCAAGGAGCCGAGTGCGTGATCCTGGTTCCGTATTTTCTGTCGGCTGGCGTTCACGTTCGACGCGATCTGTCGGCCATTCTTGAGAGGTTGGCCGAGCAGTTTCCCAAAGTGGCGTTTCGACTAGCCGAACCGCTGGGCCGACACCCGCTGTTGATCGAAGTGGTCGTGGATCGCGTGCGGGCGGTGGAATCATCAACACATAGGACGGGTTGAGGGACGGTTTCGCCCCGAACAGTTGGGGAGGCTCGTTCCTCGACCCCTCCTTCAAACTACCAATTTCTACTAATCGTTTGGAATGAGTTCATGCGCTTCGCCGAGCTTTACGCGGGAACGGATGGCCCCCACATCTCCTTCGAGGTCTTCCCCCCCAAAAACGACGCTGCCTTAATGTCCCTGCGCCGCGTGCTGCCAGAGTTGATCGAGTTGCAGCCGAGCTACATGACCGTGACCTACGGCGCGCTGGGCACCACCCGCGAGCGGACGTTGGAAATTGCCTCGCTTCTAAAGGGCGAGTACGGGATGGAGACTGCCTGTCATCTGACCTGTGTAGGTTCGGGCCGAGCCGATCTCGACCGCATTCTCGACGACATACTGGGCGCGGGCCTCGAGAACATCGTTGCGCTGCGAGGCGATCCTCCGCGCGGCGAAGCACAATTCGTGCCGCCGCCCGATGGGTACGCCCACGCCAACGAATTGGTCGCCCACATTCGACACCGACTTGGAGATCGATTGGGCTTGGCCGTGGCCGGCTATCCCGAGAAGCACGTCGAATCTCCCGATCGAGATTCCGACTTACACTATCTTAAAAACAAAGTTGAGGCGGGGGCAGATCTCGTCATCTCGCAGCTGTTTTACGACAACCGCCATTTCTTCTCGTTTGCAGACGAGGCCCGCAACTTGGGAATCGAGAAACCGATCGTACCCGGACTATTGCCCGTGTTATCCTCGAAGCAGGTACGTCGCATCACTTCGTTGTGCGGCTCGACGATTCCTCCGGCGCTCCAAGCCGATCTGGAAGCCGCCGGGGACGACGATGGCCGCGCCGAGGAAGTAGGCATCCGACAATGCGTGGCCCAAGGAAGCGAGTTGTTGCGCCGCGGCGTGCCAGGTATCCATTTCTACGTCTTGAACAAATCCAGCCACATGCGCCGTATCATGGAGCAACTGAAACCTGTTCTCGACGAGGTGAGACGAACGAATCGTTAAATCGTCCTCAGCCGCCGCAGTTCGCCAGGACGCGCAGTTCTCGCGGCAGGGGGAAGCTGACGTGTTCTTCGCGGATGGTGCGGGTTTCGACGCGCGCCCCGAAGCGCTCGCGCAGCGCCGTCACGCATTCTTGAACCATTTCTTCCGGCGCGCTCGCTCCCGCAGTGACGAGGACGGTCTCGTTGCCGTCGAAACAGTCGGCTGGTAAATCGCGGATACCGTCGATGAGATAAGCGGGCCGGCCGTGTGCGCGCGCCAACTCGGCCAAGCGCATACTGTTCGAGCTGTTCTGACTGCCCAGCACGATAACGGCGTCGGCCTCCGGCACCAACTCCTTGACGGCTTCTTGCCGGTTTTGCGTGGCATAGCAAATGTCGTCGCGGGAGGGACCGACGATGTGCGGAAAACGCCGTCTCAGAGCGGCGACAATAATCTCGGCGTCATCGACGCTCAGAGTCGTCTGCGTCAGGAAAGCGACTTTGGCATCGGAAGGTAGATCGAGCGCCTCGACCTCTTCGACGGTTTGCACGAGGCGAATGTGATCGGGCGCTTCGCCGGTGGTGCCGAGTACCTCGTCGTGACCCTTATGGCCGATGAGTAAAATCGTGTAGTTTTCCTTGGCGAAACGAACGGCTTCGAGATGCACTTTGGTGACGAGCGGGCAAGTGGCATCGATGGCTAAGAGGTTGCGTTCGACGGCGGCGGCGCGAATGGCCGGGGCGACACCGTGGGCGCTGTACAACACCGTCGCGCCCGCAGGGATCTCGTCGATGTGATCCACGAACACAACGCCCCGCTTGCGGAATTGCTCGACGACCGGGCGATTGTGGACGATTTCATGGTATACATACAGCGGCGAGCCATACACTTCGAGAGCGCGCTCCAGGCTCTCGATGGCCATGTTCACGCCGGCACAGAAGCCGCGCGGATTGGCGAGGATTATTTTCACGATAACTCCCTTGTGGGGCGGGTCGAGGCATGAGACCCGCCGCGCTCTCTCGGTGGGTCTCGTTCCTCGACCCACTCTCGATTTCATAGTAGCGTTCCGCGTTGATTCTTGCCATGCGAGTCCGCGAAACGTCGTGCCCCGTCGTCTTCGAGAAGTCGAGTTCTCGCCCGGCTCTCCCGGCATTTCCCCCCGCTTTTTTCGGCTGCGGCGCGAACCATACGGCCAACGGCACGATGCCGACGATGGCAAAGTGCATGAGTCGGCACATCGAGAGATCATGCGTTCCCGCTCGGAGACTGTCTCATACCCCCTTCTCCCCCTGAGTACCGGGGGAGAGGAGCTTCTCAGATCGCCTCTCACTCAAAATCGCACTTTTAAGGTCGAATAAGAAGAAAAAGTGATGGACAACCACCTTCTGTCGCACCTCGTTCACCACGCCGCGAGATGAAGGGACCGGCGCTCGCCGAACGCCGAGTACGCCTCAATCCGCTCCGCCGGAGGTGCGTCCCATGGCCACGTCGAATTCGCTGAGCAGCGGTACCAACATAGCCGCCACCGCGAAGCCAAACGCGCCGGAGATTACCAGGAAGGGAATCAATGGATCGGCCGACTCTTGCGATCCGGGCTTGGCTACGAGGACATTCATCACGGTATACAACACGGCCAACGGACAAAACCAACTGGCGCAGGTCAGTGCGCCGGAGGGTCGCTCTCCCGAAAGCACCCACCAGAAACCGCCAACGCCAGCGGCCAAGAAAAAGACAAAGCTGCCCCACTGATATTCGAATCGCCCATTGATCAGAATCAGGGCGACACAGACCATCGTGCCCACGGAGAGGAAGAAAATGGTGCTGAGCGTATGAATGATGGCGAGTCGGCTGTTCGGCGTTCGCAAGGCAACGTGGATGCCCAAAAGCATGGCGAAGGCCAACAGTACGACCGTACCGCCGCCGATGCACAGTAGCGACATCGCGTTCATGCTTGGGCGCAGTTCCGGATGTCCGAGGGGCGGTGTGGCCAAGAGTCCATAAGCCGCATAGACCGCCGCCAAAATTAAGGGCGGCAGCAGATACTCTTTCGTGTTGTAGACGATCCCGCCGAGCTTGCCGAATATGAACTCTTTCGCCGTCAGATCGGTAACGAGCAGCAGATCGAGCGATCCGGTGTCGCGCTCCGAGGTGATGGACGTCACCGCCTGTGCCGCCGCCAACAAGAGACTGAGTACGCATACGGGGATTAGACCCGACGCCGCAGCGAAAGCCCAACTTTGATGTTCGATCAACACGGGAGCCAGTGCCGACCAGCAGATGAGACCCAGTACGATGAAATAGGCCGTCTTGACCAACAGCGGTCGCCGGCCATAAGCTCTCGTGGAAATCTCGCGCCAAAGAATTGGGTTGGGACCGACCCGGCGAAGTCCTCCCGGAGCGGCGTGAACGCTGGCGCGGCCCTTCGCGTCGGCGGCGAGGCTGCGCTCTTTGTCCTCGGCTTCTTCGGGTTGCTCGCGCTGCATAATCGGTTCGCCGCTCGGGTTCCACACGCGCAGACGAGACAATCCCCACGCATTGAGCATTACGGAAAAGGCGAACATCACCCATGTGAAGACATAGGCTGGCGATAGTCCCGGCCCCAACAGCGACGACGGATCTTGCACGGAGGACAGGGCGCGGAAGGGATCGAGCCGCGCTTGCCACAGGTTTATCCCCTCCGGGGTAACGTGCGAGGTCAACATCGGAAGGAGCGTCAATCCGTTCGCGGCACCCAGATAGAGTACGAGGAGCAGCACGGTCAGCGCCAATGCTTGAAAGGTGCGGTCGCGCCACAGCGCCACGAGTCCGCCCAAGGAACCGGCTGCCAACGAGGTGGCCGCCACGATCAACACCGATTGCCAAACCTGTCGGGGATCGATGCCTCCGAGCAACACCAGCGCCATCAGGAGTGGAAATGTCGCCGCCATCAAGAGGACGATCGGAAGCAGGCTGCCCAAGAGTTTGCCGATCACGATTTCGCGGTTGCGCAGATCGGTGATGAGAAGGAGAATGAACGTGCGCCGATCTTTCTCTTGCGACACGGCGGCAACGGCGGACAGAGCGGCGAAGAACAAGAACAAGGCCAATTCAACGTAGGTGAGAACGCGAAACAGTACCGGCCCCAATCGGGCCGAATCGCCCAAAGTCTCGGCGCGCCACAGACCGCCGCTGGCCAGCCACGCCGTCACGCAGATGATCCACAGCGTACCCAGATAAGCCGCCCGCGCCAGGTAGTGATTCTCCCGGCGCGGCACGGTCAAAAACTCGCGATTGAAGATCGGTCCAAGCACAAATTCGCATCCATTGTCCGTTAGTCGATATCCATAGATAGTATTACGAATCGACAACGAGAATGGATCGACCAACCGAACAACCGCTCCCCTCTCCCCCGTACTCAGGCGAGAGGGAAAGAGCGCCGCTCCGTTAGAAAAACATCCCAGCGAGCAACTCGTAGGCATAGTCCTCGGCGGTCAACGGCAAGGGAGCGTGCAATTCATACTCTGGGTTGAAATCGGGAATGAACAGAGTTTGTTCGAGATCCTGAATAATCGGCCCCGGCCCGAAGACGATGCCGAGTTCGTGGTTGCGATAGAGGCTGAGCAGATCGAAGTTGCCGCTGCCCATATAGGCCCAACAGCCGTCGATCAACGCGGTTTTCGTGTGGATGCGACCGGGATACAGATAGACGCGCACCCCAGCTGCGAGCAGACGATTGGCCGTCACCTTGTTCGCGTGGTCGATCGACTCGGTCTGGGATTGGATCGTGAACAGGATGCGCGTATCGACGCCGCGCCGGCGGGCACGAGCCAGCTTTGTTATCACTCCATTGTCCGTCAGATAGGGGTTTTCCAAGAGAATGGAATGTCTGGCTCCGTCGAGCGCGCGATACAGCGACTTACGCAGACTGTGGTGCGTCGGCGAATTGGCGACGAGGCGGCCTGCTGCATTGGCGACGATGGGAAGTGTCTGCGACGAGATACACGCCGGATTGCCCCCCTGTAGCCGCCACGATTTCTCAAACATCTCTTGCCATTGAGTGACGAGCGGACCTTGCAGGGTATAAGTGATGTCGTGGCGTTCGTAGAAGGCCGAGTCGGTGAAGTTTCTCCCCCCCGCCCAAGCCGTTTGGCCGTCGATTAAGACCAATTTGCGATGGTCGAAGTGCGCGAACGGACTGCGGTTGCGGATCAACTCGACGTTCGGTTGTCGCCGTAGCCAACAGAGAACTCGATTGAGTTCGCCCACGGTTTTCTGGTCGTCGCTCTGCTTGAGGGGAGAGTTCGGCCGAGGCGCGGGAGCGAAGATCAAGTTCGCGCTGCCGTCCACCAAGAGACGGACGCGCCGATTCGACGCCGCTGCCGCTGCTAAGCGGCGGGCGACGTTCCAACCCACCGAGTCGTTCTCCCAGGTAAAAATTAAGACATCAATGCGGCTTTGCGCCGAGTCGATCAAGTGTTCGAGCAGCGCCAGTGCCTCTGGTCCGTTGCGATACAGATGCACGCTGGCCGGTTGTAAGTCCGTCTCGATCAAAGCCGGATCGAGAGTGTCGGAGCAACCGCTCAGAGGAGGCGGAGTACCGTGCAAGCGCATGCCCAGCCGTTTGCAGAAGATGCCTCGGCTGGCAGAAGAGATCCATGCCGCCTGATCGGCCAAAACGGTTCGACCGGCGCGCAGTGGATGGTGCGCAACCTCTTCTCCGCTATCGCACAACGCCTGCCGAGCGAGGATGCGAAAGCGATTGGCGTCCGCCGTTCTCGAAGTACAACCGGCCGGCGGCGTGGGGGGAGTTTGACAACCGCTCGTGTATAGGACCACGGCCAGCAACCAAAACGGCCGTACTAAGCCGCCGAGAAATGGGCGTCTGGGGTGCATCGTCATGGTGAGCTTCCTGCTCCGCGCGAGGTATCGTATCCTACAGTGCGAGTGTCTTCTTCAGTATCGGACCTCGTGGAGCGATTCATTAAAAAAACTAGCCGGTTCGGGTAAGCTGGGGTAGAGTGAACGATACCCATAATCCACCGCGAGGTCGTTATGTTCAACCCAGCACTCTTCTTGATGTGTACCCTCTTGTCCGCCGCGCCGATTGAGGCCGACGTCGTCGTTCGCGGCGTCACCTACTACGACGGCAGCGGCGCGGAAGGCGTTCGCGGCGATTTGGCCATTCGCGGCGACCGCATCGTCGGCGTCGGCAAGTTCACAGTGGCTGGAAATCCTCGCGTCATCGAGGGCAAGGGTCTTCTCGCCTCTCCCGGCTTCATCGACCTGCACACGCACAGCGATTATCCGTTGCAGCGCGAGGCCACCCGCGCCAACCGCTGCTATTTGCATCAAGGCGTTACCACGGTCGTCACCGGCAACTGCGGATCCGGTCCCGTAGATGTGAGCAAGTATTTCCACACTTTAGAGAGCGGCAAAGTGGGAACGAACGTCGTCCATCAAGTACCCCACAACGACGTGCGCCAGACCGTTATGAAAAACGCCGATCGCCCGCCGACCGCCGACGAACTGCGACGCATGGAGGAGTTGGTGGATCGCGGCATGAAGGACGGGGCGTGGGGATTGGCCACGGGCTTGATTTACAATCCCGGTACCTATGCGAAAACGGATGAACTGATAGCCTTGGCCAAGGTCGCGGCCCGCCACGGCGGCTTTTACGCCAGCCATATCCGCGACGAGGGAACGGGCGTTCTCGCCGCCATCGACGAAGCCTTGACCATTGGCCGCGAAGCAAAACTACCCGTTCACATCTCGCACTTGAAAGCCTCCGGCCGCCGCGTTTGGGGAACGGCTGCCGATGAGATCGCGCTGATCGACCGAGCGCGCAAGGCCGGCCAAGCCGTTAGTGCCGATCAGTATCCTTATGTAGCCAGCAGCACCAGCCTGAAGGCAACCTTAATACCCACTTCGTTCCGGGAAGGCGATGACAAAGCCTACGTCGCGCGGCTCAACGATGCCGAGCAACTCAAGCGCCTCGCGCTCCCTCTTGAGCGCGGCATCGAACAGCACGACGGCGGCAAGAGTATCCGGATCGCGCGCTATGCCCCCAACGTCGCATGGCAGGGCAAAGATTTAGCCGCCATCGCCTCCCTGGAGAAGAAGTCGATCGCCGACATCGTGTTGGAGATCGAACGCAAAGAAGGCGCACAGGTGGTCATTTTTAACATGAGCGAGGAAGACGTGCGGCTCATCATGCGCCAGCCTTTCGTGGCCACCGCCAGCGACGGCGCGTCGATGGTCCCCTCCGCCGACACGGTTCCTCATCCGCGCAGCTACGGCTGTTTTCCGCGGAAAATCGGCCGGTATGCCATTGAGGACAAGATACTCACGCTCCCGCAAGCCATCCGCAGTGCCAGCGGCCTACCGGCGGACATCTTGCATTTGTCCCAACGAGGATACTTAAAGAAGGATTATTTCGCCGATGTCGTCGTTTTCGATCCGAAGACCTTCCGCGACACGGCGACATTCGACAAGCCCCATCAGTATGCCACGGGAGTTCGCTATCTCTTCGTCAACGGTCAACTCGCCATCGACGACGGCAAGTTCACCGGCATCCTGGCGGGCAAGGTTCTGCGGCACGAGAGTTCGGCGAGGAAGAAATGAAGGATCGGCCTTTGTTCGCTTCACCGTCTTCTTGCGGTCGAGATCGGCAGAGCGCCAACGTAACGAGAAGCGAACGGGTTGGATGGTTGGACCTATCGAGAAAGAGCGCTCGGTGTTCACGGTTCGTCTTCACTCATCTCGACCGCGCCGGGAATAACGCCGAGAGGAATGAACGGGGGCGTCGGCCATTCGGGATGTGCCCAGCCTGGTTCAACGACGGCGATGTCGCATAAGCCCAAGGCCGTTTCGCCCATCAGCTTGGCCAGCAGCTTCATGGCGCGCGGCGGCACGTTGGGGATGGGCGCGAGGCCGAGATGGACTTCCTCGACGATGCGAACGTCCGGCGGCAGCAGCTGGTGCAACCCCAAAAGCGAATGGCGGTGCGTGCAGAGGATGACGGTGCGCGGTCTCTGACGCACCAGCGTTCGTAGTTCCTCAATGCACTTGCTGCGATAGCTGTGCAGATCGTCGCGGCAGAGGAAGAACGCTGCCGAATCGCAGTTGCGCGGATAGCAGACTACAGTGGTAGATTTATCCGCACACAATCGACTCAGCGCTTCCGGCCTGCCGACCGGCGAACGGTAAGCCGCGTACCAGGGAACTACGACATAATGCGCCGATGCCAGCAGAACAAACGCGCCGGCGACGGCCAGTCTGGGCAGACGGGATTCGCTCCAGCGGCTCCGGCTCAGAAAATGTCCAACGGCGAGACACAGCATCGGAAAGGCCGGCATGATGTACGTCGGCAGTTTACATTGCGACAGGGTGAAGAAGAACGCGCACCAGCCGCCGGATAATAAGAGATAGCTAAACTCGATCGTGCGCCGCTCGACATGCCTCGGATCGCTTCCCAGAAGAAAACGCGAGAACGGCACGATCCAGAACGTCATCGGCAGAAGTCCAGCCAATACGACCGGAACGTAAAACCAGATGCCGTGTTCGTGTGCGAACGGCGCGAGAAATCGGCGGACGTTGTGTTCCCATAAGAAATCGCGGGCAAAAGCCGGCGCGCGCAACGACATGGCCGCGTACCATGGCAGAGCGATGGCCAGGACGACGAGAAGAAACGCCGCCATCCCTGCGCGGCCGATCCGGCTGCCGGTCTTCGTCAGCCAACGCTGCAACACCAACGGCGGCAACAGCAACACCACGGCGACCGGCCCCTTGGTCAGTACGCCGAACCCACACGCCGCCGACGCCAGCAGCCACCAACCCCAACGCAGTCGTTCGCCGCGCACGGCCAGATATGCGCTGAGCAGAGCCAGCGTCGTCCAAAAGGTGAGAAGGCTATCCATCGTCAGAAGGCTGCCCATGCTCACCCAACCCGGCGCTAAACCCAAGGCCAGCGCGCCCCAGAACGCCGCTCGTTCGCCAATCAGACGGCGTCCGAGGAAATACACCATCAGAATGCAGCCATGCACGGCCAAGGCCGGAACCAGCCGCGCCGCCCACACTTTCACGCCGAAGATGAGGTAACTCGCTTCGATGCACCAATAGAGCATCGGCGGTTTATCGAGATACGGTTCGCTTTGCAGATAGGGAACCACCCACTCGCCGCGTTGCAGCATCTCGCGGCCAATCTCGGCATAGCGGCTTTCGTCCGGCTCAAAGAGATGAAACGACAGACACGGATAGATCAACGCCGCCGGCAAGAGAAGTAGTAACAGGACCGAAGAAGGGCGAATGGATTCGCGCTCTCGGTTCGCCCCTCCCGGAAAGAGAACGCGCGACCACAAGTAGGGCAACCAAGCCGGAACGGTATGTGGCAAGCCGTCCCGCTCGCTCGCCTGCCACCTCGCTCGATCATCCATGATCCGCCCCCTCGCCGAAGGAGTTCACTACCTCGGCAAGATGATGCCACAGACGGCGAAAACCGTCAATGTCCGTCGCGGCAACGGGAGCCTGTTGCGTTGGACTCTTTATGTTGTTTTTTCTCGGCGTCCTCCTCGGACGCATCGAAAGAATCGGCGACGACATCGCGCAACAAACCCACGACGGCGGGCACAACGAACAACTCGGCGAGAGGGTGCCTCGGCTCGGTTTCGGCGAAAATGCGATCGGTGATCTCGACCCGTTCGCTCGTGGGAGCGGGTAAGGCGGATTCACCCAACGACGGTTCCGCGGTCGGCGTCGAAGCACGGGAGGGCGCGAGGGCGGGTATTTCGTCGAACATGGCGGTTCACCTCTCGACAGTGTCATCCATACTTTTACGCAGTATACCATGTCTAGCCGTCACAAGGCGAGCGCGACCTGAAAAACCTACGCCAGTCTATCGACGCCAGGTGAGAGTGGGGGCTTGTGGACGACTCGTCGTCGGATTATCTTGTCCTTATGCTTCGGCACATTCTTTTTCCTGGCCGATCTCACGAGGAACGAATCATGAGCAGCGAAGTCTCGGTCGATCGTCAACAACAAAAGGTCACAGAGTTTTTGCGTCTACTTCCTTTGACGATGGAAATCGCCGGTCTGCCGAAATCGGAGTTGGGTAAGAATTTCAATGAAGGACAAATGGAGGTGCGCGTCACCAGCCTGAAAGCGGCGTACAAACTCGCCCGGCAACTGATTCTCGACGTAGCGAAATAAGCGATCCGCCAGTCGATACAATCGGGACAGACCGCGCGTAAGAAGCGCGACATCGGGTCCAAGCGGCGCGAAGTGAATGGCGAATGTGAGAGCTCCGTGATAATCTAACAGCGTCCAGAAAGAGAGCGGATCGCATGCGCATCGCCATTCTCACCAACGAATATCCGCCGCACATCTACGGCGGTGCCGGCGTCCACGTCGAATATCTCGCCCGCGAGCTGACGCGCCTGGATAATGGCGCACACACCATCAACGTCCTCGCGTTCGGTGAGCAAACGCTTCGCCAAGGCAATCTGACGGTGCGCGGTGTGCGGCCCGATTTCTGCCTGCCGTCTCAAGAACCGCGCCACGAAAAGTTCATGGATACCCTGGCGCGCGATCTCCTCATGGCAGGGAGTTTGCGCGACGTGGACGTGATCCATTGCCATACGTGGTACACCCATCTCGCCGGTTGCCTGGCTAGGCAGTTAACCGGCGCGCCGCTCGTGCTGACTACGCATTCGTTGGAACCGCATCGGCCCTGGAAAATTGAACAGCTAGGCACGGCCTATCATGCCAGTACCTGGATCGAGCGCACCGCCTATCAAAATGCCGACGGGATCATTGCCGTCTCCGAGGCGATGCATGCCGATGTGCAGTCGCTCTATGGCGTGCGGCCCGAACGCGTTCGCGTCATTCACAACGGCATCGATCTCGACCAGTATCAACCGACGCCGGATCGCTCCGTTTTGGCGAGCCACGGCATTGATGCCGACAAGCCGTTCGTTCTCTTCGTCGGACGGATCACGCGCCAAAAGGGCATCGTGCATCTCGTCCATGCCATTCCGCATCTTCTTGCAGGCACGCAAGTGGTTCTCTGCGCCGGCGCTCCCGATACCGAAGAGATTGGCCGGGAGATGACCGAGGCGGTCGAACAAGCCCGGCGGCGCACCTCGAACCCGATTATCTGGATCGCGCGCATGTTGCCCAAGACAGAGATCATCCCGCTATATTCGCAAGCCGCCGTCTTCGTCTGCCCATCGGTGTACGAGCCGTTCGGCATCATCAATTTGGAGGCGATGGCTTGCGGCACACCAGTCGTCGCTTCGGCGGTGGGCGGTATCCGCGAGGTAGTGATCCCTGAGGAGACCGGCTTGCTCGTTCCCATCGAAGCGCGCGGCGAATCTGATTTCGAGCCGCGCGATCCGATCCGCTTCGCGCTCGATCTCGCCGCCGCCGTCAATCGCCTTCTCGACGATTCGCCGCTCCGCCGCGAGATGGGCCATCGTTCTCGCACGCGCGTCGAAAGCCATTTCGGTTGGCCCAGCATCGCCCGTCAGACATGCGATTTCTATCGCTCAATCGACCCTCCATGACGAAGAGACGATACGGACGGGTGGCGGAGGCTACTTTCGATTTGGAAGTACCCCACGGTCGCCAATCTCACGACTCGATTGGATGCGACGAATGGTTGCTCTAGACGAACGACATACCCCTCGATTAACCCTGTACCGCATGTCCGCGAACGATCTCGACGATTTGACGCGCATGCACCTCGACCCGCGCGTCATGGCCACGCTCGGGGGGTTGCGATCGCCGGAGGTAACGCGGGCCTGGCTGAACAATCACCTCGAACATTGGCGCATTTATGGATACGGATTGTGGTTGGCGCGCGAACGAGAGACGGGAATCTTCGCGGGACGCGGCGGACTGCATCGCGTCGAGATCGGAGGGCGCGAGGAGATCGAAGTGGGCTACAGCTTTCTCCCCGAGTTCTGGGGTCGCGGCCTGGCGGTGGAATTGGCGCGCGAGAGCATTCGTGTCGCCTTCACCGTACTCAATCTACCGGACATCGTTTGTTTCACTCTGACGACCAACCGAGCCTCGGAGCGCGTCATGCAAAAAGCGGGCTTCCGGCGGGAAGGCGAGGTAATCTACAAAGACTTACCCCATGTTCTTTATCGTCTTCGCCGCGCCGATTCTGAAGGAGAGTCAGAAACGATCCGAGAAGCCCCTCTCCCCTGAGTACAGCGAAGAGACGGTCGCTGAGTCGTCAGAGCATTCGACCTTCCTTCCTCGCGGCATTTCAATCAATACGCCTTGGCGAAGACAACACGGCCCTCGGAGGGTTGACCTGTTACCATGCACTTGCCGGTTTCCTGCTTGCGATCGAAGGGAATGCAGCGGATGGTTGCCTTCGTCTCGGCGGCAATACGGTCCTCGGTTTCGCGCGTGCCGTCCCAATGGGCGAGGAAGAAGCCGCCGGACTGTTCGATTCGCATTTTGAAATCGTCGTAGGAATCGACCTCATGGATGTTCTGGTCGCGGAAGTCGCGAGCGCGATCGAACAATGCCGTCTGCATCGCCTTAAGCATTTCCCCGATCCGCGTTGCTGCGTTCGCCAACGGCACTCCCATCTCTTTCGCTTCCTTGCCGGGTAGATCGCGGCGGGCCAAAACACAAGAGCCTTTGGCGAGGTCTTTTGGTCCCAGTTCGACGCGCACCGGCACGCCCTTTAACTCCCACTCGTTGAACTTGAATCCCGGTTGATACTGGTCGCGGTCATCGACTTTAACCGAAACCGGCTCGTAGGTTAGCCATTCGCGCAGCGGAAGATCGCGGATGCTCTGCGCCAGTTTGTTCGCCGCTTCGAGTACGGCCGATTTCTCCTCCGCCGTTTTGTAGATCGGCACGATGACGGCGTGAATCGGAGCCAGCCGGGGAGGCAGCACCAAACCTTGATCGTCGCTATGGGTCATAATCAGTCCGCCGATGAGGCGAGTCGAGACGCCCCAACTGGTGGCCCAAGCGTATTCGACCTTGCCGTCTCGATCCTGAAACTTCACGTCGAACGCCTTGGCGAAGTTTTGACCGAGGAAATGGCTCGTACCCGCTTGCAGAGCTTTTTTGTCCTGCATCATCGCCTCGATGCAGAGCGTATAGATCGCGCCGGGAAACTTTTGCCCCTCGCTCTTGGGACCGACCAGTACCGGCATCGCCATCCAATCTTCCGCGAAGGTCCGATACACTTCGACCATCCGTCGCGTCTCCTCTTCGGCCTCCTGCTGGGTGGCGTGCGCGGTGTGGCCTTCTTGCCAAAGAAACTCGGCAGTGCGCAGAAAGAGGCGCGTGCGCATCTCCCAACGGACTACGTTGGCCCACTGATTGATAAGCAGCGGTAGATCGCGGTAACTCTGCACCCAGTTGCGATAGCTGTTCCAGATGATCGTTTCGGAAGTGGGGCGAACGATCAACGGCTCTTCGAGCTTCGACTCGGGGTCAACCTCGACGCCTCCGCCGGGAATGGCTTTCAGCCGATGGTGGGTGATGACGGCGCACTCTTTGGCGAATCCCTCGGCCATCTGCTCTTCGCGAGCAAGGAAAGATTTAGGAATAAACAGAGGGAAATAAGCGTTAACGTGTCCGGTGTCCTTGAACAGCCGGTCGAGTGAGCGCTGAATCTTTTCCCAGATGGCGTAGCCGTGCGGCTTGATGACCATGCAGCCGCGCACGTCGGAGTTCTCGGCGAGTCCAGCGCGGTTGACGATATCGAGATACCACTGCGAATAATCCTTGGCTCTGCTGGTAATTTTCTCGGCTGCCATGTCGGCTCCTGTGTCCGCGGTTCATGTTTGGAGCGATTATAGAAAACGGACACAGGAAAACCAACGGAGGCGCGCACGAGGGAAGCGAAAGGCAACGGGAAGAAGGCAAGTCGCCCGCTGGCTACCGTTTGCCGCTTACAACCGAGGTAGGCGTCGGCAGCCGTGGTCCCCCTGCGGCGATTTCCTCGCGGAACAGATTGTAAACCTTGCGTTTGGCAATCCGATCGGCCAAGCGAGGGAAAAAGCGATTGACCAGAACGATCAGTCGTCCACCGAGCGAGAGAGAGACTTCATTCCGTCCGCGTTGGAGGGATCGCAAACAACACTCGGCCACCGCTTCCGCCGTCATGCCGCGCAGATGATCGAGCTGCAACGCGGCTT
This sequence comes from Planctomycetota bacterium, assembly GCA_021807595.1. Lineage (GTDB taxonomy): Bacteria > Planctomycetota > Planctomycetia > Gemmatales > Gemmataceae > JAJPHU01. The sequence continues at coordinate 2,743 of JAKBCS010000015.1, read as the reverse complement.
TTTGCTCCAGCATGTTGTGAGAGAAATTCGTCTGTGTCAGACCCGGGCACACAACTAAAACGTCGATTCCGTCTTTAGCCAATTCAGCCCGCAACGCCTCACTGAAACCTTGGACGGCGAATTTGCTGGCCGAATAATCGCTGCGGGCCGGGATGCCTCGCTTGCCGGCAATCGAGGAGATGTTCAAAATGGCCGGCGTCGTGCCCAGACGAAGCAAGGGCAAAAACTGCCGTGTCGTCTCGGCTAAAGCGAACAGATTGACTTCCATGATCTTGCGGAGCCGTTCGGGGCTGGCTTCCGCAAAATGCCCCGTCGCGCCGATGCCAGCATTGTTCACGAGTACATCGACGCCGCCGTAGTGACGCAGAGCCGCTCCCGCCATCGCCTCGCGGTCTGCCCGCTCGGTGATGTCGGCACAAACGGTCTCGATCAGTCCTCCTCCAGCGCGCACCTCCGCGGCCAAGTCGTCCAGCAACTCTTCGGAGCGGGCAGCCGCCAACACACGCGCCCCGCGCCGTGCCGCCGCCTCGGCCAACGCCTTACCAATACCTTGTGATGCCCCGGTGATGATGATGCGCAAACCATCAATCCTTCGTCGCTGCCCCATTTCTCTACTCCCGGTATGTCGGCGATGCCAAGGATAAAGCGGAAGGAACTCCGTCGCAAATCAATTGTGCCTCTGAAAATGCCGCCGAGCCACGAATGTAAGGTGAGCGAAGGCAGAGAATAGATGCCGAGCGAGCGACGATTAGCGGTGGTGCGGAGAATACCGGCCAATATAAATGAAGTTTACGGTGATATGTGGATGACAGGTCGTAGATTACTAGGCATCGTGTACGATTCTTCATCTACCTTTCTTTGAGTGGGTAGTGGAGGGGATACCACATGGCCGAGCCGGCGAACGCCTCGAACCCTGATCCGCGCCGATCCGGTCGAGCTTTTTTCTGGGCAGGCGTCTTTCTTTGCCTGCTGGGACCGACGCTCTTCGCGGTCGAGTTTGCGCTAAAACACTTGGCGGTACCTTGGTACAGTCCCGCTCTCGCCACGCTGGCCGTTCTCTGCCTCCTCGCGGCCGTCGTTCGCCGTCGAACCGTTTCGAGATGGGCCGCCCTTGTGTTCGTTGCCCTGTTTGCTGCAATTCAGTGGTATGGCCTGGCGGTAATCATCAAACTGCCGGAATATAAAGGGCCTGTTCGGGTCGGGAAGTCGATCCCCGCCTTCCAAGGTAATCGGTCGGATGGCTCAGCTTTCACGAATTCGGAGCTTAAGGGCGATCGGAGACACGTTCTGGTATTCTTTCGCGGTCGGTGGTGAGGGGTCTGCATGACCGAGCTGGGTCAGCTCGAAGATCAGTGGCAAGAGTTTGAGAAGAGAAAAGTTCAAATCGTGGCAATCTCGGTGGAAGATCGAGACAATGCCAGGGTCACGCAGACCGAATATCCGCATTTGCTTGTCGTCTACGACGACGACAAAAAGCTCTCGGAGACGTTGGATGTCCTCCATCCCAATTCCGCGCCCGACGGCGGCGACACGGCCGCACCCACTACGATCCTGGTGGATTCCCAAGGCGTCGTCCGTTGGCTCTTTCGACCGGATCGTTTTTTGACTCGCCTTCAGCCTTCCGAAGTTCTCGAAGCCATCGACCAGAAAATGCCACGGGAGTAGCGGGGACAAATCCCATCCCGACACCACAAATTACTCAACGGGGCTATCCCCCTGCGATGGCGGCGACGATGAAGTACGGCTCCTCTCCGGAAATCACGGCATCGGGCAGGAGAGCGTCCGGCGACTCGTGGGACAGATCCTCTGCACAGGCGAAGAAGCGCAACATCGGTCGGCGTTGCTGGGTGAGTCGATCGCGAATCGTGCCGCATAGGGCCGGATAACGCGACTCCAAAACGTCGACCAGCGAGCGCTGGGTGATGGGTGGATCAACCTCAAGATGCACCTCGGCACCGACGCTCGCCAATTCGCGTAAATGATACGGCAGCACGACTCGGATCATAGCGGATAGCTCCGACCTAACTTCGCAGGGATAATAGGGCGCGCAGACGCGGGTCGCGCAAGACAAGCCCTCCCCAAAGCACGGAAGCGAATACCACGGGGAAAAGTGTAGGAAACAATCCTTCCTCCAAGCGCACATGGCTGGCGACCGCGCCGCCCAGGTAGCCAGTCAGAAGAATAGCGCCGAGAAAAGCAGTGCGTGGAATCAGATAGATTAGCGTGCAAACGCCTAGAACGATCCCCAAACCAGAAATGATGCTTTCCGGATAGCCTAGTTTTGTGGTGGCCTCAATGACTTGTGGGGGCTTGACCAGTTTCATCGCCCCATCCAGTAACATCAACAGGCCCGATACAAGACTCATGATCCAGCCGGCCCAAAAGTTCCATGTCGAAACCGAAGTGGTTTGCGTTGCCGATGGCATAAGGCTTTCCTCCAAGTCTCAATCGGTCGAAAGCTGCATGGGGAGACGGTCAAAGTGCGGCGCGGCTAATGCCCACGCCGCGGTGGGTTCTCATTACGGCAAAGTTTGCGCCTCAACGGACAAAACATAGGGAAGATCGCGAACAATCGCTGTCCAACTGTCGCCCGAATCGGTGGAGGCGTATACTTGTCCACCCGAGGTGCCGAAATAGACTCCGCACGAATCGAGTTTATCGACGGCCATGGCGTCGCGCAACACGTTGACGAAGCAGTTCTCTTGAGGCAAGCCGTTCGTAAGCGGTTCCCACTCGTTGCCAC
>JAKBCS010000138.1 GCA_021807595.1 Planctomycetota bacterium | reverse complement strand
GTCTTCGCATTTTTCTGAAACCGTATGCTTCCATCGAAGGAGTTAACAATCGCGGCACGGAAGACGCACTGTTTCCGATCGGCGAAAAGTGGTTCAAGCAAGCGCTCGGCGACCGGGCGGAAATTCGACCGCGAGATGCCATCAACAAGGCGAGTCGCGGCTGGCGCTATCAGCAGGCCACTTTGACCAGCTTTGGCCCGCTCGAATGGTTGAGAACCTGGCCGGACGTTGGTTTGCCCGAAACCAATGGCCGTGTGAATCCCAAACCCGAGGAGATGCACACGGTCATCGACAACAAAATCAACGAAAAATGGGCCGAGATCGTTGAACGGTCTCAGCACGAACCCCATACATTTCCCGACGATGCCGATCATCTGGCCGGGTTGGTGTATTCCGCACTGGTGCAATGCCGGGACGCGGATCATCGCTATGGCGTTTGGGAAGTGGATCGCGTTCCACCGCCCAGGACGGGGAAGCCTACCTATCATCTTTCCCTGCGTGTCCGCGAGGCGGCGGGAGGCGGCGACGTCCGTACCGGAATCTTGTTTTTGGCAGAGCGCAGCGCCATCTCGGTAGCCGCCTACTTGAAACGGTTGCTGGAGCATTGGGGCGACTACCATCGGGTGGTTGTGGCCACGGTGAAAGCGATTGGGTTGCCTTTGGGAAAGGCGGGAGAAGAAAACCTGAAAGCGTTGCGAGAACGAGGCGACGAGCACTTTAGGATTATCGAGCTATTACCGATGGAAATTGTCGAATTGCAGGCCATGCAGCAAGTGGCGGGTCTGGCCCATGCGGGAGATTTGGAGATCGAATGGCCCGTCGGCGTCGCGCGCGCCGTCAGTCTGCCAGAAACGATTGAGGCATACCATCGTCAGGGACGCTACCGCGCGTCGCGCTTGCTGCAAGCGCTGTTCAGTCCTTCGCCAAGACGCGAGAGCGCCCGTTTGCTCTAGCCGACGCAGCGGCGCGGCGGCGGATAGCGATACAACCGCTCCGACAACCATTCCAACGATCCTCGCTCCTCTTCGGGGCGTTCGTGGTGCCAGCGGCGATGACCGGGGAACAATTCGTCGCCGACCGGCCACGGCTGAAAGGGCTGATGGCCGAGCGCCGTGATCAGCTTTTCACTGTTCATGCTTACGTTGCCGGCGCGAGGCGGCATGGGTCCGGCGTCCAAACGCGGACAGCCTTTCAGCAAATGTGGATCGTAGCCGCCGATGCGATTGACGATTTGTGCGATCTGATAAAGCGTTAGAGCGCGCGGCCCCCCGGCGTGATACAGTCCCGTCTGCCCCCCAGCCAAGAACAACTCGAAGACGCGATTCAAATCGTCGGTATAGGTACAGGAGCGGACTTCATCGAAATACAGTGTCGCGGGGCGGCCGTGTCGGAATCGCGATTGAATCCAGTCGATGGCCCCGGCGTGACGATTGAAGCTTGGTCCCATGGGCAGCGAGATGCGTAGGATCGCCGCTTCCGCGCCGGATTCCCACACCGCCTCTTCGCCCTGCGCCATGGTCTTGCCGTACATCGTCACGGGATCCACCGGATCCGTTTCGACATAGCCACCGTCGCCGTCGCCGGAGTAGACGAGATCCGACGACAAATGCACCAGGCGTGCCCCGAATGTCTTGGCCGCGGCGGCCACATTTTCGGCGCTGACGACGTTGGTACGCCGTGCCATGCTCGGATCAAGTTCGCACGATTTCAGCGCGCAGTTGCCGGTACAGTTAAGGACCGAACGAAAGCCGTGGACCTCAAACAGCTCGAACAATCCGTCTCGATCTTGCGTGTCCACCGCGAGGATGCCGGTTCCGCTCAGCTGCCACGTCTGCGTCGGTCGAATGCCGATTACCTGACCGGGATAGCGCTGCTGGAAATACGGCAAGGCATTGTAGCCGGCCACGCCGGAGATACCGGTGATGAGCAATGGAAGAGGAATGGAGGAGATCGTGGATAGAACCGGCATGGGATATAGTCACTTAAGGTCACTTAGCAGACGGCTAAATGCCGGGGGCGGGACTCGAACCCGCACGCCCTTTCGAGCAGTGGCTCCTAAGGCCACCGTGTATGCCATTTCACCACCCCGGCTTCTTATCTACTCGCTCAAGTATACCGACCGGATCGCCGTCCGTACAGGCGGGGGGTGCCTGTGGACGGCTCTCCGGTCGGCGGCGAGTCTCGGCGACACAAAGGGGTAGCTTCACGATCAGGCGCGGGAGCGCACCTTATCCGATAGTTCGTAGATGATTTTGTTGACGCGCTCGATCTCGGCCTGCACGGCATCGCGCTCGTGGACTAACTCCCAGGCAAATCGTTTTTCCAGGCCCGCATTGAGGCGGTTGAGATCTTGATAGAGAATCTGGCAGTAGTCGAACGCTTGGGAGAGTTTCCAGGCTTCGGGGCTGTAGACGGCTTTCAAATCCCAGTTGCCGTCTTCGGTGAGTTTCTCGACGGTGACGTAGTTCACGACGTAATTGATCGGCGTGCCGCTGGTTTTGCGCGACACGCCTTCGGTGGTGATCCAGTAGCGTGTGTCCTCGGTCTCCAGTTTTAGCTCCAGACGGCCCCAAGATTCCGCGACTTGATGCAACGTCGGCATGCTTCGCAACGATTGTAAAGTAGGTCGAATGACGGTTTGCATGATTGACATTACCCCGAAGAAAGAAGCGGCCGCCATTGGCCGTTCCCGCCGTCCTGTGTCCGAAGAGCCAGACGCATCCACCGATTGCGTCGCTCTCATCCCCGCTCGAGCGATAGAAAGGTATTTGCATATGACGTGCCAGACGGCGATTCTTGGCCGGTACGGCAGGGACGGCTTCGGCTTCAGCCTTTGCTATCGATGCAACCACTTGCAAATAAACACGTTAACACATCCATCGTCCCGATTCGTCGGCGCGGATGCCTTTCGAGGCAACGTCGTGCTGTTAAGGTTTGTTAACGGTGGTGATAACCGGCGATTCGATAGGTTTACAAACGGCGGCGTCTGCTCATCGCACGCGGCGTGGAGGACGCGGCGCGCGACGAGCGAAGCCGCGCGCCGCTACCTCGTTCGGCCGGTCGAAGCCGGTAGGACGACCGTTGGCAACTCCAGTTTTTTCGCTCGCGCGTTCAGTTCGACTAGTTCCTTCATCGTTAGTCTCTCCCATTCGTTGCGATAATTCCGCAGCAACTCGCATTGTTCGGCAACCGCGTCGCGGACGGACTCCGTCGGCGTGCCGTCGCTGTCTTTCAGCATCTCGAACAGCCAAACCAGTTGCGAGTACAATTTCGCCCCGCCCTTTTGGGCCAATATATCGTAAGCGATTTTGGCCTTGGGATTGTGCAGCTTGTCCTCCAACGCAACGAGCCGAGGTAGGAGTTCGCGCGAGGCGTGGACCAGTGGCTCCGCGCGACGGTCGTCATGGAGCAGCTCGTTCCGCGCGATCAACTGGCGCTTGACACGACGAATCTGCTCGACCGTTTGCGCCAACTCGGTGATGGCATCGCGCACCTTCAAAGTCTCTTCGAGTTGCTCCCGCAGTTCCTTGGCCTGAGCCGGAGACTCGACTTGGTTCAAAATCGCTTCGGGAGTGAGGGCTTGTCCGCCGGCGGCCAATCTCGATGCGGTGCGCGCCCAGATGCCAGCGGGAACGGTGCGCGGATCGGGCAAGACGCGCAGCTTCGTCGTTCGCGTCTGTCCGTCCGCCGTCAGCTTCAACGTGTAGACGCCGGGATTCACCAGCGGTCCCTCATTCGGTTCGCCGCTGTCCACTTTGGCGTCGGGAATCTTCTCGGCTCCCCGATAGCGCAGATCCCAGACTAGGCGATGCAAGCCCGATTCGAGGGACAGCGTCGGCATTTTATACTTTTCAGACGAGTAATCTTCGCGATCCGGCTTTTCTTCCGGCGCTTTCTTACTCGTCAGCCGAGAGACGAGTTTCTCCTTGTCGTCGAAGATTTCCAATACGAGATCGCCGGTCGGCTTCTTCGGCAAAACATAATGCAGCATCGCGCCCGGCGATGGATTCTGCCCCGCGCCCAGCGGTTTCTTCCCGCCCAACGTCGCATGATAGCGATAGCGCACCGCCGGCTCCGTCGGGAAAAGATCCAAAGGGCCTTCCTTGGCTTCCGATACTTCCCGACGCAACGGCGTCAAATCGTCGAGAATCCAGATGGATCGGCCATTGGTGCCGACGACGAGATCGTTGTGCTTGACAACGAGATCGGTGACGGCGACGGTCGGCAAGTTGAGGCGCAACGGCATCCATTTCTTGCCGTCGTCCCACGAGGCGAACAGCCCGCGTTCTCCGCCGAGATACAGCAACCCTTTGCGCCTCGGATCCTCGCGGACGACGTGTAGGTATCCCTCCAGCGCATCGATTTGTCCCAATCGATGCCACGTCTTGCCGTAGTCCTTCGTCTGGAACAAATACGGCTTGCGGTCGTCGAGTTTGTGGGCATCCACTACGACATAAGCCGTCCCGGCATCGAAAGGAGAGGGTTCGATACAGCGTACCGTTCCCCATGCGGGCAGCCCTTTGATGTTGGCCGATACGTCGCTCCATTCTCCATCGCGCAAAACGTGAACCGAGCCGTCGTCGCTGCCTGCCCACAGCACTCCGCGCTCCTTCGGCGACTCGGCGAGGGCATAGATGGTGCCGTAGACTTCGACACCGGTATTGTCGCCGGTGATGGGGCCGCCCGACCATTTCTGTTTGCTCTTGTCGTTGCGCGTCAGGTCGGGGCCGATCGCTTTCCAGCTGCGCCCGGCGTCTCTGCTTTGGAAGAGGACGTTGGCGGCGTGATAGAGAACGCGATGATCGTGCGGCGACAGCAAGATAGGCGCAGTCCATTGGAAGCGATATTTGAGATTTACCGGATCGTGTCCGGAGGGATTAAAGGGGTAAACGCTGACATTGCGAGCTTGGCGGGTGCGATGATCGTAGCGCGAGATGTAGCCGCCGTACTCTCCGGCGTAGACGATGTTCGGATCGGTGGGATCGGAGACGGTGAACCCCGTCTCACCGCCGCCGACGTGATGCCAGTCGCCCGGCGCGATCCCGGCCAACGACAGACTATTGCTCGGCCCCGAGCCGGTACCAATGTCTTGCATCGTCCCGGCCACATGATACGGCAAGCGCGTATCGACGCTGATGTGATAGAACTGGCCCCACGGCAACGGGGGAGCAAACCACGTCGCCCCGCCGTTGCTCGAGACATCGACCCCGCCATCGTTGCCGTTGAGGATGCGTTGGGGGTTATTGGGATCGATCCAGACGTCGTGATGATCGCCGTGATGCGGCCCTTTGACTTTCTCGAACGTCTTTCCGCCGTCGATGCTTTTGAGCAACGGCACCTGCGGACACCAAACGACATCGGGATTGCGCGGATCGACGGTCAGCGTGGTGTAGTAGAAAGCCCGTTGGCGAATGGACCTTTGATCGTTGACCAACTTCCAAGTATCGCCGCCATCGTCGCTGCGAAACAGTCCTCCCTTCTCCGCTTCGATCAGCGCATACACGCGCCGTCCATCCGACGGGGCCACGGCCACGCCGATCTTGCCCCAAACACCTTCGGCCAATCCCTTGGCGTATTTCTTGCCCTTGGGCGCATCGCCCTCACCCTTGTCCTCTCCCCCCTGGGGTGGCACGAGCTGCGTCCAACTCTCGCCGCCGTCGCGGGAGACATACAATCCGCTGCCCGGCCCTCCACTGACGAGTTCCCACGGTCGCCGCCGTGCTTGCCACAGACCGGCGAAGAGGACACGGGGATTCGACGGATCGAAACACACATCGGACGCGCCGGTGTCGGCGTCCTTAAACAGAACGCGCTGCCAACTCTTGCCTCCGTCCAAAGTGCGATAAACGCCGCGCTCCGGATTGGGACCGAACGCATGACCCAGCACGGCGGCGAAAGCGATGTCGGGGTTCGTCGGATGGACAATCGTGGTGCCGATCTGACCTTCCTGTTTCCAAACGTGCTTCCACGTCTTGCCCGCATCGGTGGACTTGTAAATCCCGTTGCCGACTTCGATATTGCCGCGGATATTCGCCTCTCCCGATCCAACGTAAATCACATTCGGATCGGACGGCGCGATGGCCAGTGAGCCAATCGTCGAAGTGGATTGTTTGTCGAAGATCGGCTTCCAGCGAATGCCGCCGTCGGTCGATTTCCATAGCCCACTGGCGGCAGTGGCGGCATAGCAGGTGAGCGGATCTCCCGGCACTCCGGCCACCCGGCAAACCCGCCCCCCCGCCGCCGGGCCGATGGAGCGAAACTTCAACCGCTTATACGGCGACGTATCGCTTTTCGCTTCCTCGCCGTAAGTCGTCCGGAGTGAGACGACGAGGAACGTTACAAAGAGAAGTAACACGATACGTTTAGTCCGATAGACTGTCATAATGCTCCCGTCCGAAAATAGCATTGTCCCGAACCCCGGTTCGAGACCGAACCGTGCGTTCGCGGCGCAATTGGCCTGCGAACATTGTATTTGCGAACGAATCGAACCGCGAGCGTTGGGCAATTCAAAATCGCACGGACGGCGGTAAACTCGATATCGAGAAAAATCGACGGCGCGAAGCTCGATGGGCAAGGACACAGTTGCATAGGATCGGGTCGGAAGAGTCTCGCTTGGTTTCCGAAACGACTTGACGATCGGCTCGATCGCTCTTGTGAAATGGGGCAGGCGAGGATGGTGCAATCGTTGATAGTTCCCTCGAGCGCCTCCTTGGGTCTCTTTCCATTGGTACGCCAGTCCTTCGTATCGTAGGAGGCTGATTAGCCTTCGAGGACGAAGGCTTGGCGCACATTCTCGACCGTCCGGGTCCGGCAGCCGACGACTTCTTCGATCCTGGCATCGTTCCAGGCCGGTCCATCGGCATCAGCCTTGAGCAAGATCGTCGCCCGCCGCGGTTTCTCCGACTTGCCCTTTTCTTCTTTGATGGTCGCTTCCCAAATCGCCCGTACCCCGTCCGTAAGCCGCACAATATACTTCTTGTTCTTGGGAACCTACTTGTTGATGGGAAAGTTCTTAGAGTATGTTCCAGAAGCCCCTCTCCTCCGAGTACAGGGGGAGAGGGGAGCTTTCGGAACAGACTCTTAAAGAACGACGGTCTTGACAACCCGAAAACTTTGTCTGGACGTGGCACTGGCTTTATTTCGACGATGTATTGCTCTTCTTCACTTCCCGAACGCCAAATACTGGTTTCGCCGCGTTGGTAATCCTCCGGCCTTTGAAATGCCCCTCGGTCGATCGCGTCTCGATATCCATACCCGACGGCGGTTGACAGGGAGAATTCGTTGTCTTAAGGTAAGGTGCCGAAACTTGTTTGGGTTTCGTTGAGTATCTTCCTTGGAGACGTGGACGCAGGTAGGCAATGTGAACGCCGACAATGATGCGATGCTGGTTCGACGCTGCCTGCATGGCGACGCGGAAGCGGTGCGCCTTTTGGTGAATCGCTTTCAGGGCGATGTATTCGGTCTCTGCGTGCGGCTGCTCCATCATCGCCACGATGCCGAGGACGTGACGCAAGAGGTATTCTTGCGTATTTTTCGCAGTCTGCGGCGCTGGGATTCGCAGCGACCCCTGCGGCCTTGGATCTTGAGGATCGCCGTCAATCGTTGCCGGACTTTGCTCGCCAAACGTACTCGCCGTCCGGAATTGGTCGATTATCTTCAGGACTCGGTTCCCGCGCCTCCTGCCGACGATTCCGGTGAATTGGTTCGGGAGATCGAAGCCGCCGTCGCCGAACTGCGGCTGGAATATCGCACCGCCTTCGTGTTGTTTCACGAACGGGGTCAACCGTATGAAGACATCGCGCTGGCGATGGATCGTCCGGTCGGCACGATCAAGACTTGGCTACACCGCGCCCGGCTGGAGATCTTGAATTTCTTGCGTCGTCGCGGCATGGTTGGCGACGGTGCCGAGGAACAATCGTCGGCTCGGAATGGAAGAGAACCAACATGAATTGTTCCTTCGCGCACGAATGGCTGCAACGAAGACTTGATGGGGAAAGCGTAGAAGAGTCGCCGCTTTGGTCGGCGCATCTACACGAATGCCCCGATTGCTCCGTTCTTGTCGAGGCGGCCCAACGTCTGCAACAGGGGTTGCAACGATGGCCGGATCCTGCGCCTCCTCTGGGGCTAGAGGCGAGGATTATCGAAGCGGTATTCCTCGACCGAAGACGACGGATGCGCCAACGATGGGTGATGGGGCTTGCTCTTGCCGCCGGCATTGTGCTGGCTCTGATCGTGCGGTTTCACGGTATGCGCCTCTCGCCGTCAATCGAGCGGGAACCGGATGAATCGGCGTCCGTGCCGGTGCTGCCAAAAGAAGAGGCCGCGCCGACGCTGCGCGATTCGGCCGCAGAGTTGGGTGAAGTGTTTACTTCGCTGACCTCCCAAACTGCCAATGAGACCGTCGAACAAACGAGACGGTGGGTCTCCCAGGTTCCCAGCCCAACGCTGCCGAAAGTTGATCTCCTTTCGGCAGAGGCGACCGCTCGTCCGCTGCGCGAGGCAGGCCAAGGCGTCTCGGAAGGTTTGGAGCCGGTTACAAACTCCGCGCGCCGCGCCGTCGGTCTGTTCTTGCGCGAGTTGCCGCCGATGGACACGGAGCCAAGCGGACTGTGAAACCGTGGTAGAGGTGACGCGATCATGCGGAAGTACGTTTCGATTCTATTGCTGGCATCGCTGCTGCCCGCCGCGTCACCGGCCGCCGGACCGCGCGAAGAATTGTTGCGTTTGGTGCCGGATTCGGTCGGTTTCTGCGTCGTGATCCAAGATCTGCGCGGCCAGGCCGACGCTTTACGCGATTCGCCGTTCCTCCAACAGCTGAGGCAATCGCCGGTCGGCGTCAAAATCCGAGCCGGCGATGACTTGAAAAAACTCGACCGCATCGAATCGAAGATGAAAGATAAACTCGGATTCGATTGGAAGCGGCTGCGCGAGGACATCCTTGGCGACGCGTTGGTGCTGGCCTATCGCCCCGGTCCACCCGGCAAACCGGGACAGGAACAAGGCGTTCTCCTCCTTCGCGCTCGCAACGAAAAAGTCCTTGTCGAACTCATCGAAAGCATCAATAAGGTGCAAAAGGACGAAGGAGAACTGAAGACCGTTGAACAATGCCGGCACAAAGACGTCGTCTACTATCGGCGTCTGGAACACGTCAAGCGCGCCGAGGGATACAAACCTTCGACCTTTTATTACCTCCACGGCCCCATCTTGGCCGTGTCGCCGCAAGAAGACATGATTCGGCAGATAATCGACCTCGACTACATCCAGGTGGCCAACGCGGTTCCCGAGTCGGTTCGGCGGCTGAGTGAACTCGATGCGGAGCGCGCGCTGTTGGCCGTATGGGTCAATCCGCGCGCGTTCGATGCCGAGTTGAACGCCAAGATTGCCGCCGCTCCGGTTGAGCGCCTCACTGCCGTCAAGCAGTTCGCGCTCTACTGGAAGGCCTTGGAGAGCGTGGTCGTCTCCTTCTCGCCAGCGGAGCGCGAGGTCCATCTGTCGCTGGGGGTGCGAGCGCGCACCGAAGCGCTCCCGCCAGCCGCCCGGCGACTGTTTGAAGCGGCGACAATTCCGAGCGAGACGTGGCGGCGCTTTCCAGACTCGGCGTTGTTGGCGGCAGGTGGACGAGTGGACGGTACGGCGCTTCTGGAAGCGATCGGCGGCTTTCTGACGCCGCAACAGCGCGAAAGACTGCACGCCGCCCTGAATCGGCAGTTTCAAGCACTCCTGGGCGAAGAGAACTTCGTCGGCGAGGTGATGCCGGCCTTGGGACCCGATTGGGGGCTGTGCGTCCGCGCTCCCGCCGCCTCCGACAAGAATTGGCTGCCTCGCTCCCTCTTCGCTCTGCGAGTGGACGACAAACGGTCGAAGAGGCCCATCGAACCCAAGCTGCTCGGCCTCCTCGATTTCGCGGCGCGCTTGCTCGTCTTTCTACACAATGGCCAGAAGACGGAGCGCCTCCTGTCGCTTAAGACCGGCGAGGTGAACGGTCGAGAAGTGCGTTACCTGACTGGAAATTTGCCGTCTGGATTTCAGCCCTCTTACGGCTTACTCAACGGCTATCTCGTGGTCTCAAGCTCGCTCGATGAGATCAAATCGTTCGCGCACACCGCCCCCTCCGCCGCTCCGTCGTCCGGCGGCTCCGTACCGCTGCTGCGCGTGTCGTTCAAAGACTGGCGCGGATACGTCAAACAACGCCGCGAACCCATCGTCCAGTTCCTCGCCGACCATTGCTCCTCGAGTCGAGAAGAGGTGGCCCAAGGCGTGGACGGCTTCCTCGCCGGTCTGCAATTCATCGATCGCCTCGAATTGCGCCGCCGCGCCGCGCCGGGACAGATAGTTTTGACTCTGTCCCTGCAATCGACGCACTCCTTAAAAAAATAGCTGACGCGCTTGCGACTTTTCGCTCTGCGGAGTATCGTCAACAACACGTCTTTCTCAAAATCTGCTTCGCGAACAAGGGCGGTGTTGGATGATGGCATCTCGATGGGTTCGGATCTTCTCGGCAACTACGGCATGCGTTCTGGGAGCGGCGCTGGTGATGGCACAATACGCCCCGCCGCCGCCGATTGCGCCCAAGGAAGAAACGCTCAACAAAATTGACGATCTCAAGGACAAACTGAATGCCCGGTTGGAACAGTTTCGCCGCGTGAACGTTCACGATCTCCATCTCGCCGATATCGAGGTGTACCTAAAGGCTGCCGTATGGATCACACAGCACAAGGAGTTTTATCAGAAGGAATCCGGAGACTGGACGATCGAGGCGCTCGAACGCGGTTTGATACGAGCCAGCCATCGCGCGCAGGGCGATGCGCCCTGGTATCAAACTACCGGACGATCCGTCGTTCACGGTTATCGTTCGCGCATCGACGGTTCCGTACAGCCCTACGCCGCCACGCTCCCGGCCGACTTTGGCAAGGAGTTGCGAAAATGGCGGCTCGAAGTCGTCTTACATGGGCGCAACAACCGGTTGACCGAAGTGAGTTTCCTGCATCAGTTTAATGGAGACAAAGACGCTCCGAAAACTCAGGACTACATTCGGCTCGATCTCTACGGACGGGGCAACAACGCCTATCGTTGGGCCGGCGAACGCGATGTCATGGAGGCGGTCGATCATTTCCTCGCGCTGCAACGCTTCCAAAATCGGATGCAATTCGTCGATCCCAATCGGGTGGTGCTGCGCGGTTTTTCGATGGGGGGAGCGGGGACGTGGCATTTAGGGCTGCACTACCCCGATCAGTGGTGCGTCATCAGCCCCGGCGCGGGGTTCACGACGACGCACGGCTACATCAAGGATTTACCCGCCCAGCTCCCGCCGCAACAAGAGGCTTGTCTGCATATCTACGACGCCGTCGATTACGCCGAGAATGCCTTTAACGTACCGGTTGTGGCTTACGGAGGCGAAATTGATCCGCAGCTGCGGGCGGCGCAGAATATCGAAGAACGTCTCCACAAGCTGGACATCCCGATGAAGTTGTTGGTCGCGCCGAAGTTGGCCCATCAATTTCCGCCGGAGTGGCAGAAGAAGATGGCCGAGGCGCGCGAGGAATACCTTAACAAAGGTCGATCCGAATATCCGCCCCGCGTCCGCTTCACGACCTACACCCTGAAGTATCCCGCATGTGCCTGGGTTTATCTCGTCGGGCTTCAGCACCATTACGAACGGGCGTCTATCGATGCCGAACACACCGACGAGGGATTTAAGATCGCCACGAAGAACGTGCGTCTGCTGCGGCTCCTCATGCCTCCCGGTGCCTTGCGACAAGCGGCCGTCGTGCAGATCGACGGTCAACGGGTCGAGGCCATGCCGGTTCAACCGGCTAACAACCCCTCTTCGTTGTTCGTCTATCTCAAGCGGCAAGACGACCGTTGGAGCAGCGTTCTTCCAGAGAGAATTGAGGTCGAACAAATCCGCAGACCGCAGAAGTCAAACGGCTTACAAGGGCCAATCGACGATGCCTTCACTTCACCCTTTCTGTGCGTGCGCGGGACGGGGACGCCCTGGCACGCGGGCACCGAAGAATATGCCAAGGCCAATCTGGAGCGATTCCGAAAAGAGTGGTCGAAATACTTTCGCGGCAAGCTGCCCATCAAGGACGACGTGGAAGTCGAAGCACAAGACATGACCAGCCATCACCTCATCCTCTTTGGCGATCCCTCGTCAAACAGCTTGATTGCCCAAGTTCTCGAAGGTTTGCCGTTGAAGTGGACCAAGGAGAAAATTGTCCTCGACGGCAAGGAATACTCCTCTGCAGATCACGTCCCGGCGATGATCTATCCGAGTCCTCTTTCGACGATGTATTACGTCGTGCTGAACTCCGGCCACACCTTTCACGCCGCCGACTTTGAGGGAACGAACGCGCTACTGTATCCTCGGTTGGGAGATTACGCGATCCTGAAACTGGCGGACGGCTCAAAAGGAGACAAGAAAGATCCCCTGGCCATCGAAGTACAGAAGGCGGGACTGTTCGACGATTTCTGGCATCTCGGAACGTCGAAGAATTGAAGTCCCCCTTTGACGCCGCCGGAGGGAAGTACGGAGCCACGACTCCTCGCTCTCCTCCGGCATATGGCGGCCACCGAGGGAAATACCGCGATGCACTGTCCGATCTGCAAAGTAGAATTGGAGCCGGGCGCGCGCTTCTGCCCCCACGACGGCGTTCCGTTGACCGAAACCACCCTTGCCTCGCCAACCCTCACTCCTCCCAATCGTCCGCCGGCAGGAGAGCGACCGACCTCGCCCCCCCTGCTCCTCCCATTCGTCCTCGGAGAACGCTATCGGTTAATCGAAGAGCGCGGGGGAGGGGGAATGGCCCGAGTCTATCGCGCCCTCGACATCACTCTCGAACGCGAAGTCGCCGTCAAGCTCATCAACCCCGAACTTCGCCATGAAACCGCGTTCGACGCTCGCTTTCAACGCGAGGCCCGCATTGCCAGTCAACTCAGCGATCCACACATCGTCGTCGTCCACGATTTCGGCCTCGACGCCGAGCGAGGTCCGTTCCTCGTCATGGAGTATTTGCAAGGGCGTTCCCTGGCCGAACGACTGCAAAGCGAGGGACCGTTACCTTATCCAGCCGGGTTACAGCTGAGCGCGCAGCTACTTTTGGCGCTCATCCACGCTCACGAAAAGGACATCGTTCATCGAGACATCAAACCGGACAATCTGTTCCTTCTTCACGAGAGCGGCGCGAGGTTGCACGTTCGCGTTCTCGATTTTGGCATCGCGCGCATCTATCGGCGCGGGGAGCCTAATGAAGCCGACTCGCTGACCAATCCGGGAGCGATCCTCGGCACGCCGCGCTATATGTCGCCGGAGCAACTCGCCGGTCGGCCCCTCGACGTTCGATCCGATCTGTACAGCGCTGCGTTGGTAGTACACGAAGCGCTGACTGGCCAGCTTCCCTACGTCACGGGCAAGTCACTGTGCGAACTGTGCCCAGAAGCATCGCCGCTGATGCAAGAACTACTCGATCGCTGCTTGAAACCCAATCCAGCCGAGCGTCCGGCCAACGCCGTCGAAGTCTATCTCCAGCTGAGAGATCTGAGCGACGCCAACGACATTCCACTGCTGCCGGAAGATGCGAGAGACGAGAGAATCGCGTCGCGCACGGCCTCCGAGCCTACGCTCGCATATCAGAAGCCGCTCGCGCGGAACCGTAGACGGTTCTTTGCCGCGTTGGCACTCATCGTTGCCTCGTCGTGCATCTCCATCGCCCTATTCTGGTTCTTGCGATCGAGCGCTCCCAAGGGCGAGAGCGAGTCGCTGATGGGCGTGAAGATCGGCGATCCGCAGCAGGAAGTGGTGGAGCGGTTGCGACTGGTCAAGGGCGGGCCGTTGAATCCGTGGGGACGCAAGCGACCGCCGAACTATCTCGGCCGCGTCCTACGCGCCGCCGATCTCGGCGTGTCCGCCGAAACTTTGCCTTTCTTGGACGTTCAGCGCAGCGCCGACGATCGACTTTGCATCGTGTTTCACGAAGGGCGGGTATTGGCCGTGGTGGCGCGGCGCGGCGAAAGTGGAAGGCGTCTCAAAATTACGGATCGCAAAAGTCGCATTATGGATCTCTATCCCGAAGATCCGACCGAGGACTTCATGATGGACGCCCCCGTCGCCAAGGACGCGACCTATCGCATCGAGATTCGACGCTACGACACCCTCGGCGTCGGATTCGAGATGCACCGCGATAACGTGATCGGAATCACTCTCTATCCACCGAAGAACGCTCCCGAAGATTGAGCGTCGAAAGCGAACACAAAATTGCCTCGTCGAAAAGATTGATACGGCGGATCCTCGGTACTTGGACGCAATGAAGCGGATCGCTCGGAAGGTCGAGAAATGCCGTCGATAACACGCACCAAAATAAGTTGCTCGGTTGGGTGAACGGTGAAGAATTGGCACTGCGCAGCCTAAACGACAACCGCCAATTGCGACATTTTCCTTTGCAAAACGTCGCACACCCGGACGATTAGGCGGAGATTCATGTACTTGTTTCGCGGGACGGCCAAGTCGTGGCGCTCATCCCGCCGCGCGAAAGTGGAAACCATCGACCAGAGCAAAACATCTCGCTGAGCGCTCTCATTCGTATCGCCGCGA